>SOKP01000251.1 GCA_004375715.1 Promethearchaeota archaeon | reverse complement strand
AGAGATCCTGCTCCAATGTAAGTAATTTTCACCACAATAATGATTTTAATACAAATTGATTTTTATAACTTTCTTTTGGTTCATATTCTTGAGTAGGAAATAACAAAGAAAACACAGACATCGAATAAATAGATCAATAAATCTTAAGAAATTTAATGATTAATTTATCAATCTTTGGCTATAGCCCGTGCTATTTTGAGAAAAAGATCAATAAACTCTATAGTTTTTTATATAAAAAAGAAATATGAAAATTTTGTATTTAAAGTATCTTTTCAAACTATTTACTAAATTCGTTAAAGCGTTTTTCAAGGTTAGGATCTACAAGGGTGCCCATGATATATTTCGCGTATTCTTCACCAGTGGCTCCATCATCTCGGCCAGTGAGCGTAATCTTCTTCTCTAAGGTTGCACAAATTTCAAGTGCCATCTCGAGTTTCTTTGCTTTTTCTGTAAATCCAATATGGTTTAGAAGTAATACTGCTGCTTTGATAATACTTGAAGGATCTGCATATTGGGCCCTTCCCTCGTCTACAATGAGCGGAGCTGAACCGTGAATTGCTTCAAACATAGAATTCTGTTTAATAAATAAAATTTATCTAAATTATGTTATTTTTAACGGTCCCTTGTAATACTTTGATGCGGGACATCCGATACATTGTTCTTTAATAAAAGATTTACAGAACTTACAGCAAGTTCCACATGGAGTATTTTCGTTTTGTTGGTCAAGTTGATTAAAATTTAACGGTAAAAAGAGATCTTCGCTTAAGCTTCCAAAAATAAGGATATTAGATTTCCTCACACCCTTTAAATTGTAAAGCATACAAGAATTGAAGATTGTTTCGACAGTTTCTAGATTTTCAGCAAAAAACACTAAAAGATGATTATATTCACCTATTAAGTTAAAAGAGAATAAAATCCTCGGACAATTGGAATATTTAGCTTTTACATTTTCATAGGCCTCAGAATCTAATTCTAATAATAAAATTGCTAATTTAAAATCTAACTTTGAAAAGTTAACTAAAATACTTGGTTTAATAATATTTTTTTTTATTAGGTTTTCATATCTGTTTTTTATTGAAACATGAGACACACCATGTTCCCTGCCAATTTTAGAATAATTTATCTTACCATCTCTAGTAAAAGAATTGAAAATCTCAAGGTTAATTTTATCTAACTTTAGAATTTTTTTAAATTGGTTTTTTTCATCCATTTTTCTTAAAGAACTTCAGTTTAATTAAGTTACAAATTGTAACAAGATATATTAACTAAACTCTTATAATTATAATTATTATTGTTTTCACAATCATATTACAATTTGTAAGTATTTTAATGTAAAATTATTAAGAAATGAAAAGGTTTAAAAAAGAGATAATATTAGTTAAATGTGCTACTTTTACTGCTTTATTCAATATTAGGAAATCTTTATAAATTTTTTAATATTGAATAATTTATTAAATTACAAATTGTAACAAATAATTGATAAAAAAGTGGAAAAAAAAATGGTTGATAAAACAGATACATTAGATTGTAGAGGGGAAGTTTGTCCCTATCCAGATGTAAAGAGTAAGAGGAAGGCTAAAAAAATGAATTCGGGAGAAGTTCTTGAAATTTTGATAGACTATCCTCTTTCAGCAGAAAGAATTCCTGAAACGATGAAATCGATGGGAAATGAAGTACTTTCAACTGAAAAAGTTGGTGCTTCTGAATGGAAAATATTAGTTAAAATAAAATAGGTGAAAAAGAAAAATGGTAATAGATATATTTGTTGTGTTAATTCCTGGATTAATTTTAGGAATTATCTTTGGATTTATATTACAACGTGGACGATTTTGCATGAATTCTGCTTTTAGAGATATTATTTTACTAAAAGAGTATAAACTAGCAAAATCAGTAGCGTTAGCAATACTTGTCTCAATGCTAGGATTTGCAATTATGTCATTCGGAGGAATAATTACTTTAAATCCTAAACAATTTGCATGGGGCGCTAACATTGTCGGAGGTTTAATTTTCGGATTTGGAATGGTATTAGCCGCTGGGTGTGCTAGTGGTACCACTTACCGTGTAGGAGAAGGTATGATGGGTTCATTAGTTGCTTTATTAGGATATGCGGGAGGTGCGTATTTTACAAAGTTTGGTGCACTAAATTCAATAGCTAAATTCTTACAGGATAATACAAAAATTACAAATCCAGATGGAAGTGCGCTTACAGTTTTCGGAGATCTCACACCAATATTCATGTTAATTATTGGTATAGCCGGAATTGCTCTTGTTGCTTATTTTTGGATATGGCGCGAATTAAGAGCAAAAAAAAGAGAAAATAAGCCCATGTTTGATCTTTCCGATTTTGGACAGAAAGCTTTCAAAAAAGGATGGCATTGGGCTGTAACCGCTATTGCAATTGGGATTTTAGCGTGTTTTGCGTATATTTCTTCAGCTGCAGCTGGTCGAAATTATCCTTTAGGTATAACAGGCGGTTGGGTGGGCTGGAATAAGTATTGGAACACGGGAGTTGATACAACTTTAGGCTGGGAAACATGGTTAGTAATCGGGATCGTGATTGGTGCTTTTATCAGTGCGATTATTGCAAAGGAATTCAAGTTGAGAACCCCTAAAGATGCAAAAACTATCTTGATTCAATTTATTGGAGGATCGGCGATGGGATTTGGAGCAGTTACTGCAATGGGATGCAATATAGGGAACATTTTAAGCGGTTTCCCACTACTCTCTCTCGGAAGCCTACTATCTGGAGCATTTATTATCCTAGGATGTTGGTTATTAGCTTATCTCCTTTTTATGTGGAGAAAAGATTAATATAAGATGGAGTTGATGAAAAAAGATGTCTCGATTAGGAATTCTTTTTTTTAGTGGTCCTTACCAAACACAAGCCTCTGAAACTGTAGTAAGGTTAGCTAATGCCGCTCTAGATAAAGGACATGAAGTACGAATTTTTTGCTACATGGATGCGGTAAATGCACTTTTAGAAGATCAGAAAAAAATCGAAGGGATATTTAACATCGAAGAAGGTTTTAAAGAAATTCTAAATAAGGGCGCGACGGTAAGATTATGCAACCTCTGTCTTTTAGTTCGGGGAACCATGAAATACTGTCTAAAAAAGGAATGTGGCGATGTGAAACGGGCAGGAACACCTGATCTTGCGAAAATTATAGAAGAAACTGATAGACTAGTAGTAATTTGTTAAGGTGATAAAAAATGTCAGAAGAAAAAAATGTGGTTATTCTTTTACGGCAACCTCCCCACGGAACGCTTTATCCTGTTGAAGGTTTAAGAATGACAGTTGCCCTTAGTGGTGATTTTGAACCGATTACCGTTGCTATAAATGATGGTGTCTATGCCTTTCTTAAGGAAGTAGATAAAACCATGTATTCTATGCATATAGACTTCATAAAAAATATAGATCTTGATATTTACGTAGATAGGAAGGCTCTTAATGATCGGG
Source organism: Promethearchaeota archaeon (assembly GCA_004375715.1). Classification (GTDB taxonomy): domain Archaea; phylum Asgardarchaeota; class Lokiarchaeia; order Sigyniarchaeales; family SOKP01; genus SOKP01. The sequence goes on along the minus strand of SOKP01000251.1, from coordinate 19,955 downwards.
GACTTACTAAGAATGATTTAATCGATCAAGTTGAAGTAAAAGAACACGGTGAAATCTTAAAAATGATAGAAGCTGCAACCGTTGCTATACCGTTTTAGGAGGATTGATAAAAGTGAGCAAAAAAGTATTATATTTTATAACAAGCGAAGATATAACAGGTGTAGAACTTGCTATGGAACATACTGAAGAAGACGAAGTAACAATTCTTTTGCTTCAAAATGCAGTTTATTTTGCTAATAAATCTAATAAAGTAGTTTCACAAGCTCTCAATCAAAATAAGAAAGTCGCTGCATGTGAAGAACACGTAGAAATCCGAGGATTATCTAATTTTATTTCAGATAAAATTAAGTTAGTTGCCTTTGATGATGTGATTGATTTAATTTTTGACAACGATTCAATAATAAATATGTAATTTAGGAAATTTTAACTTTTTTTTTTTTATAGATCAGAAATAGTTTTCATTTAAGAGAAAGTATTCTATTTCGATTAGATAGAGTTTATTTTTTTTTATTTTTTATATGATCCAACAATATCAAGTAAGGTTCTAAGAAATTGTTAAGATTTCTTTCGAAATTTTCTTTTGGATAATTGATCAGTAAATAATTTTATAAATGTTGTAACAACTCTCCTACTTTAGTTCACAGCTTTATCATTTCAGTCTTATTTTTGTATTCTTGATTCGAATTTCTAATAAATTCTTGCAATTCATTATCAAAAGTGGAAGTTTTCTCAAGATCGATACAATCTATAAAAGCAAGAATGTGAATGATTCCCGACACTTCTTTATCACAAGTATGCCCAAAGCGGGGTGCTCTACATTCATGACAAACACTTAAGGCGAAACCTTGTAAATTTTTTTTGTTTAATTCCTTACCTTGCATAAAATCTGCACCCGCTTTAGATGAACCACAAGGGGATGATCGCAAAAGTAATGCATTTAAAACTTTCATATCCTTATTCAAATCTATTTCATAAATCGGTTTCCCAATATATTCTGCAAAGTTATCTATTTCTATAATATCTGTATTTTGTTCCAATGAGCACATAGTACGAGGACTCAGGACTTTTGGGTTTATACTATTTGCTTGTTGAAACAAACCAAGTCCTGGCGTGATACCTAAAATTAGAGGTTTTTGGAGCGCAACTAATTCTAATATAATGTCGGGATGCCGCACATATGACAAATAGAGATCACATTGGGGTAATTCTAAGCTTAAATCCTCATCTAACATTACAGATGGAGGTATTTCTGGAACTAATATCCATTCAGCCTCAAAATACTTTTTAATGTTTTCGAAAGCCCTTTCTCCATATTTCCCATCAGATATTACTCCAACCTTCAGCTTAATCACTTTAATTAAATTTTTTATAAAATTTTATGAAAATTAGCAACAAATGTTTATTTCGTTCCATAAAGCTTATCAACTTTCTTTGCTATATCCTCGGCAATAATTTCCGCAATATTTATCCCCTCTTCTCCTAACTCTTCTCGAGAATTTGTTTTTACTTCGGGATGAGCATCAATATACTCTTGGATGTATATTGTGGCTGAGGGTGGCCCACTATACCTGTTTACTGCGATTTTTGCACATTCCTCCTCGCATCCTTCTATAGTAATTGTTGGATGGTTCTTTGCAAAATCTCGTTCTTCTTGCCCACCGTGCTTTTCTAGATTTCCTGCCATAAATAAAGGTTGGCATAAAATGATTGTTTGATTTGGTCTTAATTTTTCAACAACAATTCTTGCAGCCATGCGGCTTAAAGTGCCACCTATTAAATTTTCACCACTACACGCAATAATACCGACTTTTTTTTTCATTTGTTATCCTACCTGCTAATTTTCTTCTAATAGGTCATCAACTTTTAAAGCAATCTTTTGTGCTAATTTTCTAGATAGTTTCTTTGTCTTATCTCCAATGGGGATTATTGAAGGCTCAGGCTTTAAATCCCTATTTTCTTTTACGATATCAGTGGTCATAAATTGAGCATCAACTTTCCCAACAGCTTCTATTAAATCGTTATAAGAACATTTCAATGGGCATCCGTCTATAGCAATTATTTTGTTCTCCTTTAACGTTTCAATTACTTCCTTTTTACCTTTTACTATCAACGGTAAACATTCTAAAGCAGTTTTATCTTTTGCTAAGTCATTCACTAATATATAGGCAATTTCTCTACTAATACTACCAAATACTTTACCAATTCCACTACAAGGGATTATATAAACTTTTTTTTCAGACATTTTTCTCACTTTCTATATGTTCAAAAATATTTTTTTCTTTCATGATTTTCTCTTTCATATATTCAAAATAACCTAATCCTTTCATTAAAAGTTCTCCATCTTCAATAAAATCTTTCAATTCTATTTCGATAAACCACCCTCTTTGGTAAGGATCTTGATTCATTAATTCTGGATTGTTCTCTAATGCTTTATTTACTCTAATAGTTTTACCAGTTCCGGGAGATATTAATTGTAATACTGTTTTACTAGATTCAAAACTTCCTGCATCATCAAACTGTTCTATTTCACTACCGATTTCTGGAAACTCTACAAATAATATATCCGCTGCAACATTCTGTAGATAATCTGAAATACCTAGTAAAGCTGTTTTTCCTTCTGGTTTTATCCAACAATCATTTTCATTAAAGTAATATCCTTCTTTAGGTACTTTAAAATGGTATTTGTCAACAGCAATTTCAAAAAACTCTAAAGTTTCAAATTTCGAACTTTTTAATATCTCTTTCACTTCAACTTCCTCGAGTTCTTTAATAATTTCTTCCATAATTTGCACCGCAAGATTTTCGTTTTCCTCGTTTAATAGAAGTTTTTTAGTAAGTTTAATACCATATTTTTTAAACATATCAGGAATAAATATTCGTTTAAAAGGCTTTTTTTCTCTCTTCTCAACTAATTTTGTTGCACACCTAGTCATACAACCATCAATAACTATAATCTTTGTAGATTTTATGAATTTTTCATATTTTTCATCACCATTATTTAGCAAAACAGGACAAATTAGTTGTATTTCAGGACATTTTTCGATCAGTTTAAGAGCTACACTTCTAGCAATCACCCCTAAAGATTTATCTAAACCGTTACAAGGTAGAATACAAGTTTTCTTCTTATCCAGCTTTCAATCACCTAAAGATTCATATCTCAATTTTTTTATTAAATTTGATATCTCGCTTTTTTGAGGGAATCCTAATGCATCAGGAGCGCAAGTTTTCGCACATGCTCGACAAAATACAACACAATTATATGGATTTTTAACTTTTAATTGGTGTTTTTCATCATCAAACTTTGCATATACATTATGTGGACAGAATTTATCACATTCCATACAAAAGTTGCATTTATCATAATCAATTGTTGGCCACCAGGGAATTATTTTTCTTGGAACTCCCATAAATGTTTGTTTTTCAGCCTCATAATTCTTACTCATTTTTAGCATCTTCCTCTAATATTTTCAGAGTCTTTTCAACTAAATCAACAGCTCCACTTGTAGACATTTCGCGAATATCCAAGGGAATCAAATCTTTCTTAACATCTAATCCTGCCTTTTTAAAAGCGTCCCTGAACAACTTATATTGCATGTTTGGAGCACATCCAGCTACCATATATTTTCGACTAGAGCGCAAATAATCATCTAAAAATCTATCGCCATCTTCTTCACACAATTGAGGATGAATAAATCCATATTCTACAGGAAGTTCAATTCTTACACGATTAATAAAATCCCATATATCCATTTTGGCAAATCCAGGGCATTTTCCAGTACAAACACACATAATGAATCCAATTTCTTTTTCTGAATTGTTCAATTTATTAACACCATCTATTAATCTCGAACTTGGTATCTCAATTTTAATTTAATTAAATAATTATTGTTAACACAAAATTTAAATAGAAAAATCGTTTATAAACATATGTGTTAATACGCATAAACGCATGAAATAAATATGAAACTTGAAAATTTAAGATTGGATTTATTAAGAGCTCTCTCCCATGAAACTAGATTAAAACTGTTAGAGTTTCTAAGGCATGGAAATGAGATTTGTGTTTGCGACATTGAAAAAATATTTGATAAAACTCAATCTACATTATCTAGACATTTAAAAACTCTTACTGAAGCGGATATCCTTGAAAGCAGAAGGGATGGAAATAAAAAATTGTTTAGAGTAAAAGATACCCAAATTTTCAAGTTATTGGCAATATTAGATAATTTAATTAAAAGAAATGAAAAATTTAAAAAAATTGTAGAACTCCAGCAAAAGATATAAAATGAGTGTATTAAAATGGTTCAGCAAGATAGTGAAATTCAAAAAGAAAATAAACTTAAATTAGAAATTTATGTGCCTTTAAATGTATGCGCTTGCCAATGGGAACAATTTATGAATCTCGTTTTTCAGGTAATTACACCTTATAATAAGTATATATCATACGATACAAAAAATTTAGATTCTGAAGAAGCAAGAAAATTGAATTTGCATGGTAATAGTGTAGTTATTGATGGCAAGGAAATCGTTAAGACATCATTTGCTCTGAAGAAAAAGATACCAGAAATATTGAAGACAAAAGGTTTGATTTAATTTGAGTAAAAAAGAAATCCAAGTGGAAAACATTGTCTTAATACCATGCTCAGGTTCAGAATATCATGGGGAATTAGCACGACAGGTCGCAATAAGATTGGCAGAGAAAAGTAAAATAGCATCTATTAGCTCAATGACTTGCTCCACTATTTTTTTTAAAAATGTACTATTAGAAAAACAACAATTAGTTGAAATTTCTAAAAATCATCTCAAACATTCCTTTATTATTATTATTGATGGATGTAATACAGCCTGTGCAAGTGCAATATATAAACATCTTGATATTGTACCAGATTTGATTATTTCAGTCCAAGATATCATCCCTAAGCAACGAATGAATTTAAATGATCTCAATACTTTTAAAAATCTCCCTAAATTGAGCGAAATTAAAGAGGAGGATATAAGAAATGTAATTGAGTTTGTTCTTAAAGAATTAAAGAAACTATGTCCTAACATTGATAAATTCGATGGAGATTAATACCTAATTTTAAAACTTTTTTTTCTAAAAAAAAAGCATTTATAACGTAATTAATCAAAAACTGCTATAAGAAATTTATTTTCCTTTAAATTATTTAGGAATATATAGGACACAATCCTATTGTTCATCTTTTACTAGCATTTTTTAAAAGATTTCATTCAATTTTTTCAAATATTCCTTTTTAATTTAAAATAATGGGCAAATATCTCATTTTCTTTTCCGTATTTCTTAATAATGATCCTCTTAAATGTTCCAATATCTAATCTATTTTTCACTTTTTCTCATCAACATCCAACATCTTGTTGTAATTCAATAATTGTATCTGGAAATAAACAGAAATAGATATTTTCCCTTATAGGATTGAATTTTCGATAAAGACCTTCTTCGTCAGGAGCATATGGAGATAAGCCGACATCATCATAAATAGTTTCATCTTCTATATTTACAAATAGTTGAAGATAATTATGGATATATCCCTCATAGAGAGGAAATATTTGTTTATTCACACATTCCATTTCTTTCTTATCAACTAAAGCCAATGCTTCAATAAAATTTGCATCATCCTTTACCATGATATCAAATATCTTTCCACTTTGTAGACCTTTTATTGGAATATATATTTTAAATTTTAGGTTTTTTAACTCTTTTCACCATCCTGTTGATTTTAATAAAAAAATAAAAAATTTAAATTTTAAAATAACATACTTTTTATTTTTGAAAACGATTCCACTTTTCTTCAAGGTTAGGGTCTACAAGCGTATCCATTATATATTTAGCGTATTCTTCACCTGTCGCTCCATTATCTCGGCCAGTAAGCACAATCTTCTTCTCTAAGGTTGCACAAATATCTAGTGCCATTTCTAATTTTTTTGCTTTCTCTGTAAATCCTATATGATTTAAAAGTAGTGCCGCTGCTTTAATAATACTCGAAGGATCTGCGTACTGCGCTCTTCCCTCATCGACCATTCTTGGAGCTGAACCGTGAATCGCTTCAAACATAGAATATTGTTTTCCTATGTTCGCAGAGCCCGCAGTTCCAACGCCTCCTTGAATCTGTGCAGCTTCGTCAGTAATGATATCTCCATAAAGATTCGGCGCTACAAAAACTCTGAATTGGCTTTGTCTTGCGGGATCCACCAATTTAGCAGTCATAATGTCGATATACCAATCGTCCCATTCTACTTCGGGATAATCTTTTGCCACTTCCTCTGCTAAAGCAAGAAATTTTCCATCAGTCGCTTTTACAACGTTTGCTTTGGTAACTACTGTGACCTTGTTAATATTGTTCTTTTTAGCGTAATCAAAGGCTAATCTGATAATCCTCTCTGCTCCTTGAGATGTAATAACTTTAAAGTCAAAGGCTAAATCATCAGTGATGTTTATACCACGCGAACCTAATACATAAGCCCCCTCTGTATTTTCTCTGAAAAACATCCAATCGATATTTTTTTCAGGTACTTTTACTGGGCGAACATTTGCAAATAGATCCAATTCACGACGCATGGTTACATTTGCACTTTCGATGTTTGGCCATTTATCCCCCTTTCTTGGTGTTGTCGTGGGCCCCTTTAATACTACATGGCACTTTTTTATTTCTACTAACACGTCCTCAGGGATCGCTTTCATTACTTTTGCTCTGTTTTCAATCGTCAATCCTTCAATTACTCGAAGCTCAACATTTCCATTCTCTATTTCTTCTTTTAACAAGAATTCTAGTATGGCTTGTGCGTGTTTTGTGATAAAGGGGCCAATGCCATCGCCCCCAACGAATCCAATGATAATTGGTTTTATCGTTGTGTAATCAACCCAATCTCCAGCCTTTTTCATTCGCTCTACTCTTTCTAACTGCTCTCTTACTAATTTCTCAAAATGATTTTTTGCGTCTTCAATTATTTTGTCCATTTTTATTTTTCCCTATTCGTTTATTGATTGTTTAAAAGATTATAAATTATTTTTTCCCGTTATTTTGCTAATAACTTATTTTCTATGTATGTGAATTTCGAATCTCTTAAAAAGTGAACTGATTAATTTTCTCCCACAAATATCCCCTAATTGAAATAAGTTAACTGTAAGCAATGTCTATTTAATCAATTAAACAGAGCTAGAAATTATGTATTTTGACGAATCCCGAGGTTTAAAATTAAGGAATACCTTTAAAAACTTGTCTTAAATTAAATATTGATGTTTTTCATTAGGTGAATATATGATGTTGATACCCATTTTCATTACCTGTTTTGCCATATTCGGCGGAATTATGATTGGAATTTATATAATCAAATATAGAAAGCTCCCTATTGACGTTTGGAAACCGGGTGCCGCATGGACACGCGCATTAATCTATTTTTCCTTCTGTAACATATTTACCGCTGCTTCTGGAACGCTTGAACAAATATTTAGTAGACCCTTATTCACTGCAGAACAAATCTCAAACCTCTTTTGGATATTTTATGTAATATTTTGCTTCATATTTGTTTTTATTGCATATGTGATTATTTGGCCCCGCAGCACTCTTAATTTTGACCGAAGATATTATCTTGGATCGGAAATTGTGTTTGGTGTTATTTGGGGTTTTAGTACTGGGGGAATTCTTCTTTCATTTTATCACCTTTGGAGTTTGACAGGTATTCCACCGTTGGTTACTTTTATTTTAAGCTTTAGTTGCATTGGCGTTTGGCAATATTTCATACAAGCTTATTTCTGGGATATTTATGTTAGTCCCGAGCATGACACGCCTAAATCGATTCTTATTAAAACATTTGCCTGCCACATACCCAATGCACTAATTAGTTTGAGTTTTCTCGCTATTTGGGGTAATTATGCTATATTTATCTTTATCTTTATTATAGCATTGCTCGCATCAACTATTGGACAAAGATTTCCCGCTCCATGGGCTAAAGGCAACTTTCACGCTCCTATGTTCAAATCTGGAATCTTTGGTTTACCTATAGGTTCTGGATACGAAGAAAAAAAATAACTTTGATCGAATTGTTCGATCTATTAATTTTAGGTATTAAAAAGAAAAAAGAAAAAATATCTTAGATAGTCTAAACTAATCTGTGAATAGAATTTCATCCCACGGTTGGCGATATAAGCCAGCTCTTTGGCGTTTCTGATCGAACACATGCCCCATCATTCCAATTGACCTTCCAAGCACGAAGAGACCGTTCAATGCTTCACTATGGATTACATCTTCAATTTCTTCTTGCGTGAAATCTAGATTTTCGAGTAAGTCTAAAAACGTAATTCCGACACATCCATCAACATTTAGTATAAGATTATTTCTTTTAGACGTAGTAAGTTTCTCAACTTCAAGAGCGTAATCAAGGTGTGGATGTTTTTCAAAGTTTTTAAGCACAAACTCCTTTAACAATTGAACGCGTACATCAGGATTTTGAACTGACTTTATTCTATGTCCAATTCCAGGGATGTTAATTTGCACTACATTCTTCATGTAACCCATAAATTCTAACGGATTCATTCCTTTTTGTAAAGCTTCCCTGAAATATTTAGCTGCGTTCGAAATTGCTCCACCGAATCTTGGACCAATTGTGAGGATGCCTGAAGCAAGGGACGACATAAGATCTTTACCTGCGCGTGCGGTAATTATTGCGTTATGAGCGCCTGAAACTGCTGGACCGTGGTCAGCCGTTAACTTGATGACGATTTCAATAAACTCTTGGGCAAACTCAGGTAATTCTTTCTTAAACCACAATAAACCGATTACATATCCGATCGATTTTTTATCTTTTATTATTGTGTCTAATCCGATTCCAGCAAATGTAGGAACATCTCCTCTGTCATCAGAAATGGTAACCACTACATCAGTGGGTCTTCTAACTTTTCCTAATCGAACAGCTGTCTTATAATCCATTGGAATTGCTGGGGGTTCAAAATCTTCAATAGGTTGAATTTTTCCTTCTTGTTTTAGTTTATCGAATGTTTTCCTAATTTCTTTGTCCAGATCTTCATACGAATCTGGCACGATTGCTCCTGCCTCCTTTAAAGCTCGATTTTTTGCATCAGCAGTCTCCTTCGAACTGTCAGCCATAGCACCCGCGTGCCCAAATTGTAATCCCTTAGGTAAAATTTTGGCTGCTGTTCCAGTTACCCAAACGACTATTGGTTTTGTTATTTTACCGCTTTTTAGGGCATCCACAATTGCATATTCGTCTGTTCCACCAATTTCACCTAAAGCTACTAACATTTTAATTTTAGGATTTGCTTCGTATCTCATAAGATGATCGATTAATCTTGATCCCGGAAATCTATCACCGCCGATAGCAATGCATTCATATACACCATCGGTTGTTTGACTTATCATAAAATTCATTTCGTTACTTAAGCCACCTGATTTTGAGACGAAACCAACGGAGCCTGGTCGATACAATTTTGAAAGCGTAATGTTTTCCAATGTTCCTGCTGTATTTCCAATTTTAAACGCTCCTGCTACAATCCCTCCTACTGTGGCTGGGCCAATGATAATTTTTTTCCTCTCGTCTGCGATTTTTATTAGTTCTCTGCTTTGTCTTTCGGGAATGCCTTCCGCTATGATAACCACTGTATGAATTGTATCAGATTCAAGTGCTTCTTTACTGGTTTCATACGAGGATCTAAAGGAAGCAAAGTTTATCATCACATCAGTGTTAGGGTGTTTTTTCATTGCTAAAGCAAGCGTTTTATAAATGGGTATTACGATTTCTTTATATCCATAAAAAACCTTGTGATAACTAATTGCGGCAGTCTGAGTAGGTCTTATTATTGCTGCTACAGATTGCTTTTCTCTCTTACTTACAAAATCAAAATCAAGCATTCTTTGGATAGGATTTCTTTGAAATCCGTAGATTATCGCTTGAGTATTCCTATTAAAAAGTTCATATTCTTCCATTTTAAGCACCTCCCGCTTCTTCTGCTTGTTTAATTAAAGCTACAACTCTGGTCATGTGTGTGTATCGATCATACACTTTAATCGGAACACCAGTCTCCTCTCCAACTTGCTTCATGAGTTCTAGACCTTGTTTTTCGTTAGGTCCACCTCTTCTTACATATATTTTGACTTTTGCCTTTTTCAATTTTTCAACTGAATTTCTGATTGCGCTAACAATTCCCTCAAATGTGGCTCTTACGTTTGTAAAATTAGCAATTCCCCCGCCAATTATAAGGTACTTTGATCTTCCCGCGGGATCAGGAGTTTCTGTAATAAGATCGATAATAGTTTGAGCGTAAATTTCAGTATATTCTCGCGACGGATTCCCGGAATATTCTCCGTAATTCCCCAATTCTTCTCCAAATCCTAAGTCTACGATCGTATCCGTGTAGATAACTGAAGCCCCTCCACCAGCAACCATAGTCCAAACTCGACCAACTGGATTCAAAACCTTTAATTTAAGAGATGCACCTGTTTTTTCATCTAATTCTCGTATGTACACTTCTTTTTCAGACATAGTTTGTCCAAAAGCAGCTGGAAATTCAATCGGGTCGTTAGGATTTCCCCACGTATCAGCGTGAAGAAACATAGCAGTATCATCTAATCTAGCTTTAACATCTAAGGGAACAACTTTATTATCTCCTGTAATCGCAAACGGATTAATTTCAAGAAAAGTGAAATCCTGGTCGACAAATAAATGATAAAGACCCTTGATAAACGGAATTAATATCTCTTTAGCATCTCCTAAATCAGGTAATTTACTCCCTAAATCAAACGATGTAATATCTGTTCCTAAGGGTATTGGTACGTGAATGACTTTATCCCAGTTTTCCTCAACGAAAATACCCCCTTCAAAACTGAAATGAATCAGATCTCCATCTCGTTCCGTTGTAATTGAAACGTAATATTCCTTCTCGTGAGGAATGAAAGGTTCTACAAGTAAACGCTTCAATGCGCCCCTAACATTTCCAATTTCGCAGACTCTATCCAAATTGTTATAACAAAAGTCTTTCATTTCATCACAACTTGCATCTAGTAAGAGTAGGTTTGCCTTCCCTCTTTTTCCAAAAAGTTGGTCAGGTTTAACAACTACTTTTTCTGTATTTATCCATAGATTTTCTGAGATTGTTTTCTCTAAGTCAGTTTCGCAGTCAATTACGACTAGCTTGTCATGATATTTAAAATCCGGATAATATTTTGGTAATTCGCTCGCTATGAGCTTTTTAGCATCATACTCATAAATATTTTTTTGAGCCAATTTTCTCTCTTTCTCTTATTTTTTTTTTAATATTATGTCAAAGATTTATAATATGTGTAAACTCATCTTTAATAAAAATGTTACTTACTTGATTAATATGGGATTCTTTTCCCCCTTATATGGCAATTGCATCAAATTTTTCAAGGATTGGTTTAATGTGAATTAAAGGGGATTCGATTTTGAACTCAACTGGGCATTTTATCGATAATAAGCAATTAATTTAACTGAACAATGTGAAATATGGAATTAGTTTTATCTAGAAGAAATTACAAATCTTTTTTTTTCTATAAATAATCATCATATGCTTTATGGGAATATTTCGACCAATTGTGAGAATTTTGACTTACATAACTTCTTTAATCATTTTTGGAACATCCCAAGGAGTATCAGCAATTAAGGCACCTGCCTTTCGGAGAGCTTCTATCTTACCTTGAGCCGTACCAAAATCTCCTGAGATAATCGCTCCGGCATGTCCCATTCTTTTCCCTTCTGGAGCGCTTTTCCCTGCAATATATGCTATTACGGGTTTAGAAACGTGTTCTTTGATATATTCCGCAGTTTTTTCTTCTTCGTCACTTCCAATTTCTCCTATAAGAACAATCGTTTTAGTTTTTGAATCGTCTGAGTAATACGCTACAGCTTCTTGCATAGGTGTTCCTCTCACAGGGTCTCCACCTATCCCAACATATGCTGAAACACCGATATTTTCGTCTCCAACTGCTTTTGTTATCTCATAAGATAAAGTTCCACTTTTTGAAATTATCGCGACATCTCCGTAATGACACATATTATCGGGCATTATTCCTAATTTAATCTTATCCGGAATTAGCATCCCTGGACAGTTAGGACCGATTAAATGCAGACCTTTTTCATTGGCTCTCTCAACAAGCTTAATCATATCAAACACGGGAACATTTTCGGTTATAATGACAGTCATGGTAATTCCAGCATTTAAGCTTTCCATGGCTGCTGCTAATGTAAACCTAGCTGGAACAAAAATAATGCTTGTATCTGCACCTGTTTCCGCTCTTACTTCTTTCATTTCGTTAAAAACGGGTATGCCGTATATCTCTTGGCCACCCTTTCCAGGTGTCACACCTGCGACAATATTCGTTCCATATTCAACCATCAATTTCGTGTGAAACATCCCTTGCGTTCCAGTGATACCTTGTACAACAACTTTTGAATTTTCACTAATATACATTTTATTCACTTAACACCTCATCTAGTTTTTCTACAGCTTCCATAACATCTTGAAACGCTTCGATACCCGCTTCTTTAAGTAAGGCAATTCCTTCTTTTTCTTTGGTTCCAGTTAATCGAATAACCATCGGTGGAGCGTCTGAGAAATTGTTTAAAGCTTCAATAATTGCTTGAGCTACTGCATCACAACGAGTTATCCCTCCGAAAATATTCACTAAAACCGCTTTTGGGTTTAATTTAAAGATTAATTCTAAAGCTTTATACACCCTTTCTTTACTAGCACCCCCTCCAACATCTAAGAAGTTCGCAGGGTGCAATCCTAATTCAGATAATACATCCAATAAAGCCATTGTGAGTCCAGCTCCATTTGCTAAGATACCAATATCTCCCGATAATTCAACAAAAGAAAATCCAGCTTGTTTCGAAAGTTTTTCTAGTTCGGTTAATTTTTTCTGCTCTAATTTTTGAACGATAGGTTGCCTAAAGGCAGCGTCGTCGTCCAAAATCATCTTTCCATCTACGGCAACTATACCTGAAGGAGTTAATACAAGTGGATTAATTTCTACTAGTTGCGCCTCTAACTTAAAAGTTATATCCCATAAATTCCTAAATATTTGTGAAGCTGTATCAATTTGTTTGCCGTTAAATCCCAATTGACGCGCTACTTTACCTGCTAACTCTTCAGACAATCCTTCTTGAAAGGAAAAGCTCTCCTTTAATATTGCTTCCGGAATTGTTTTCGCAACTTCTTCAATATCAATCCCCCCTTCTTTGCTAGCAATTAGATAAAATTGTCTCCCAGAGGCATCTAAGGCTATAGAGCAATAATACTCGTGTTCTATTGTAACGAGTTCTTCAATAAGGATTGCTTCAACCTGAAACCCAGCTATATTTCTGTTAAAGTATTCTTTACAGAGAGAAATAGCCTCTTCCTTTGTTTGAGCAATTTTTATTAAACCCGCTTTTTTTCTACTACCAATAGCGATTTGTGATTTAACAATTGCTGGGAATGAAAAACCTTCAACTTTTTCTTCAACATTTTCGCCCCTCATAATTAACATGTTCTTAACTAAAGGAATATTAAACATGCTAAAAATTTCCTTACTCTCGTATTCGAGCAATCTTATGATAATAACCTCCTTGAAAGAAAATTTAGTTGAATCTCATAGAGAACAAGATTCAAATTAGACTCAAATTAAAAATCGCTTAGTAATTAATAAAACTTATTCTAATAATATATAATTTAAATCACTGCCATATTTTGTGTTTTTGGGAGAATATCTTAATAAATAATAGAATGGATAAAATAATATCAAGAACGAACTCTGAAAAAAAAGATGAAAACCTCAAATAATGATGTGAATCAGGCTCAACAGGAAGAACCAAGTCTGATAAAGATGGCAATGTTTTCAACCGGATATTTTTTGAACACTTTTTTAATGATCGCTTTTAATAGTTATGTTTGGACATTCTATGAAGGGGAACTTGGTTTAATCGGAATAGCTCCTTTATGGCCGATATATTTGGCAATCGCAAATACATTCTACACAATATGGAGTATGTTGATTAACCCAGTTATAGGATATTTTACAGATAAACCTTTCAAATGGACTAAAAAGCGAGGGTTTCATACTCCATGGATCATTATCGGAGGGATTCCTACAATTATCCTATTTTTCTTCCTATTTACTCCTCCTCAAGTATCAGGGCCTGAAAGTATATTACCTATTCTGATATACTACATATTAATCGTTTTTTTATATGATATGTCGTATTCTCTTCTTCAGACTCATTCTTTTGGAGCTTTTGCTGCACATTTTAGGGGAGATAAAACACGTAGAAAAGGAGGGATATTAACTCAAATTTTTACATTTATCGCAAATTTTGTAGCGCTTACAATCTGGTCACTAGTAATTGATCCAGGGAATCCAACATCGTTCACAATCGCTGCATTTATCAGCATCATTATCCTTTTTTGCTCATTTGCGATATTTATACCCGGATCAAAGGAATCATCAGTGATAAAAGAGAGATTTATCGTAGGGTATGACACCTCGGATAAAATTTCCTTTTTTAAAACTATGAAGATGGGTATAAAACAAAAAAATTTCATGTTGGCTGTATTCTCTTACTTTACATTCATGATTGCGTTTGGTCTTATGAGTATGAATACCGTCAACTTTATTGATGATGTTCTACACGAGGGGCAATATATAAGAAGTTTAGGCTCAATCTTAATGCTTTTATCTTCTTTCATAACAATGCCTATATGGACTCGCTTAGCTAAAAGAATAGGACATTCTAACACTTATGTAATAGGTTTAGCTTCCTTTGGATTCAGTTTATTACTAAACCTCTTTATTGTGGATGCGTTTCAGTTCTATTTAGCAAGTGTCTTAAACGGAGTATCAGGATCCTTGTTTTTGATAATGTTATCGCCCGTTTTAGCTGATTGTTACGACGAAATCGCTGTGAAAACAAAAAAACATCACCAGACTACTTTGCTTGGTATCAGAAATTTTTTCGTTCGTACTTCTATAGCTATTCAGAGTTTTACTATAGCAATTATACACGCACTCACAATTTATGACCCTTTAGATGTTTCTCATCAGTTTAATGCCTTGGTTGGCCTTAGAATAATTCAAGGATTAATTCCATTCATTTTTTGTAGCGTGGGTGCGCTAATTTTTTATAAATGGTATGATCTGAAAGGTATCAAAAAACAAGAAGTTACTCGTAAACTTCGGGAATTAGGTTTATAATGTGTATCGAAATTGTATATGAGAAAATAAACCGATGGTAAAAATTATAGATGATCTGAATTCTTGAAGATTATTAGAAAAACAAGTTAAATAAATGCAATCCTAGAAATACAATAAATAATATTAAACCATTAACGAGAATGGGCTTATTGTATGTTCGATATTTTTCGTTATCGATACACACTCGCTTTGTTGGTTCCTTGCCTACTCGAGTTTTAGAATTTTTTGTTCTACGCCATTCCATTTTACCAATAGCGAGTTTATCATTATATCCCTCTAAAGGACCAATTTCGCATTTCATAATAATACCAGAAATGTGTTTTTTTTTTCGAATGATATTAGCCCCTGAAGTAAAATTACCTGCTGAAAACACTGCTAATTTATTATAAGGAATAGCTTTTCTTCCCTTTATTTTAATATTATCTGGAACCTTCATTATAGGTTGAAGAACGTGAGGGTGATGAGCAAAAATGAGATCCCATTTGTGATCTGGATGAGCAAAAATACCTCTTTTTTTATATATTTTTTGTAATCCTTTAAGGTCAAGTTGTTTCCCCTTTAGTAGTCCTTTTGCATCTTTTTGGAATCTTGTTCTCACATATTTTTCATTTTCAAAACCCCAATGTGGATATAAAATGTTAAAATTCTTATTCTGAATAAGAGGAAATGGAAAAAAATTATTGATAATATTATTATTATTATTGTTAATACTGGTATTATTATATTTGAAAGTGTAGTCCCATGTTTTTTGATTACTCCATTGGGTAGCACATGTTATTGTTATGTCTTCATTTTGGTTACGTACAAAAGTTACATCATCTCGTCCAAATACATCAAAATTAGAACAATTCTGTATCGTGTGTAAGGACTTGTTAAATTGATCACTACTAAAGTCCTCGCTGTGATTATTACTTAAACACAACAACCACTTTGTATCACCGCTCAACAAGCTTTCTAATTTTGTGAGGATTTTTTTTGGGTGTGCTTGCTTTAAAATTGGGCAGGATTCAGAAATTATCCCTTCTAGATTACCAATTATTAAATGAGTGTCCTTAAAGAAATTTCTAATGTCAGGGTGAAATGTAAGGTCAAATTTATTCATCTTCATTATATCACCAACAAATCCTATTCTATATTTTACATCAGTTATTTTATTTATACGAGGTTCATAATCCTCCGCTTGACGCTTAAATACATAAGGTCCTGGTAAATATATTACATCCTCTTTAATTTTATATCTCAATCCTCTTAGGAACTCTCTCCCAACACTTAGAAGTAAGATTCCTGCTAAAAATATAAGGAGATAGCTCAAAATTACAAATAAGGAATTTTCAACTATACCGAATAGTAACGTTAAAGAAAGAAGCACGCCTGCAATTCCTGGTAACGCTAGATGTTTACAAAAATAATAAATAGTCTCTGCTATCTCATAGGGACTAAGCCCCAATTTTTCTGCCTTTTTATTCTCATCCATTCCACCCTTCTCCCCATCTGGGGAACTATAATAAGCATTTAAAGTTTCACCATCAGAAGTTTGTAGTATCATATTGTCATCAATTTTTTTTTTAATAGACACTATTTTATCACACTTTAAAAATTATTAGCGTTTATCATTGGATAGTAATTTATACCACCAGCTGGTTTATATATCTTACTTTTTTGTATATAATCCGAAAGCTACAGAAAACCCAAGTTTGTCGGAATATAGTCACGATATGAAAAATTATAAAAAATCCAAAACTATTTTCTAGGTATATAACTCTAATTTTTTAGGTATATAGCTTTGATGAAAGTTAATGTGATATATGAGGAAACCTTTCAAATTTCTGTTGATAAAGCTTTCGAACTCGCTATGCAGTGGTTAAAAAGCCAACATAAAGCAAAAATTAAAAAATCTACACCTCCTACTTTCATAGAAGCTAAACAGGGGACAATGATGACGAATACTGGTCACGATCCAAATTGGAAAAAACGTATTCGGATTAATCTATACGGTTTAAATAATAGTAAAACACTAATTCGAGTAGAAGCAAGTCCTCTCTCGCGAAATATTTTAAGGGTTGAAAAACTAAAAAAGTCTTGGTATGACGGTCTATTTTCCCACCTTTTTACGTTACTTAGGACAATAGAAGAAACTACAACTTCAGAGGTTCTTTCAACAAATAAAGACGCTAAGTTACTATGTTATAATTGTGGGAATAAAATTGATAAAGACACTAAAATTTGTCCAAAATGTGGAATTGATGTAGAATAAAGAGAATCTCGCTACTCCTTTTTAACCGGATTTTCTTAATTCTTCTCTAAGTTTATCCCGAAAATCAGGATGAGCTATACTAATCAAACTACGAGCACGTTGACGAACTGTTTTCCCTCTTAAATCAGCAATCCCATATTCAGTAACAATATAATGTACATCATTACGAGATGTTGTGACGCAAGCTCCTTCATAAAGTCGGGACACTATTCGAGATACTGTCTTTTTTTTGTTTGTTGATGGAAGTGCGATTATAGACTTTCCCCCTTTAGATAAACTTGAAGCACGTACAAAATCTACTTGTCCACCTACTCCAGAGAATTGCTGATATCCCATAGTGTCTGCACAAACTTGCCCATATAAATCTACTTGTATAGCAGAATTGATTGAAATGAGTCTATCAACTTGCCCCGCTATAGTGATTTTATTAGTATAATCAACGGGGCGCATTACGACATCCGGATTGTTATCAACAAAATCGTAAAGCCTTTTGGTCCCCATTAAAAAAGTTGCGGTAAACTTCCCAGGATTAAGATTATTATACTTATTAGTAATAACACCCTTTTCGTAAAGATCAACCACTCCATCAGAAAACATTTCAGAATGTATGCCAAGATCTTTTTTTTCAGTTAGAAACTCTAGTACCGCATCGGGAATTGCGCCAATGCCTAATTGGAGATTGGATCTATCTGGTACTAATGAAGCGACATAAGATCCAATTTTTTCCTCTATTTCAGAGATTTCTGGAAGAGGTATCACAAGTAATCTGTGGTTTGTTTCAACAAGAAAATCTATTCGAGAAATATGAATAATTGATCCTGCTGTTCTGGGCATTTGTTTATTCACTTCAGCTAAAACAATTTTAGCAGACTCAGCCGCTGCCATGGTGTAATCAACCGATACCCCAAAACTTAGGTTACCATTTTGATCTGGGGGTGACAGTTGTATCAGAGCAACATCTACGGGCAGGATATTCTCTTTAAACAATCTGGGAATCTCTGAAAAAAATACAGGTGTATAGTCGGATCGTCCTTCTTTAATTGATATTCGAGTCTTAGCACCAGTGAATAACGAGTTATGTCTGAAATGTTTCTCCATTCCTGGTTGACAATATTCAGCCTCACCTATAGGAACCATATGGACAATTTCTACATTTTCAAGTCGATCTTTTTGTTTTACAAGCTCATCTACTAATATTGTAGACTCTCCCGCTGCGTGGGCAAAAACAACTCGATCGCCCGATTTAATATGGCTAATAACTTCCTCTTTAGATTTCGTTTTATTTTTATATTCCTTTTTCCAATCTCCCAATCCCAATATCACCAATTTTTTTATTTACTATGTAAATTATTTTATAAAGTATAAAAAAAGGTTTTTTAATTGTAGAATACCGACACTAATTTAACTTTATTATAAAAAAAGCAAATATTTCTATGCTTAAAATATAATTGTTAATTGAAAAAAATGATGAGTACTGAAATAAAAAGAGATGAAATTTCGATAGTCCTTTGTGGTGCTGCTGGTCAAGGAGTTCAGACGGTAGAAGTTTTGCTCACAAAAACATTGAAAAAATCAGGATTTTATGTATTTGCAACGCGTGAATATATGAGTCGAGTCAGAGGTGGCGTTAATTCCACAACTATTCGTGTTGCATCTAAGCCAGTGCGAGCTTTCATTGATCGAATTGATATTCTAATTCCACTAAGTAAAGAAGCAGTCCCACATCTCAAAGAAAGAATATCTCCTCAAACACTAATTATAGGCGAGAAACGATATATTAATGTCATACCGGACCTTAATAGCGAAAAAGTTGAAATCCCTTTTGAAGACCTATCTAACAACATTGGTGGTAGAATTTACGCTAATACTATTGCTCTTGGAGTTATAATATGTATGCTTAAAGCAAACATTAACATTTTACATACTCTGCTAGCTAAAAACTTTAAGAGCAAAGGAGAAACAGTTATTGAGAATAATATTAAAGCTGCAAACAAAGGATACGAAACCGCTGAAGTGTTATTAAATAATCGCACACTTAGGAGCGAATTTGAAATCGAAATGGTTCCAGAAGTAGTGGATGATTACATTATAGACGGAAAACAAGCTATTGGTTTAGGTGCGATTGCTGGTGGTTGTGATTTCGCTTTTTTCTGGGTTAATAATGGAGTCATCTAATTTATCAGCTAGTACATCTGTAGGACAACTCAGTACTGATAAACCAGGTTTTTTTAGAGCATATTTTGCTGCCATCATAGTTAATTTAATAGCTTGGTTAGCTCTCGCAACAGTTTCTGCATATTCGGCAAAAGGACGGAATAATGATATTTAAGATATTTCTTGAAATGCCTCGCTTCCCAGGTACACTTCAGCTACTTGGCCTATAAGTGCTAATACGGGACTTCTATCAGTAGCCGCATCCATCAATCCCGTAATTAAATTAGTTGCACCAGGACCAGCAATAGACATACACACGCCTAATTTACCAG
>SOKP01000279.1 GCA_004375715.1 Promethearchaeota archaeon | reverse complement strand
GACCCTTTCCATACAGATTTCCATGGTATCAAAAATTCATGTCTTATGATCTACCAATTTTTGACTTTTGGGATGCTCCGCCTAAATGTTTGAAGATTTTATACGAATATTCCCAGCATCGCAGAGATCATTCCTAAGCGTTTGTTCGAAATCTGAATTTGCTCCTAAATAAACTGTGTCGCTTTCATTTAATAGAAAAGAATGGATTTCTATCTCTCAGTCGAAATTTCGATCTAAGATAACCGAACGCACATCGAGAATAAAGAGAATATTAAAAAGTATATAATTTATTATGTTTATAATTTAAAAAATGGATTTTATGTTAAATTAGGAGCAAAATAGTTAAGTAAATTGCCAAATCCCAATCATAGAACAACTGAGAACATACCTCAGCAAGACAATTACAAATTACTCTTTGATAAAACTCCAATTTCAATTGTTTTGGTTGACTCAAATGGTCAAATTGTTGATATCAACACTGCTACGGAAAATATTTTTGGATTTGAAAGAAAAGACCTAGTCGGTTTTGAGGTCTCAGACTTGTATATGCTTCCAGCAGCAGACAAGATACCGATGAAAAAAGTATTTAATCAATTACTTGAAGGTGGTATTTTTGGTCCGGAAGATATTCAAATCCCTAACAAAAATAAAAAACTTATTTGGGTTAATGTTACAGCATCAAAAATTGAGCTTGATAAAAAAAGTTATATTCAAGTTTTAACCCAAGATATCAGCCAGCGTAAAATTTTAGAACGAGAAGTAAACGAATCAGAGAAAAGATACCGCGGTTTGTATGAATCGTCTCCAAATTCTCTCACAGTAACTAATAGTAAGGGTGTTATTCTTAATGTTAATTCTGCTACAGAAAAAATTTTTGGATTCACCAAACGAGAAGTGATCGGTAAAAAATATACCGATTTAGGAATTTTTTCTCCGGAGCAATTTGAGATTTTTAAAAATAATTATAAAGAAACTTTAGCCGGAAAAAAGATAGAACCACAAGATATTAAGATTAAGAGAAAAGATGGAACTTTCGCTTGGATTAGTATTCAAAATTCACTTAAAAAAATTAACGGTGAGATTTTAGTAGAAGGTATAGCTCAGGATATAACAGAGAGAAAAAATGCAGAAAAAAAATTAAGAGAATCCGAGGAGAGATACAGAAATCTAGCAGACTCTTTACCAGAAGTAATTTTTGAGATCGATTTGAGTTTTACTATAACCTATACCAATTCGATTGCTTCCAAAGTATTTGGATATACAAGCCAAGAATTTAAGGAAGATAAAACTGTTTTTGATTTCGTAACGCTTGAGGATAAAGAATTGCTACTGAAGCAGACGAAACAAATTCTCCGAGGTGAATACGTAAAACCTTTACAAACAAGGTTAAGGAGGAAAGATGGAACGCTCTTTTTCGCACATATTCATGCAAGTCGTATCTTCAATGAAAATTCAGTCTCTGGAGTAAGATGTATTATTCACGATATTACAGATTTGAAAAATACACAAAAAAAGATTAAGGAATCGGAAGAGAAGTACAGATTATTATCAGAAAATGCCCACGATTTAATAACAGTGGTTGACAATGATTTAAAAATAGATTATATCAACGAGAAAGCTCATAAAAGATTGATGGGATATTCTTCAAAGGATCTTATAGGTAAACCAGCATTAGATTTCGTCCATCCAGAAGATCAAGAATTAATCACTAAAGCATTTAAAAAAGGAGACGGTTCAATAGAAGTACGAATTAAGAATAAAGGCGGCCGATATGTCTGGACGGAATCATCTGGTAAGTTCTATAAAAATCGAGATGGTAAGAATTACGTACTCACAATTTCAAGAGATATAAGTGAAAGAAAGGAAGCTGCTCAGAAATTAATTGAATCTGAAAAGAAGTATAAAGAACTCGCAAACTCATTGCCTGAAGTTATCTTTGAAATTGATTTGAAATTTAAATTAGTCTATACCAATGCAATCGCTTCAAAAATTTTCGGATATTCTCATGAAGAATTCAAAAAAGGATTAAATGTGTTTGATTTCATTCTCGAAGGAGATAGAGATGAAGTTATAAGGAACCTTAGCCTAATTTTTAGGGGTAAAACTGTCGATCCTTTAATTATGCGATTAAAAAAAAAAGATGGAACAATTTTTTATGGAAGTTTAAATGCTACTCCAATTTATAAAGGTACTACGATTATTGGTATGAGGAGCATTATTCACGATGTTACTGAAATGGTAAAGGCTGAAGAGAGAATAAAAGAATCAGAAGAACAGTTCCGTACAATTTCAGAACAATCTTTAATGGGAATTTCTATAATCCAAGAAGAAAGAGTGAAATATGTGAATAAAACACTCGCTCACATACTTGGATATTCAATCAAAGAAATGTTGAATTGGGGTCAGGGAGAGTTTTTTAAAACGATTCATCCCGAGGATAAGAAAAAAGTTATTGAGTTCTCTTTAAAAAGTGAAAATCAGAATGATACCAATGTTCAATATTATGAAGCTCGTGGAATTCATAGAGACGGGAGCACTGTATGGTTAGAAATTTACAACAAACGTATAATGTTCCAAAATCAGCCTGCATTCCTAGTTTCGTATATAGATATAACAGAAAGAAAGAAAGCTAAGGAGGAATTACGACAGTCAGAAGAGAAATATCGATTCCTTTTTGAGAAATCACCCGTTTCGATCTTACTTATCAACACAAAAGGCAAAATAGAAGATTGTAATCCTGCTTTAGAAAAATTACTCAACTTCGAGAGGAGTGAACTCATTGGTAAGAGGTACGGTAGACTCCCTATTATACCAACTGAATATTTATCTATACTTCTTGAGAGATTAAAAAAAATTGCAAATGGTGAAGTTATTCCCTCTATCGATATTCAATTAAGAAAGAAGGATGGTGATCTTGTTTGGGTAGAAATAAATTCATCTTTAGTGAAACTGGGCGATAAAACTTACATCATGGTAATGGGTCATGATATATCAGACACAAAAGAATTAGAGATGAAATTAAAGGAGTTAAATGAAATGAGAAAAGAATTCATTGACAGAGCTTCACACGAGTTAAAGACTCCTATTACTACGGTTTATGGTGCATATCAACTGTTAGACTTATTACATAAAGATAAGTTCGATTCGGAACAGTTGGAACTATTAGAAATGGCGGCCATTGGAACGAAAAGAATAAAAAAATTAGTTGACGATCTACTTGATGTGTCTTCAATGGAATCTAAAACATTCAAAGTAAATAAAAGTAGATCTAACTTAAGCAATATTATTATAAATTGCATCAAAGAAATGAAGTATTTTAGCAATAAACGGAATCACGAAATAGATATTGACATTTTACCTGAACTCAACATGAACATCGATGAGTCTCGAATCGAACTCGTATTTACGAATCTAATATCAAACGCAATAAAATACACTCCTTCTAACGGTAAAATTCAAATTAAAATGCAGTCTGATGGTAAATTTGCTCAGGTAAAAATAAGTGATTCTGGTGTGGGTTTATCTAGTGAAGAAATAGAAGATCTTTTCAAGAAATTTTCCACTATAGAATCCCCACTGAAGAAAGATTTAGATATGGATTTAGGTAGTACAGGTTTAGGGCTATTTTTATCAAAACAAATCATTAAACTTCACGGAGGAGAAATCTGGGCTGAATCTGAAGGAAAAGGAAAAGGTTCCACGTTCTTTGTTAAAATTCCCATAGGATCATAATTTACAGACCTTATTTCTTTTCTAAAAATCACTGCATTCACTATGTTCAGCTAAATTAAAAAAACCATATTTAATAGCATTAACTCTATTATTATTTTAAAGCTAAAATGAATAAATTGGTTATTTAGATGCCTCTTGATTTTTACAATCCACCATCTGCGTTTTTAGCATCTGGTACAAAGAAAGGTATGGACATAGGAGGCTCGAAAATAATTGTAAGTATTGATAAATCTCACAATTTCTACAACGAAGGAAATATTTACACTGAAATGTCGTGGGCTGCTTTTTACGAAGAGGAAGACCTATCAAACCAGATTGATACTTTTACTACCACGGAATATGACTCGATCCGAGAAGATCCCGTAGCATTAGTAGATATGATTGTAAAAATCATTTATCAGATTATTAATAATCAGAAGATTTTCTACGGTATCGCTGATTTTGAAGTAAACGCTTTCCTATCCCCTTCGATCTTCAAAAAACTTAAGTTAGATTACAAGATTATAAATAAATTGTTAGAAGCTCATAAAAGAACACGAGAAAAAGGATTATTTCCCCAGATTATAATAGACGACAAAGGTATCAACAAAATCAAAATTGAATTTCAAGGAACAAAGAAAAAAAATGTTCATATCCACGGCTCAAAGTTAGAAGATTTAATAAATCAATTGCGTTTAGCAAAGGGTTTTGCTGTTGGAATTGTATGTACGTCAAGAAACGCTGCGAATATGTATATAATAAGTGATAACATAGTATTTAGTAAAGATGAAATAGCCGAAATGTATATTGATGACGATAACATCAAGGTTATAGAATATGGCATTAAAAAGAAACTGCTTTTTCCTATAAGTTGGTTTAGGATTGATATTGGAATTCGGAGTTTAGAAACTCTTGAGCTATGGGATCAAATTAAAGAAGATCCAGAGCTCAATAAAGCTCTTGGTCATTATGAGCGTTACATAAACGCATTAGTTTACAAAAAATTCAAGTCACAAGCTGAATCACAAAAAATTGGAACGGATTCTGAAGAAGATTGGATGATCATGACGCCTAAAGAGAGGAAAAAAGCCTTAAGAGATATGGAAAAAGCCATTGAGATTCTAAATAAAGAATATAAGGAATAAGAAGTTAATCTTTCATTACTTTTCCTGCTTTAAAAAATCCATCCTTGGTATGTTTAGCATTCATCAAAGCCTCTTCGTTGGTTAGAGATTTCCAAGGAATATCTTCCCTAAAGACATTTTTAAGTCCTTCGATAGGATGCGTCATAGGTTTTACATTTGAAGTATCTACTGTGTCCAACTTCTTAAAATAGCTGAGGATGTCCCCTAATTCTAGAGCTAATTTATTTTTCTCTTCCTCTGATAAATCTAAAAGTGCTAACTTAGATATGTGTTCTAATGTTTCTTTGGAAAAAGCTTCTTTTTCTGGCATAATTAGATGGCTAAATTATTCACTACTACGGAAATAATAATTCTTGTTCCTAATTAAGCTTAATCCTCTACTTTTTAAGCTCACATAAAAATTGTTCAATAAATAATAATGATAAGAGTTAATTACCTTTTCTTTTTAATTCACATATGACCGACAAAGAAGAACTTAGAAATGAGATTCCCTCTTACGCGTTTATTTCTCTGGCTAGAAGAGGAATGGAAAAAATTTCTCTAGATCAGTGTTTTTTGAAAAATTGTGATAATGATAGTAGTGAATTGTTAGAACCTTTTAAAAAAGAAGAATTTGAAGACGATAAAAAAAAAATTACGAAAATTCACATAAAATGTAAGAAGTGTAAAGGAACTTTCATCTTAAAATTGGAAAATCTTAAATTCGTGGCAAAGTCTACTAAGGAAATTGAAGAAGAACCGCTCTCTATGGGATTAGTGTTCGCCGAAGATGAGGAGGGTAATAATTTGGGTCATATCGGTTATTTTTAATTCAAGTGCAAGTTTAATCAACATGTAAATTTATAAATTTTTTTGTGTTTTAGTTATTCACAAAATTAAATAACTCATCTCTTAAAATATTAAATAAACAGTATCATAGTTATTATTTAATAGAAAAACCAATTTATAAATAAGTAAATCAACTTTTTTATATAATATTAAAAATCTTACGAGAATTCCCCAAATGTCGACAGAAGCAGCAGAAGAAGAGTTATTAAGGAAGAAGGTATGGAAAATTATCAATATTACCCAAGCGAATCAACTCTTCGTTCACTCTAAGAATTTGGCTATAAGTTATTATGACGAAGATACAAAAAAGGTTAAAACAAAAACTTTGCCAGAAATACTTTCTTTATGCGTTTTAAACGCACTAGTTCCAAATTCAGCAATGTTGCTCGTCGGTGGACACGGTGGTGGAAAAACTACTCTTACTAAACTTTTAGGTCGCATGTTTACTGGAATGACCCTAAATGAGATAGAAAATTCAATTATTCGTGGACATCCGCAGCTTACCGAAGAAAAGCTAGTTGGGACTCTTAAACTTGGAAAATTAATGCATGATGGTGAAGAAGAAGTTGTATGGAGACAATTTGTCACAAATTTTTGGAAAATTATAGATGAGGTAAATCGATTAACCCCTTACGCTCAGGATATACTTTTGTCTTTATTGGCTGAGGGAACTGTCAAATATTACGATGAAATTAAAACGATTGATAAATTTACTTTATATGCAACAATTAATCCTCAAGATGTAGGTACGTTTGAATTATCTTCGCCCTTCTTAGACCGGTTCGGCATATCGGTTCCAATTGTAATGCCCGCAAGTCAGGATTTAGAATTGATCTTAACTGGTAAAGACGAAAAGTATAGCGGTTTTGACGAGCTTATTCAAGTTCCCAAAGTCTTAACTATAGACGAGTTAATGGAAATCTGGTACT
>SOKP01000273.1 GCA_004375715.1 Promethearchaeota archaeon | reverse complement strand
CATATAAGGGGATTTCTACAAGATTTTCTTCATTTAAATCGGAATTTTGATTATCTAACACCTCATCTAAATCTTTATAATTCGAGTCAAGTTTGTATTGTTCTTTAAAAGCCTCTTGGAGTGGTTTTTCTGCTGAAGTTAAAGAAGATAACTCAACGAGAAGATTTGCAAAAAAGAATTTATTTAATCCTTCAACAATATAATCGATTTTATGATAATTGTTTTCAAACTCAACAGAGTTTTGATCTACGCTGACATCGGTTAATCTATATATCTCAAATCCCGTATCATATTTGTTTAGAATATTATTTTCAATTATTTCTTCTCTTTTCTTTCCGAGAAGAGTATGATCGAATACTAATCCTATTGCATCATTAAATTTGCCCTGAAACCCAAGTTGGTTAATGAGATCAATATACGAAAAAAATAATGTTAATCCAGGGTGTGAATGAAACCATCCTACGAAAAAGTAACCTTTGTCTTCTCTATCAAGTTCTTCGTTAATTTTTTCAATATCCCCGTAATCATTTTCACTGAATTCGACATCTGTATCATGACCAAAGGTCATTGGAATTGCTCTTTCCACATACAAAAAATCGTCATCCCGATATCCAATTAGAAGTCCGTAGATTTCTTTCCAATCTTTTGGAGGAATGTATCGATTTGCATATCTACTAGCATATAAAATGATATTCTTATAAGCTTCAGCACTAATGATCACAGGTTTATTGTTTCTTAATGATTCTGTTTCACTATCTGATATAGGTTCTTGGGAATTTTCATCTTTATCCGTATTTCTTCTTTCAAATTCCTCTGTCATGTTAATAATCTCTTAAGCTCTTTATCTGTATAGTATAATCTTTAGAATAATATAATAGTGTTCTTAAATAAAATTATGGATTGAGTAAAACGATAATTTAAAATTTCGGTCCTAAATTAGCTTTTTTAGCTTTTTCCGCTAACTCAAGAACCTTTTTTGCAAATTTCAAATCAGGAACAATTTCCAAAGCCTTCTTTAGAGATGTTATTGCTTTATCAAACTGCTTTGTATTATAATAAGCAGAGCCTAAATTTGTCCACACGCTATCATCGGTATTGTCAATTTCTAAGGCTTTTTTACTTATATCTATAGCTTTTTCAAAGTGCCCCGCATCAATATAAATCGAGCTTAATTCTCTCCAAGATATCGCTAATTTAGGATTAATTTTAATGGCTCTATTTAAAGCGATTATAGCTTGATCGTAGTCTTCAATTTCGTAATAAATATATCCAAGGTTATGCCAATTTATAGCGTCCTTGGGATTCAGTTTCAGTGCTTCTAAATAAGCTTCAGTAGCTTTAATGTATTCCATATTTTGAAAGTAGGCGTATCCTAGCTTGATCCAAATAGCAGCATTAGTATTTTTTTTTTTTAAAATGTTTTTTAATGCTTCGATTTCCGTAGTCATAATCAAACTATAATGATATTTAGGTTTGTTAAATACACAAATATCTATAGAACTCCTCTTTTTTTGAAACCTCTAATTTCTTCCGGTGTATAATTAAGCCATTGAAGAATTTCTTTAGAGTTTTGACCAATTTTTGGTGCGATATTTCTTATCGATAAGGGTGTTCTCGAATATTTTATAGGAGAATTAATATTGTGAATTTTACCAAATTTGGGGTGTGCTAGTTCCACAACCATATTTCTGGCTTTAATTTGCGGATCTTCACAAGCTTCACTGAAATTTTTTACAGGCATGACGCACGAGTCAATTTTGGAAAATATTTCCATCCACTCTTCTCGTGTTTTCTTTAAAAATTCTTTTTGAATTTCCCGGAACACTTCTTCTTTTTCTTCTC
>SOKP01000237.1 GCA_004375715.1 Promethearchaeota archaeon | reverse complement strand
TTTTACGCGATTTTGGGGTCGTAAAATTAAATATCGTGGCATCGATATTTATTTCGCTGCTTATTTAATGGCAGCTATTGGAATTAATGTGCTAGTAAATTTCTTAATAGTTAACATAGATAAATTAACGGAAACTTTTAATTTTTGGAATCTTTCAGCGGAACTTATTTCCAATTCCGCTATGTTTGCTTGGGCAGCTATAATAGAAGAAATTTTTATGCTTACATTTACTACTTACTATTTCTTGTCAAAAACTAATACATTTACCAAAAATCTTAAATATTCTAAGATTATAGAATACGGTCAAACATTTGATGCTATACCTTTATTTAATTTCATAAAAAGCTCTGATCCCATACTTAGGGATCACGCAGAGAAGACCCTTTTAATGATGTACGAACGAATTCCTTTAAAATCAGAAATTTCTTTGGACGATTGGGAGTACAAAAATTCCTTATTGGATGCAATCTGCGATTCAAATCCGAATTCAAGAAGAATTTCTATTCAAATATTAAAAAAACTGGAGAAAGATGCCTCTGAGGTAATTATGCCATGGATCGAAGAAGCTCTCGAATCACCGAACTATGATAAAAGCATCCCTATTGCTGAATTACTACTTCACGCAGAAGACTCGTTAATAAAAAAAATACCTACAAAAATCATTAAAAACTTAATATCCGATTCTGAGTGGAGGATGAAACTGATAGGGTTAAAAATTTTAACCAAATTAATCGACATTGGAAAAGATTCAGTTCAAGACATAAATTTAATGAAATTACTAAACGATCCAAATAGTCTCATTCAAATTGAAGTTCTAAATCTGCTATCAGCGACACAGTTGAATGTAAAACCTGAAATCTTACTAAATAAAATTCATCACCCTAATCAAAACATTAGAGCAGCGGCAATTCGAAACTTGAAAAATCTTAATATAGAAAAACTTGATTCCAATATTGTTAAAACATTAATTCCCTTGATGCATGATACTAATAGTAAGGTACGTGCTTCTATATTTGATGTAATTTCTAAAATTGGGAACTTTAAGAAGAATTCTATTCCTATCTCATCTTTCTATGAAGGGTTACTAGATTCAGATGAAAATTTAAGGAAATCATCAGTCTTAGCTCTAGAAAAATATTATGCTGAAGAACCAAAGTCCATCGATCTAGAAAAAATTATTAGTCAAATTGATACTGAAAATTTAGATTCGTTAAATAGTATTGTTTCTCTATTAGGGATAATATGGCAAAGTAATCCTGAAAAGATATTAACAACTTTATTAATATTCATAAAATTCAACAATCCCGAGTTAAAAAAAGTAATTTCAGATATTATAGTTAAGAACTTTGAGAAAAACCCAACTCTAATTTTAGATAAATTAATCAGAATTAAAGATGAAACAAAATTCATATCCAAAGGTATTATTTCCCAAACGATTATTAAGATAAGCAAAAAATATCCTGATGAAGTAATCCCAAAACTAATTGATCAGTTGAATTCGGAAGATCTTGATACAAAAATTAATATCATCTCTTCGCTGGATGGGTTAATAGACGATTTCATTGATTTAATAGCCCTTAATTCAATATTAGAAATAATTAAAAGTGAAAATGAGATTGTTTTAAAGAAAGAAACTGCTCATTTTATTTCAAAAATTTCAAAAACAAAACCCCTAGCATTAAAATCTGTAATAGCAGAATTGTTACAATTTCTCCCTGAACAAGAATTATCCGTTAGAATTGTTTTAACTAAATCTATATTGGAAATATCAAAAAGTATACCGGATATCATACCTGTTCCTCTCGTTTTAGAATACTTATCAGATTCCGATTCATTCATTAGAGAAACAAGTGTGAAAATTTTAGGTTATATTGGAAAAACCATGCCGATGGCTACTGTTAATGCTCTAATTAATCAGGCTTTAATTGACGAAGAATGGATCGTACGTGATGCTACAGTTGCAAGTTTAGGAAAATTAATCCCTTTTATTGAAGACAAGGAAGTAATTATAAAGAATTTAGTAAGTTTAATGGATGACGACAAAAGTTGGGTCCGGCGATCATCAATGAAAATTCTTTCAACAATAAAAGAAATTTCCGAATCTGAAATCCCCTTTGTAAAAGTTTTGGAAAATTTATCGAACGAGGACCCAAAAGTTAGAGAAGGAGCAGCTAATTTATTAAATATTTATAGCTTTTTAGAGATCGATAAAGTTTTTCAGAATATTATATCATTGTTAGGGGACGAAGTAGAAGATGTAAGAGCAACAACCATAGATGTAATGGTGAAAATCATCCAAGAAATGGGTATAACTAAAATGCTCTCGAAATTATTAAAAAATTTAAGCGATGAATCCACTATAGAAACACAACAATCAATAGCAATTATATTGGGGCGAACAGTTAGATATGCAGATGAAAAAATAAAAAAGAGGGTAATATCATTGCTTAAAATGAGATGTGAAATGTCGCAAGATAAAATTATTTGCGAAATCCTAAATAAATTAAGAGAAGGTTAAAAAAAACCAAGATTTTGTTTATATTTCTGTGGAGTATTTCACTAAACTAATTATCTCTTATCATTTTTTTCCGACAAATTTTATTTACTGCTTAATAAGCTTAAATCGTTAATATATTGGATTAAAATATCACCAAAAATAATTTGGGTATATCAATGTTATAATAAAGGTGATCTCGTTTGACAACGCCAATGTCCAGCCCTAGTGTACCTATTCACAAAATTCAGCATTTTGAAGAATTTTTTAGATTATTTGAAGATATGCCGGGAGTATATAAATATTTAGATTTGATTAATGATGTTATTTCAAAAAGTGGCAACATATTAACTATTTCCTACGAAGATTTATTAGCATTTGATTCTAAAATTGCTGAGCTTTTAAGAAAAGATCCTAGTTCCCTTTTAGAAGATGCTATTGATGCTTTCAAAAACATCCTGAAATTTCAAGGCGGTAATCTAAGTAATCAAGATTACTTCGTTAGGATAACAACCAAAGACGAAAAGAGTCCCCTATTTATAACTTTAAGAGGTTTAAGGGCAAAAAACATAGATCGTCTGGTGTGGACTAATGGAATTTTAGTGAGGAGTTCAACGATAAGACCAAAATTAATTAAAGCAGAGTTCGAATGTATGACATGTGGTACCAAATTTGAAGTTTTACAACTTACATCTAGAATAAAATGGCCTAAATTTTGTACTAATACGCGCTGCAAGGCAAAATCTCAATCAGATTTTAGGCTCATTTCTAAAAATTCTGAATTTATAGATTGGCAGAGCGTCATGATCCAAGAAATACCAGAAGATCTGCCCCCTGGTAGAATACCTAGAGCGATTCAAGCAATATTAACTTACGATTTAGTAGATACTGTAAAGCCTGGTGATAGGGTTACTTTAATGGGGACATTTAAATCAGTTTTAGCGCAATCCACTAAAAGTATGAACAGCACACTCTTCAAAACTTATATTGATGTTAATTATATCGATCCAGAAGACAAGGCAGAAGGACTTATCGAATTATCTAAAAAAGATAAAGAAGAGATTGAAAGATTATCAAAAGAACCCATGATACAAAAGAAAATAGCAAGGTCTATATCCCCGGTTATCTATGGAAGAGACGATTTGAAAATGGCGACAGCATTAAGTTTATTTGGGGGCACTAGAAAACCACGACCCGGGGGAGGATTTAAACGAGGAGATATACATATTTTATTTGTGGGGGATCCAGGTACGGGTAAATCAGAGATTCTAAAAAGCGCAATAGACATATCACCTCGCGGTTTGTATACATCAGGGAAAGGTTCAACGGCAGTAGGTTTAACCGCTGCGGTTATTAAAGATAATGAAACAGGTCAAATGAATCTTGAGGCAGGGGCCATTATCCTGGCTAATGGAGGCATTGCTGCTATTGACGAGTTTGACAAAATGGACCCTTCCGACCGTTCAGCTCTGCACGAAGCAATGGAGCAGCAAACAGTTAGTATTGCTAAAGCAGGAATTGTTGCTACTTTAAAAGCTCAAACAGCAATCATAGCGGCAGCAAATCCTCGCACAGGAAGATATGATCGCTACAAAACACCTACACAAAATATTAATCTTCCCCCTTCACTTTTATCTCGTTTCGATTTAATTTTTATAGTTACGGACAAACCAGATCCCGCTAATGATGCACAAATGGCCGAGTTTATATTACAAAATTCAATGGAAGGACCAAAGGAAAATAGTAAATCTAGTAAATCAGCTCCTATTGATAATGAACTCTTAAAAAAATATATTAAATATGCAAGAAGGAAATGTTTTCCAGTATTGACTGAAGAAGCAAAAGAAAAAATTAAAACCTTCTATTTACAATTACGAGGTCAATATGACAGTGAAGATGCGATTGTTTCGATTTTAGCAAGAAATCTAGATGCTCTCGTGAGATTGAGCGAAGCTTATGCAAAAATGGCATTAAGGAATAAAGTCCTCAAAAGTGATGTTGAAGAAATTATCAAATTATTTAAGAGATATTTAAAAGACACAGGTTACGACGAAAGCACGGGAAAGATTGATATGGATCGGATTTTAGTTGGCCAATCTCGGAGTTCTATCAATAAACTTGATAAAATGCTTACCAGATTAAAGGAAATATTTGAAGATAACAATTGGAAATCTTTAGAAAAAAAAAATGTAATCCAAATTCTTGAACTTGAAGAAAATTTAGATGAAAAATGGATTAAAGATGCTCTGGAAGAACTTGTTAAAGAAGGCACTCTTTATGAACCAAGGAATAACACAATTAAATTTACTAATAAGGACGATTAGTTCCTCTTAAATTAACATTTCCTTTTTAAATTCAATCAAAACTAAATTGTATAATTGGGATGAAAGTATCTAACAGCAGTAATAAATTCAGAAAATTGGAAGAATTTGTCTTTGAAATTTACGATGAGACCTATATTGAATCTTTAGATGATGTAGGAGCCGCTGAGATAACCGAGGAATACGACGAAGTTGATTTTAAAACAGATTTAAACGCAGAACAACTCGAAATTGTGAATAGCATTCAAGGTCCTATGTTGATTATTGCAGGAGCCGGTTCTGGAAAAACGAGGACTATCGTTTATTCTGTTGCTAAACTTTTAGTATCGGGAGTAAAACCTAGTGAAATAATGCTTATTACTTTCACGAATAAAGCTGCTAAAGAAATGATCAAACGAGTAGAAGCTTTACTTGGAAAAAAACCAAAGGGTATATGGGCGGGTACTTTCCACTCAATTGCTAGCAGATTTTTGCGGATGTACGCAAAAACGCTTGGATTAAAACCCAATTATACAATCATGGACGAATCTGATGCGAAAAGATTAATGAAGTTATCAATTGAAAAAGCAGATGTAAAAGATATCAAAGAAAGATTTCCTACCTCCACAATGGCAAAAGCTATTTTATCGTTTTCTATCAATTGTAATAAAACAATTAGTGAAGTTGTTCAATGGAAATATAAACAATTTGATCATGATGCTATCTTTATGAAATTGCGAGACGTCTTAAAAATTTATAGTACTAAAAAAGCAGAAGATAGCTTAGTGGATTTCGACGATTTATTAGTTTTCTGGAATAGGTTACTCGATGAAAGATTTGTTGCGAAATTAGTAGCTAAAAAAATCAAATATGTTTTGGTCGACGAATACCAAGATACAAACTATATACAAGATGAAATTATCAATAAAATTATACAACAGAATACAGAACATAATTTAATGATTGTTGGTGACGATTCACAAAGTATTTATGGTTTTCGAGGTGCTAATTCTCAAAATATTATGGAATTTTCAAAACGATTCGACAATTGTAGAGTTTTTAAACTAACTCAAAATTATCGTAGTGTTCCTGAAATTTTGGATTTAGCTAACGAGTCAATAATGCATAACTTTTCTAAATACAAGAAAGAGATGCATACTACACGTAAAAATGGAATGAAACCTATTCATGTTTCAACTGAGTCTGATGAATACCAAGCAGAATTTATAGTTAATATGATTAATCGATTGAAATTTGAAGAGTATGATTTAGATGATATTGCTGTTTTATACCGCGCTGGTTATCACTCATTAAGAATAGAATTGGAATTACAACGGTATAAAATCCCCTATGTTGTTCATTCTGGCGTATCATTTTTTGAAAGAGCTCACGTTAAAGATTTACTAGCACATTTACGTATTATTCATAATCCGCAAGATGAAATCTCTTGGTCAAGAATACTTACTTTGTTTAAAGGCATTGGAAAAAAAACTTCCTCTAAAATTTTCGATTTGATATCAGCTAAGAATCACTCTTTAGATTATTTAACTTTAGATAACCATCTCTTTAATATATTAAATAAATTAAAAATTCCGAAGCTTGTAAGAGAAGAAATTTGTGTTTATTTAACGAAATTCTTTATATCTATTAAATATAACAAACCTAATGAAGTTATTAATAAACTAATTCATCAATTAAGAAAATACTTAGAAATTCAACATGAAGATTGGCAAGATCGCTTAGAAGATCTAAAACAAATCAGTATATATTCCCAAAATTTTGATTCTATTTCAATTTTTTTGGATTCTATAACGCTAAACAAATCCACCTTTGAATCTAAAAAAGTGGGTTTATCATCTATAGAAATCC
>SOKP01000130.1 GCA_004375715.1 Promethearchaeota archaeon | reverse complement strand
TCCAGGATTCATAGTCTTTCAAGTCAGTTTTTTTATTTGGAATTGAATACATAAAGATATATCTTTTCTCTTCAAGCCACGGGTAATCGTTAATTAACAATTCATAAGTTGATATTTCTTTGGTAACAGCTTCTCTCTCTTTTACTATTTCTAGCTCAATTTCTCGAAGTTCTATTTCAATTTGAGCGGCGTTTTGCTCGTATGTTTTTTGGTCGATTTCACCTAATTTTGATGTGAGGACATCTTCAAGTTTATTTAATCGTTCTTCAATTTCCTCACTTGGAAGTCTTTCATAGATCGCTTCTGAAGCGATTTTCCCTGCTTCAACTTCAATTTCTTTTAATTCCTTTTGTTTCTTTAGTTCTTTTAATCGAGCTAATTCCTTTCTTAAACCATCTAATTCTCTTT
This sequence comes from Promethearchaeota archaeon, assembly GCA_004375715.1. Taxonomy (GTDB): domain Archaea; phylum Asgardarchaeota; class Lokiarchaeia; order Sigyniarchaeales; family SOKP01; genus SOKP01. The sequence continues at coordinate 6,277 of SOKP01000130.1, read as the reverse complement.
CAGGTTTTTCTTTTGTATCCTTAACAGCTTCTTTCAGTTTTTCTTTTTGATGCTCCATAACCTACAACTTTAAATGTTAATAATACTCTCCGAATTCCTTAGCCCATTGCTCATATTGCCGTAAAGCAGCACTTGTAGTCATGGGCTTTACTTTCTTTAATGTTTTGGTAAAGTCTTTCAAATTAATATCCCTTACAATTACTTCCTGATCGTTATTTTCTAGAAGTCCGCTCATATCTAATTCTCTGATTGGAAGCATAATAACTTCACGACAAACATTAGAGATGTCTCTTCCAGAATATCCTTCAGATCTAACTCCTAACTCTATAAAATCTTCCTCGGTCATCGTCATATTAATACCTTCGGTATGAATCTTAAATATTCCAACTCTGGCTGTTAGATCTGGAAGAGGAACATACACTTTTTTTTCAAATCTACTGAGCATAGCTGTGTCAATATCCCAAGGTCGATTCGTTGCCCCTAAAACTAACAAAGGTTTTTTAGAGCCTGATTTAATTCCTTGAATTTCGGCTAACAGTTGAGTTTTTACTCTCCTTTCTCCGCCACCTTCATGGCCTTCACCTCTCTTTGTAGCTACAGAGTCAATTTCATCCATAAAAATCAGACTAGGGGCTTTCATACGAGCAACTTTAAAAAGTGAACTGATTAACTTCTCACTTTCTCCTAACCATTTACTTAATAAATCAGCTGATGAGACGCTAAAAAAAGTAGCTTCACATTCTGTTGCTGCAGCTCTTGCTAATAATGTTTTACCACATCCAGGAGGTCCAAACAATAAAATGCCTGACCATGGCTTTCTTGCTCCTGTGAATAAATTAGGTTTCATAATTGGCAAAACTATAGCTTCCCTTAAGGCTTGTTTGCTTCCTTCTAGACCAGCTATGTCATTCCATCTCACATTAGGAGATTCAGTTAATATAGTCCCCGATATTGAATCTATAATCTCTTGTTCCTCAGCAGTATATTCCCCTTCTTCCCCCTCTGACTCGCCTTCTTTTGGTTTACTTGGTTTACTAGAAGGTCTTCCTCTCTTAACATGGAGACCGCTTAAGTGGGATTTAAGTACTTTAGCACGATCTAAGTATTGTTCGATTTGTTCGTGACATTTTTTAACCATTATCGGATTTTTATTATATTTTACGAATTGTATTAAGATTTCTGCTGCTCTTTGATATTTATTTAGAGCTTGTCTATAATGCCCCTTTTCATCCATATCAACGGCAGCTTGCGCTTCTTGAACGGCATATAGGTAAAGTTTACTATCAACACTACTCAACGGCTATAACCTTTTAAAAGTAATTATTTATCTTATCTATGTTAAAATATTCTTAATATTTATAGGTAAGCTAGTTCAATGTTTATTTTATTAATTAATTCTTCTACGTATATCAAATTTTCTTTTTAAAAAGGTATTGTAAACATTGGTCTACAACAAAAAATTATATAATCTTGAGTTTTCTTATATTATATAAAAATAATAATAATTGATGAATTAAGATGGGTTTTCTCAAAGATATGAGTAATTGGCTCTCAGGAGGCAAGAAAAAAGATACTGTTCGTTCTGCAACCGTCAAGCTTAAAGTGTTTAACAAAAGACTTATGAGGCAGACGAAACGCATGGAAATAACAGCAAAACAAGCTAGAGATAAAGCCGTTAGATTGCGAAAAGCTGGTGATATGGATGGGTCCGCATTCCACGCACGTAATTATCTTCAAGTTAAAAAACAAGCTAGGTCGATTGACCATTTTAGAACGAACTTAGAAGGAATGGTGTTCAAACTTGAACAGGCTAGCGCAGTTAAAGACATTTCTAACATTATGACAGGCATCGCTGCTAGTCTAGGTGCTTTAAAGAGTCAATTGTCAGTCCCACAACTAACAGAAATGATGACTGAAATCGGAATAGATATGGAAGACTTTGAAGTGACACAAGAAATTACTTCGGATGGAATCGATAGTATGACTTTAGATACTGCTGTTTCAGATAGTCAAGTAAAAGAGATATTAGGTGAAATCGATGCAGAGATTCAAGTTGAAGTTGGTGGAGCATTACCATCAATAGATCCTGATGGAAAAGTTAAAGAATTAGAAGAAGAGTTAAATAAATTAAAATCACGAGATTAGATACAAGCAATATTTAGTACCTCTTCCTTTCTACCTACCAAAATTATTTAAGGTTAAACTCTATTTTTAATTTATTCTTAAACTCAATTTGAACGAGTGTTAAAAATGAATCCAGAAGTAATTGCAATTGGTAGTTGTACACTTGATTGTATGCTACAAGTTAAAGATATTCTTAGATTTGAGCTCTTAGATAAGGATATTATTAAAAAATATACAGCAATTGAATACAGTCACAAATTAAATGTAGCTGGCGTTTTATTCGTTCCAGGAGGCTCTGCTGCTAATATTGCTTCAAATTGCGCAATGTTAGGCTTGAATAGTGCTTATATTGGGGTACTTGGACATGACTTTTCTGCTGATATATGTTTAGCTGATATGAAAAAGAGAGGCGTAGACTTGTCGAATGTCATTCAAACAGATGAGGATTGTACTGCTTTTTCTGTAATTTTAAAAACAGAATGGGGAAAAGATCGAAGTATTTTAGCATACAAAGGTGCAAATAATATGTTGAAACCCGAGGATGTCAAAGAAGAAATTTTTAAAGATATTAAAGCATTTGCTTGGACTTCCTTGACTACAGAAAATGGATGTAGAGCAATCGAAAAAGCACTTACATTTACATTAGAAAATAATGGTAAAGTATTTGCTGCTCCTAGCATGTCAATCATTAAAAATAGTCCAAAATGGGCAAAAATTTTAATTTCTAACTCGGATGTAGTTTCCTTGAATAAAGAAGAAGCCCAAGAATTTACTGAAGAGCAAGACACCGTTCCTATGATTCATAAATTTTTAGATATGGGCATAAAATTAATCTCTATTACAGATGGACCAAATGGATCCATAATTTCAGACGGTCAAAATATTGTAAATAGCTCGATTTATGAAGGTCCCGTTGAAGACACAACAGGTGCTGGAGACGCTTTTCTAACTGGTCTTTTAATATCTCATCTAAATGGATTTTCTCTAGAGAAGTCCTCTAAAATGGCAACAGCAATGTCCTATTTAGAAAGTAAAGAGATTGGAGTTCGGGAGGGTTTACCTAACAGTTTGAAAGAACTAGAAGATTTTATTAACCATAATCAGATAAAACAGATTGTATCTAAAATTTTATAACATACAATTCTAATTACCTTCTAAGTTTTATGTTAAAAGATAAAATTTTAATTTCTTAGTGTATTTTTCATACCATTAAACAAGCTAAATAAAAAGCGCTGCTAGTATAGTTCGGTTGATTCTTATTCAGTCGAGTACAATGGTTAGTATGCCAGGTTGCCAAGAGAGTTTTACTCAAAAATTCTCGCAATAACTTGGCGACCCGGGTTCGATTCCCGGGCGGCGCATCTTTTCAATATTTCTTTTACACCTATAAAGCTAACATGATTACCAAATAATATTTATGAGAAGATGAGGTAATGTTGAATGGATGATAAAGAAGTTGTCGGAAACCAATAAAATAGAGTTTTACGATTCAACAAAACTTCGTGAAAGGTGTGTTTCACGAATTGTATTACTTAATTAGTAAATTTATCCCAAATAATATTAGATTTTATTATAGAGTACTGAGAAAATTAGAAACATTTGAAGATCTTGGAATCTTTATTTTGAAATAATTCTCAACGATTTCGTAAAGAAAGTCGAGATACGGTAATTGGATTTTTACATTATGAACTTTTGCTATCTCTTCAATTACCTTTTTAGAAATAAGTTTCTCTTTCTTTTTTAAATTGTTGACTATTTCCACAATCGTTTCAGAGAGTTCGTAAGATTTTTGGATTCCATTATGCAAATGAATTAAACTTGTCATAAATTCGTATTCTTCTAAAAATTTTCTTACTAATAATCTTTCAATACTGATCTTCTTTGGATTAAGAATATCGTCGTAATCTTGAAGAATTATGTTGTTTTTCAATATAATATCGTCTTTAGAACTCTCGGATTGGGATTCCTCTTCTGACTTTACCCGTACAGAAATTTCATAGGAATTTTTCGTTATATAATCAAAAAAATTGTAAATCTGATTAACCATAAATGCTTGATCAGTAAGAATCAATACCTTTTTCTTAAAAAAAATCGCTCGAATTATGTTTACTAATAAATTGGCTGTTAAATTAAGTTTGATAAGGCTCACATCAATTGATTCTAATTGAGGAGACGTTTCAGGTTCTTTAACTGATGGGGGAGTTATTTCAGGAAGCTCTAATTGAAAATCTGCCATGAAAGTGTCTCTTACTGTAAGATTTTTATCGATGTATGTTACGAAAGAATGTTCACAAACAATTCCTTCTGATATATTTACTGCAAAAACACCTCTAACGGCTTTCTCGACTTCTTCCTCTGAGATTTCAATATATCCTCTACTTGAACATGATGGACATCGAACTTCGAGCTTTTTCATTTATAAAAACCTCATGATTGTAATTACATTATTAGTGGAGATTTTCTAGCAGTTATAATTAAAATTTAAACAATCAATTATATAAAGTTTAATTGAGTAAATAAATAAAAATTAGAATGGAATATGTAATTCTTCTATAATGAATAATCTGTGAAATGTTAATACCGATTTATTCTTGCATATTTCTTTTCAATTATGTTAGCTATAAGCAAGGAGATTAGTACCGCTAAATTTTCCGCTATCAAAAATGCTATTACATTATCTAAAAAGATCAGACTTATCCCATAAGTACTAAAAAATATAATAGCAAAAACAGGAAAAACTATTATTATCGGTCTAATAATGGGAAAGTATAATATTGTTCTAAATTTAGATAACCCTTGTCTTGTCTTTTGAAATTGGCTTCTCATTTTCTTCCTTTTTTCAACTTGGACAAACGACTCAAATATAATAACTACTCCAAAAAACAGAGCTATGGTTGTGCCAACCGGTATTAATATTACTACTATATAATTCCCTACTCCCAGTATGAATTGAGCCAAGAATATAAACAAGACTTGGAAAATCCCACACGCACCAAATAGCATTAGAGCAATTGGCATGTATTCCTTTGATGTCCAGCGAAATCTTATCGGCATTTTTATAGCTTTTATTTTGTTATATAATGGGCCCGGTGCGATTTGAACGCACGACCTTCTCCACGTCAAGGAGACGTCATACCGAGCTAGACCACGGGCCCGAGATTCATTTCCCTAATTTAAGTTTAAAAAATACTAAAATTTGAGATAAATAATGTATATTAATAAAAAATAAATAATTTATTAGTTTTTTCTGAAAGATCATAAATCTAGATAAACACGATTCATATAACTAGAAAAAATATAAAAAAAATAATTAACGAATTATTTATGGTTTTTTTTCTCTTAAAGCTCTAACCATTGGAACATCTTTTCCAGATAATATTTCTAACATAGCACCCCCACCTGTAGAAATGAAGGAAACCTCCTGAGCATAACCGGACATTTCTGCTGCAGTTCCCATTTCTCCACCGCCAATTACAGAAAGAGCTCCATTTGTTTTAGCAGCTTCAGCCATTGCTTTAACCATATCAAAGGTACCTTTTCTAAATACTTCTTTTTCAAAAATACCAGGTGGCCCGTTCGCAATAATTGTTTTTGCATTCATTATAATTTCTGTGAATTCTTCTGTAGTTTTAGGACCGATATCACCAGTTACAGCATTGTAATCCTTTAATTCATTGATAGCGATTGCTTTACGGTTCCCATTTTCTTCAATTATTAAGTCCTTTGGCAAAATGATCTTGTCTTTAAATTTTTCGTAAGTTTCCTTAATGTCATCCTTTGCTTTCTCTAAATCTTTTGCTATTGCTTCTCGGTTTACTTCTCCAGTTTCAACACCTATAGCCTCAAAGATTAATATAGCTGTTAAACCAGAGCAGAGTGCGTAATCTAATTTTTCGTTTTCAAAATTGAACTTCATGGCTTTAAACTTATCTATAGCTTTAGCTCCTCCAATAAGCATAATCATTGGTTTTTCGGGGGACTCTAAGATTTTAGTCATGTATTCGAACTCTTTTACGGTTGTGGGTCCTGCGATTAATGTTGGCCACCCAATTATCGAGGGTTGTGCTCTATGAGCTGCTCCAAATGCATCTGCGATGAAATAGTCGAATAATGGCGATAAGGTTTTAATCATCTCCAAGTTTGCTGCTTCAGA
>SOKP01000145.1 GCA_004375715.1 Promethearchaeota archaeon | reverse complement strand
TGTAATATTGACATTAGATTTGCTCACGATGTTTCGGTAAATTTGATTTTTGAAGAAATTAAAAAGAAAGTTAATGATTTAACAAGAAATTTAAAATCCAGCTTTGAAATTGTTCAAAATATGGGCTATGACCGATCAAAAGTTAGAGAAAATTCAATTTTAGTAAAAAGTCTTGTAGATAGTTTCAAAGAGCTCGGATTTACCACCCAAATTTGGCCGATTAGCGCAGCGGCAGCCCCACTAAGTCAGATACAAAGCCAATTGGGATTGAACTTCATTGTTGGTGGTTTAGGTATTGGAGGATATGCACACGCTCCAAATGAATTCGTTCAAGTAAATTCGATTCAAAATACAAGACTTTCAAATTATTTATTTCTAAAAAATTATGTTGATCTTTATAGTGAGGTGTAAACAGGGATTTCTTGCTCAAAATTAATAAATCTTACATCCACTTCTTCGCAAACTTCGTACAAACCAATTTTTTTAGCGATCATTTTAAATGAGCTCTTTATTTGACAAGGAGAATACCCAACATTTATGTTGTCGTTTTCAACTTCGATATCTTTTAAATATTCTAAAACAGCTCTAACAAATACTGGCTGAGTACATGCATCCTTTGTGGGTTTTAGCAAGTTAGGTTTTAAAAGAATGTTCTTACATTCACGTATATCAAAGGGAAGAGGGTCAGCAATCAATGTGATCCCCGCTTCAATAGCATCAAGGATTGAATCGTAATTTCTTAAGTTTACAATGCTTATTTTCGTAGACATAATATCCCCTATATTGAAAAATAATGTAAGCAATTAAAATATGAATTTAACGAAAAAAACGGAACTAATTATAACCATCTAAAGTCTTAAAGAATTTGGCAAAATTTGTTTCGGAAACAATTAATATTTTAATAATTAACTTTTATTATTATTATAATTATCCTTCAAAATACTATTCTAACAAAATTGTATGGAAAATCGATTATTGAGAAAAGTCAATGACGCTCGAGGAAGACCATAACTTGGAAGATGAAAAAGACGAAAGAGAACCCGATGTAATGTTTAAAATGTGTTTATTCGGAGATGGTGGAGTTGGTAAAACCACATTACTCGGTAGATATCTTACTGGCCTTTTTAAGAGCAACCAAACAATCACCATTGGTGTCGATTTCCATGTTAAAAAAGTAGAAGTCGATGGAAAAATTGTTCTCCTCCAGATTTGGGATTTTGCTGGAGAAAAACGTTTTAGGTTTTTATTACCGAGCTATATTTTAGGTGCGTCTGGAGGAATTTTTATGTTCGACATAACACGGTATTCTAGCTTGAAAAATTTTCCTGAATGGATTAAAATTTTTAAAAACGGCTTTATTGGAGCCAAAGATAAACCTTTACCGGTAATTATGGTCGGAGGAAAATTAGATTTAAGCTTTAAACGAGCAGTTCCAACCAAAGAAGCGTTTGATTTGGCAAAAACTAATAAGTTGTATGGATATATTGAATGCTCTGCAAAAGATGGGAGAAATATCGAGGATATTTTCACAGAAATTGCTAAATTGATGCTTAAAAGAGCCGGATTATAATACTCAAGGCAAAAATATATCTTTCAGCGAATTTATTACGATATTAGGAATCATTCCTATTTCTGCTTCTGGAGATCGATCCGTATCTCCCCGTAATTTTTCAACATCAGATGTTTTTGTCACACCCGTCAATACGAGAACCGTATTAATACCTGCGCGATTCCCTGCTAAAATATCTGTGTTTAGACGATCTCCAAAGATGACAGAACGGCTAGGATTCGAATTTGTTTCCTTTAAAATCGATTGAACCCCTTCAGGGTTTGGTTTCCCAAAAATCTTAACGGGCTTTTGGCCAGTACAGGTTTCAACAGCGTTCACCATTACGCCCGCACCAGGTAGCAAACCTGCTGCAACAGGTAAGGAAGCATCTGCGTTAGTTGCGTAAAATTTAGCGTTTCCTTTTAAAATACACATCTGAGCAAAAGCTATCTTTGCGTAAGTAAGAGCTCTATCCAGACCAACTATAACGAAGTCAACTTCCATATGGTTCGATTCAGCGTTAACGACCATATGACCACATCTTTCTAATTCTTCTTTTAATCCCATTTCTCCTATGATATATATCGTAGCGTACTGTTTTAATCTAGTTATTTCACTTGCTGTGATCGAAGCGCTCGTATAAAAATCTAAAATTTTGCTTTCAATGTTAAATCCTTTAAGACGTTGGACGTACATCTGTCGAGTAATTGTGGAATTATTGGAATTATATACAACTTTAATCCTTAGTTTTTTTAATGCTGTAATTACTTTATCACTGTCAGATATTAGCTTGTCTCCTCTGTATACAACTCCGTCTAAGTCAAAAATCGCTAATTCGATCTCTTTAAACTGTTCAATTAATTTTCTCATTATAAATTAGTAAAACATTATCTCCTAGGTTATATGTAATTTGTTTAAAACCATCCAATTGGTAATCCTAATAGAAAAACGAGAAATTGTATACCTATCGGTATAAATATAGGATTTAATATGTTATCTGCGGTAACAGCTGGTAAATAGTCAGTTAAAAAGAAAATAAAAGCACCCATTAAAGCATATACCGGCCCTACAAACACAAAACCAATAATATAAGCAACTACAACGCCCGCAACAAATCCTTCTACAGATTTTACTTCTTCATTCCTAAGTATGACTTTGTGCTTGCCATATTTTTTTCCTATTATTGCGGCAGAAGCGTCAGATAAACACGCTATAAGGATTCCAGCAAAAAAAACGAAAATGTGAATGATGCCAGCCATGTATAACATATAGGAAAAGATAAAACCCGTGATGATATAAATCTGTGGCCCTGCTGCGTTTTTTTCTTTGTTTCTCAACATAGATTTAGTTAAAAAATTAAAAATTGAATATTCGGGCCCCCAAACGATTCGAATTATGTCTGATATAATAGCAAACGCTAAAGCACCAATTAACGCAAACATAGTAAGCTCAACTACTGCTTGAAAATCTCCAAATACAAAAGGATAAGTAATAAGATCGCCCCATATAAAATTGTATGATGGCTCCAACTGCTGAATCATGTTAATGATACCGTCATTTACCAAGGATGTCAGTGGCGGTAATGCTAGAAATCCAAAGAACGCAATAAGTAATAAAAAACCTGACAGATGAAAACTTTTTCGAATTAACTCCATCCTAAAAGGGATATCGTCTTTATAGGGATTTTCTAGGGTCATTTTTCTGATATATCTTCTTAAGATCGAATCTTTTTTTACTTCAGCCTCACCACTATCTGTTTCTCCCCTCATCTTTTTGACATCAACCCTAATAATAGTCGTAAAGATGAGGTTGGCCACAAGAATCATAAAAATCCACCACACCATAAACCCCATAAAAGGATATGTAAAAAATCCAACTACAGAGTTGTAATATCCAAAAATTAAATAACATACCCCACATAAAATTGAGGAAATTCCACCATAAGAGTTTTTGGCTCTATAACCCCTCACTCCGATATAAAACATCAAACACATTAGAACGAAGAAAAATAGCGTAAAAGTTGTGTTATAAAGATTCTCCACAAAAACCCAATAATCCATGATAGCAACACAATTGGTTATCTTAATTATTTTTATAATTAAACATCAATTAATTATTCTTTTATTTTTACATATAGATGTAAGATTGAGTCAAACTTGAATTAAATCCAAGAAATACTACTAAGTAATTTCTAGTTTACTGCGAAAAATAAGAAGACAAGTATAATTTTCACTAAGTAGTGTTGATTTTGTGCGCACTATATCTAATCTTTATCCACATATTATAAACTTTAATAAACCAATAATATACAAGATTTTTATATAGATAACGATTATTAACGAATAAAAAAAAAAATAAATAAATACTATTAATCTATTTAAATTATAAGCTAAAAATAATCTCAATAGTATTCTATTCTATTATCTCTAGCTAATAAAAATCATTATATAACGAGAAGGAGAAATTGACTCTAATGGAAAGTGTCGATACCTTAGATGATCTTTTGAAAAAATTACTTGGAGCAATTCCAGAAGTAAAATCTGCCGCTATTGTAAGTGCTGAAGGTCTTCCTATTGCCTCTGCACTTCCTCAAGGAGTCGATGAGACAAGAATAGCCGCTATGACAGCTGCTTTACTCTCCTTATCCGAAAGGGCTATTATCGAGATGGATAAAGGTGAATTTGACCAGTTATACATCAAGGGGTCGAACGGATATCTTCTTGTCATGCAAGCAGGTCAAAACGCGGTTTTAACCGTTTCTACAACGAAAGATGTTCGGTTGGGCTTAATCTTGTTAGATTGTAGGAGAACGTGCGAAAAAATAGCTCAATTGATTTAAGTTATTTCCTCTCTTTATACAAACCTAATACCTTCAAAATTTAATATTTTAATTAGTTAAAACCACAAATTTTTAATTTTATGTTATATTTGAATTAACAATATTTACTCATTTTACTGGTGTATCAAAATTTTCAAAATTTTTTCAATCTCAACAAAAGTAGAAATACCACCATTTCTCTTCAATCAACCTAAGGCTACCAGCGCAAGAATTATTCTTAGTGAGGAATACGAGGGTATAATTACGAGAGATTATGGATTTATTATCGCGATCGTTGATGTACTTGAAGTGGGCCAAGGAATTATCATTCCTGGAAACGCTAACACGTTCCACCAAGTTGAATTCTCCATCCTCGCATTTAGACCAAAACTTGGTGAGGTGGTGGAGGGTGAAGTGGTAGAATTAGTTGATTTTGGAGCGTTTTGTCGACTCGGACCATTAGATGGATTAGTTCATGTTTCACAAATTTGCGACGATTATATCTCGTATGAACAAGTAGGAAATCGATTTATAGGCAAAGAGACTGGAAAAATACTCGAAGTCAATAATGATGTAAGAACTAAAGTGATCGCAGTTTCCTTAGGCACTGGGCGTAGCGGTAAACTTGGCTTAACGATGAGGCAAAAATTTTTAGGAAAACTCGAATGGATCGAAGCTGATGTTGAAGAAGAATATGCAAACATCGAGGCTAAAAAGTTAAAAGCCTCAAAGGAAGAGGAAGAGGAAGTCAGCGAGGAATAAATAATGAAAAAACTCGAAAAGGCTTGTAAAAACTGCCACCTGATGACTAAAAATCTGACTACTTGTCCAAAATGTAAAACACATAGCCTTAGTGAAGATTATACAGGTGAAGTCATAATAATTGACCCATCTAAGTCAGAAATGGCGAGTTATCTTAAAATCCACTTTCCTGGAAAATATGCTTTAAGAGTTCGCTAAGCTAGGCTTTTTTATGCATATTTTGTATTAAAAATTACGTCATCATTCCTACGAATCTATCTACTACTTTTTGAATTCTTTTCTCAACATCAACCATAACAATTCCTTCTGGGATTGTTTTCTTTGAATCCGTGATGGGTGGTTGACCGTAAAAGACTAGATTCTTTACTTTATCGTTGAGATCGATGCTCAAAACTAGCGGTAAGACGAGTAAATCTTCTTCTCCTACGGTTACTTTCAATAAAGTTCTTTTTTTGGATTTAACTATAGCATCAAAAAGCGTAAAGCTTTCTTTCTTTATCCCACCCTCAGGATTTTCAAATTCAATAATTTCTTCAAAAAAATCTTCAATCTCTATCTTAATATGTTTTCTTTGAGTTTTTTCGTCTACAATACAGACTGATATTAAGGGTTTTAAAAAATTACTTGCGAGGAAATCTTGTGTTACTATATCACCTACTAAATAAACTGATACTTCAAATCCTTTTTTTAGATATTCTTTAATAGCCTTTTCTACTTCAATAATCGTTTCTTCTCGAGTTCCTACGTACAATTTGCCTAATGGCTGAGAGAACTTGTGCCTTTCATTTGGTGGAATCTTTAAATTATCATTCATTTTTTTTGCTCTAGTTTCATTCTCTTGTTTTTATATAGAGTTTTACCGTTATAATAAATAACACTACCCAAAATAATAAGCTAATTATAAAAATCCAAGCTTAGATTCCAGCTGATATATTTCCTAGGGTTAAAAAAATAATGAACATAAAAATTATTTAAATTATTTCGATAAGCATTAAAATTTTTACTCTCGTCGCAAATCTTTTATTTTCAGCTATTATTTCCTAAAAAAAGCAAAATTTTATTTTTTAATATTCTTTAATTCTTTTATAACTCAGAATTATCTTTAAATTAACTGATGAACTGAGAATAACTGTTGTTGTTAGAAGACTCGAAATGTCGTTTAATATTGAAATTTTAGAGGAAAAGAAAAACCCGGTAATCGATCGTAATGAAGTTAAATTTAGAATCGAACACCTAGATGCCAGCACACCTAATAGGTTAGACGTTAAAAAGAAAATTGCTGCGATGAAAAATGCAAATGAAAAATACACTATCATTCGAAAAATTCAAACAAAATTCGGTAGTACGGACGATATTGGTTTAGCAAACATTTATCAGGATTCTAAAGAGCTTCAATTCTATGAGCCTTTCCACATTCAAGTAAGGAATTTACCAAAAGATACCCGAGAAGAGATTTACAAGTTGAAGAAGAGGAAAGAACCATATAATCACCTATTTGAATACGATTAAAATTACTTAAAAAAAAATGAATTATTATGACAGACGCATCAAAATATTATAAAGTTGAAGAGGGTAAA
>SOKP01000178.1 GCA_004375715.1 Promethearchaeota archaeon | reverse complement strand
TTGAGGTGTACTAGCTGCTTTAAGCATGACTTTAATTTTTTGCGATTTTTCATAAAACTCCTTCCCAAGAGAATCATCTCCTAATTCAAGGCAAAGATCGCTAATTTTCTCAAAAAACATCGCAGCATCCTCAAATCTTCCGCTTTCTAAAGCTTTTACAGCTTCTTCTGTATAATTATCTCGCTCTAACAAGGGTTTCAATAGAGGTGAAACTTCTGCGCTCATTTCAAGTATATCAGCAATGATAGTTATCATCTTATCTCGATTTCCTCGATCCTTTGCAACCATAGAATATGTTTTTAATCCTAATATCTTCTCTATTTGTTCTGGTTTCAAAGCATCGTCTAAATCTTGTTTATTACCAATTACGGATGTATGTGCTTGAGCGGCTTGCTCTTTTATGAGTTCTAGGAAGAATTTACTTTTTTCTATATTTTCTAAGGTAGAATCTGTTATTAATAAAACAGCATCGCTTCCCTTAATGAAATTATTCCACAAATAGCTAAACTGTTCTTGTCCAGCAAAATCCCACAAATGAAAGTGTAGCTTTCCTATTTTGATTGTAGCGATGTCTCCCGTTATGGTTGGAATGTGTTCCATAGGAATTTCTTCAGCTTTGATTAAACGAGTTATTGTAGTTTTACCTACGCCAGAAAATCCTATTAACGATATCTTTGGTCTTAGATTCCTATGAATTGAATCGATGGTAGGGTCAAAAATCTCGAAAGTTTTCGCGTCAAACTTGTGTTGGAGTATGTCTTCAAATAAATTCAAAAACTCTTTTTTGCATTTTATTAATTCTTTTTTAATATTCTCGAAATTATCTGTTAATCCCGTAACAAATAAAAACATTAACTCCAAATCTTTTTTCGTAATGTACGATATTCTATATTTATAATAATCATGATATTCTACCTCCTTACCTCCTTTGGCGAAAGCATCTTGCATTAAATCACTTACCAATGATTCAAAAGCTGCTTTCTTAAGTGCTTTTCCAAAATGACGATAATAGAGTAGTTTACCACCTCTATAAATGTAAACTTGTCTTAGAATAATTTCTCACCTACTATAGATGTCTTTTTTTTTAAATTCTTATTTTATTGCGTTGCTATGAATTTTACCAAATCTTTTATTATTTTATATTTCTTATCGCTACCTTTCTTTTCTTTGAAGGTATCTTCAATTTTCTTAATTTCTTTTGAAAAATCAAATAATGAAAACTCAGTAATTTCTTGTTCCTTATACTTCTCGTTTAATTTTTTCAAGAACACAGATATGGAGGGCATATACTTAGCTAAATTCATATTTAAGCCTAACTTGGAGATTAGAATTAATTCATCACTAAATGTAAACAAATAATTATACTCTTGAGCTTCTAACGCAAATGAATTTATCTTATTAAGTTTTAATTCCTTTGCGATGTCTTTGGAATTAGAGATAAGTGAGAGAATCTTGTGTGGGATAACTTTTCCTTTAAAAAATTCTTTTATGTTTGAGGCTAATACAATCCCATATATGTTTGCTATTGCGCATTCAGAATTTAGCTCTGTTTTCAGCTGTGAGATGATTTCGTCGTAGTTAATTTGCTTCATAATTCGATAATTAAAATTTCTGAGTAATTAATAAAGTCGAATTTATTTATATTTAATTAAATCATTATCTCAAGATTTAAGATCTGGTAATGGATATAATTTATCATAATATTGAAAATTTATAAACACCATTTTTTAGAACAAGAATCAGATGTTACTATAATCTCTGAATCAAAAATTGCTATAAGTGAAGCAAAAAAAAGTCTTCTATATAATCGGAAAATCTTAGAAAAATATCTGAAAAAAAATAATACCTTTCTCACATCGTTTTC
>SOKP01000114.1 GCA_004375715.1 Promethearchaeota archaeon | reverse complement strand
TGAGCGTCTTGAAAAAATTAAATCCAACAAACATCATGAAGGATTTAGATTTCACAGTTTGTTTTATTGCCGTCCATAAAGGGGGACTTTTATCGTGTTGGTGTTCTGGTCTTTCTTTAGAAAATTTAACGACTAAGATATAACACACATAACTAATAACCGCAACAACTATATTATACATTTGAAAAAATTGAAGGTTGTCAATCATCGTAGGAACAGTAATCACGAGAAAACTTGCGAATAAGCCTAATATGCTCCCAAAGAAGTTAATTTTCGTTCGTTCGCCCAAGTCTGAAGTCATATCTGGCAGTAAAGCCATCCAAGCCATAGTAACAATGTTTGATAGCGTATCAAAAACGCTGATACTTATTACAAAGTGGAGAAACATTACAAATTGTCCTAGAGGGGATGCGTTGTCAGTGCTCCATGGAAACCACATAAGAACAAATACAATTACTAGGAGTGGGCTAAAATATTTTATGTAAAATATCCGACGACTACCTCGTTTTTCCACATTGGTATTATCTTGCCACTGTCCAATAATTGGATCGTTCGTCATGTTGATAAACATGAAAATAACCATACCAATTATAAAATAAATCGGTAAAAGACCTAATGAATCGAAGAAAAATTTTATGTAACCTAAGCGAAAGACTCCAAGAATGATGGTCAGAGGAATCATTCCCATTGCATAACCCGTAACTTGCTTTTTTGGTAATTTACTAATAGACATTATCTTTTATTCTAAAATCTTTATTAATTAATATTAATATATTCTTGAGTTAAGACTATAAAAAGATTTATTTTGGCTTTAATTTTTAATCCTAGTAATCTTATTGAATAGAAATGTAAATTTTGAGTATGATTAAAATTAGCCAGAAATTAAATTTTTTATTTATCTTTACAGACCAGCAACGTCGCGATCATTTAAGTTGTTACAATGACAAAATGGTATTAAAAACAACAAATATAGATGAAATTGCTAAAGAAGGCATCAGATTTACGAATTTTTATTGTAATAATCCAATTTGCATGCCAAACAGAAGTACAATCTTCACTGGTCAATATCCTTCATCTCACGGAGTATCTACAAATGGAAGAAATTTACCACAAGGCACAAGAACTTTTTTGGATGTGCTGTTAGAATCTGGAGAATATCACACAGCGAGTTTTGGTAAAATTCATTTGAATTATTTTGGAGCTTCTTCTGGAGAATTTAAATCCCCCACTGTAAGTCAAGAATTTGCTCATCCTAAGCAATATAGTGATTTAACTAACTATTCTCCTTATTTTGGATTGGAGGAAATTAAGCTTATATCCGGTCATGGAACTCTTTGTGGTCATCCTGATTACATGAATTGGGTAAAAAGAAAAATAGACGAAGATGATTCACTTAGAAAGCCCATGAGGATAAGATTATCAGATACTATTGGTAGGATGCAAGCCAAACTAAATTTATGCATTAACACTAAACAATCATTTATTGGGACACAAGTTATTAAACATAGTGTGCCCGAGAAACTATATTCCACGACGTTTGTAAAAGAAAATACGATTGAATTTCTGGAAAGATTTGCCACGGGGCATTATGATAAGCCGAATTTCTTTGCTTTTTGTTCTTTCCCTGACCCACACCATCCATTCTCACCACCGGGCAAATATTTTGATATGTATAAACCGGAAGATATTATCTTACCGTCCTCATTTAATGACAATCATGAAAATAGCTCAAAGTTAAATCAGGCTCATTACAACGAACTTCTACGATCAGAAGGTACTGAAAAGGACATATTCCCAACACCAAAAAATTTAACAGAAATGGAAGCTAAACGGATTTTAGCAGCATCCTATGGTACAGAAAAAATGATGGATGACGCAATTGGAGAAATAACAGAATCGTTAGAAAATCTCGGTCTTGCAGAGAATACCGTAATAATTTATACAACTGACCATGGTGATCTTGGTGGAGAACATCGATTCTTCTTCAAAGGACCTTTTCTATATCAAGGTTTAATTAAAATCCCTCTTATTATAAAAGTGCCAGGAGGAATTCAAAACAAGGTTTGTGATTCATTGACTAGTTCAATAGATCTTCCTGAAACAATTTTAGAATTAGCAGGATTCCCGATTCCCGATTCAATGCAGGGTAAAAGCATAGAACCATTACTCAAGGATCCCCAACAAGAGATTAATGTGGATGTTATGATTGAAATGGATGACGACCATAACAATCAAAAAATACGAACACTAATATCAGATCAATGGAGACTTTCTGTATTTAGAGAACATGGAGAATTATTTAATCTCAAAAAAGATCCTGATGAGATGAATAATTTATGGGATGATAATACGTATTTGGGAGTCAAAACAGAACTCCTTTTAAGATTAACTAAAAGAGAAATATCAAAGGAAAAAAATCCCGTCAATCGAGATTGTGGATTTTGATTTTTTTATTAATAATTAATGATTTAAGGCTAAAAATAGAGATGATGAAAGAAATGTCAAAAAAAGCATTTGGTTCTGGTTATTTTGGTGAATGGATTGAAGACAATTTTGGATTGCCCGCATATCGTTACACATGCGATCAAATAAGCGATCCAAAAGCAATCACTCCAATGAATGATAAGTGGCGTTCAAAGACAGAACATCTTCACCAAGTTGGAAACGATAGGCTGGTTGCTGTAGCTTCAAATTATGGACACATCCAGGTAAGACAAGACGAGGGAAGTCCAAAATATTTAAATGAGTTTAATCCCGAACAAGGACAGTATGCTGGAGGTTTTGGTTATCTAACAGATAACGACGATCACTTAAGCACATTTTATTCCGGAAATGCGGATTCATTCGAACGAATTTTTGGAATTGGATATTTTCAAAAAAAAGTGATTGGAAAAGGATATTTAGTGAATCAAATTATTTTCGCACCTTTTGGGGACGATCCTGTCATAATTTCTCAAGTTAAAATTACCAATAATAGAAAAAAAAGAGCAGACTTACGTTGGATCGAATATTGGGGGTGTTATATGTATCAATTTTCTGCTGCTGCTTTTGCAGGAATCCTTTCGAAAACATCCGATAAACACCCAAGAGATATCAGGCATAAATCCAGCGATAAAGTCAAACATGAATTTGTGTCCATTGAGAATGGCACTGGTATTCAAGATAAAAGATACTTCGAAGACAGCAAAACAATATATGATCCTAACAACCTTAAACCTAGTTTTGACGACAAATTTCCTCCTAAAACATTTTTAGTCTCCTTAGACTCTGAAGCCAATGGAATGCAAACGAATAGCAAAGATTTTTTTGGTTCAGGTGGTGTTGAATCTCCTGATGGCTTGAAAAACAATCTAAATAATAGCATTAATTCAACAGGAGTAGAAAGTTCTATGCTCTTAGAAAGGAAAGTAAGCTTAGATCCTGGTGAAAGTTGCACTTTATCTTTTTTATATGGTTATCTCCCCGATAATTTCGAACTAGAAACATTACTTAAAAAATACAAGACTAACACATCCACAAAGTTTAAAGAATCTTGTGAGCAGTGGAAAGCTAATAGAATACAACTACAAATCGATGACGAGGCTTGGGTAAATCGCGAGCTTTTCTGGCATTATTACTACTTGCGAAGTGCTATGACTTACGATAGTTTTTTCAAAGAACATATCCTCTCACAAGGTCATGTTTATCAATATATAATTGGATTTCAAGGAGCTGCTCGAGATCCTTTACAACATGCGCTACCGTTTGTATACAACGATCCAGATATTGTCAAGGACGTAATTAGATATACTCTGAAAACAGTTCGTAAGAGCGGTGAAATACCTTACGGTATCACTGGTAGCGGACAAATTTTACCCGTTCCTTTCAAACCGAGTGATCAAGAAATGTGGTTGTTATGGCTGGCAAGCGAATATATTCTTGGTACGCGTGATACAGATTTCCTTTCCGAGAAAATTTCGAGATATCCCGTTTATGGATCTCGAGTTGAGATCGTAGCGGTCGAAGAAATATTGAAAAGATGTTATCGTCACCTAGTAAAAAAAACGGGGATAGGACGCCATGGACTTCAACGGATCTCGAATGGAGATTGGAACGATGGTGTTGTAATTGGAAACATTCCACCTGAGAAACATAAAGAAATTCAAAAAGAAGGAGAAAGCGTTTTAAACGCCGCGATGGCTATTTTTTCACTTAAAATTTACTCTGAAATGTTAAATTTTGTAAACGAATCTGAATTCGCTGAAGAAGTTCTGAATTATTCTGATTCTCAAAGAGAAGCAGTTAGAGCTCAATGGATTGGAAAATGGTTTAGACGTGCTTGGTTAACAGAAGAGTTAGGCTGGGTAGGTGAGGACCAGATGTGGTTAGAACCTCAACCATGGGCTATTATTGGGAATGCTCTAGAGGATAGGGAAAAGAAGATTCTAGTACAATCAATTAATGAATTAGTACGAAAACCTTCAAAAATTGGTGCGAGGCTCCATAGCAAAGGAATTGAGAGTATACGGAATATCGGACAGGGCGTAAATGCTGGAATATGGCCATCGATAAATGGAACTTTAATCTGGGCTCTTTCTTTAGTTGATAGACAAATGGGCTGGGACGAATGGAAAAAAAATACGCTTGCTTATCATGCTGAAAATTTTCCGGATGTTTGGTACGGTATTTGGAGCGGACCAGATACGTATAACTCGGATCTATCTAAATACCCTGGACAAACCGTTTTTAATGAGTCTTTAATCACTGGCGAGCAAGAAGATGGAGATGAAGAGGAATTTTTGGGACATTTTGGAGCTGTTTGGACTGACTTTCCCGTATTCAACTTACACCCTCATGCGTGGCCATTATATGATGTAACTCGCTTAGTTGGAATAAATTTTACTCTTGAAGGAGTAGAATTAAGACCTACTCTCCTTCAAGATAACTATAAGTTTAGTTCTTCTCTAATCGGAATAGAAAAAACCAAAAATGGATACTCTGGATGGTATAATCCCGTGAAAGAAGATATATGGAAAATTTCATTAGAACTAAGTAATAGGGAACTCGAAAAAATCGATTTTGTTCTAATAAATGGAAACGAAAAGGAGTTTACAATAAAAGAAAATCATGTATTTTTAAATGGTGAAAGTAAGCTTAATAAACCTTTATTATGGGAAATCAAATTTAAATAAATATTAAGAATCTCTTTTAATTTTTGTTAGAATCTAAAGAAGGTAAAGGAGGAACTTCAGAATCTTTCCAAAAATCAGTTACCGGATGACTCCACCAATATGCAGGAATTTCCGAATACACACCATATTTTTTCAAGCCTTTCTTAAATGCTCTGATGTTAGCTCGCTTAACTCTGATATCCTTTGGTTGAGGATAAAGATAAGCCCCGAATCCACCATTTTTGGTCCCAAGGTTCCTAACCATGTGCCACACTTCTCTTTCGACCTCTTCTGGAGTTCCTAAAGTATATATCGATTGAATATTGACGCAACCCCAGAACATAATTTTCCCACGATAAGGTCTTAAATCCACATAACCACTCATTCTAGGACTATCAAGTTCTATAGCATCTAAACCCCATTCAATCAAAACAGGAAGTAAGCGATCTATTTTTCCACAACAGTGAAGATGTACATCTAACCCAAGTTTATGGGCTTCATCAATTATATATTTGTAGGAAGACTCATAGTGCTTTTTAAATGTTTTGGGACTAAAGAAAGGACCCTGTTGTTCTCCTAAATCATCAACTAACCAGATCCCGTGAACATTAATCCCGTTTTTTAAAGCGTTTTTCATTAAATTTACATGGTATTCTGCAACAAATTCTAATGCTCTCCCTAATTCTAGAGGGTGTTTGGCGTGATCTACTAAATAATTACTAAAACCCCTCATTGCAGAAACCACATGAGAAGGTCCTTGGGTTGGAAATAATAGTAAATTATAAGGATCCTCTCCAGAGCCATTTTGCATGCTATGCGCTAGCGAAAACCTTGTTAAATCGTTTGCATTGGGATTGTAGTTGCTAATATATCTGTCGTAATCATCCCAATCTACCAATGAAGCCCTACCTGGATGACCCATGTCTGTGTCATTACCTTTCATATTCCAAATACATCCCCATTCGTCAATTTCTTCGTGAGGAATGCTTCTCCATTTGTTTCCTTCGTATAACGGGTTACCTTGAGCCCACGGTGGTTCATCCCAGTTATAACTTCCTCTTATGTGTGGAAACAAACCTTCTTCTCCTTCATTCCAACCAGGTTTCCAACGTTTAGAAGGAGTTATAATAATCGGAAAGGCATCTCCTGCTGCTTGGTCAAAAACTGGGACTTTATCCGGTTTTTTAAAATGTAAAGCTGCTTTTACACGTTCTTTTGAGTTCATAATTGAATCTTACTAGTAAAATTAGAAAAATAGAACTTATTTTTTTTATTTTAGAAATATTTGATAATAATTAAAATAGGTCAGTATTGATATTAAAATATAGGAAGAAAAGTGGTTTAAGTAACAAAAATTAGATGTTTTTCATAAATTAGTATCTTCCCTCAATTCGTCTTCAAATTCTTGAGGGACATTTTTGTCGATTTTCGATTTTACACAATCTTCGCAATATGTTAACCAAATATCTCTTTCAGAGTTTTTACCATCCATGTTTAGCTCAACAAGTTAAGTGTTAAAACTCATGATAAGAACATTATTAATTCGTTTTAAAGTTTATTAAATTCAAT
>SOKP01000081.1 GCA_004375715.1 Promethearchaeota archaeon | reverse complement strand
CCAAGCCTTTCGAATGTTTTTGAGTTTTTAAATCCCATATTCAAAAGATGTGCCATCGCTAAGAAGTAGGAATAACCACCGATATCTTGAATGATACCCGAATTGGTCATTTCTTCCAGAATTTCTTTAATCTCTTCCTTGCTTTTTCCACTTTTCTTAGCAATTCGATTAATGGATTGGGGCTTAACACTTAAGTATTGAGCTACTTCTGCTTCTTCAGGGGTAAATAACAATCCAATATACGCCTTAAATGCTTCTGACACATTTCCATCAACAATAGGGATATCGTTAGGGTATTCACGCATATTGTGCAAAATTCTTTCGTAGGGATCTATAATTTCTTCTGCTGTCATTCTAAATTAGGCTTCAGAACTGTAAATTTAATTTTAAAGTATTAATTACCTTGATTTTTATAAAAATTTCTTATTTTAATATTTTTGTATGACGAAATATAAGGGATTTAAATACTATAATACTTGAACAACTAAAGCAGATTTGATGATTTTCAACAATAACTCGAGAAAATAAACGATTTTACCAAGAACATTATATTTTATAATCCTATTCTTTAAGATTTTCTATGATTTTTTCATCGTAGTGAATATTAAGGAAAAGAAGAAATGAAGCAAGAAGACGAAATACTAAAACAAAAGTACGATAAATTAGCCAAAAATATGCTATTTTATTATTTAACCATGATTGTTGGTAGAACTACAGAAAATTCAATTTTTAGAAAAAAAGCTATCAGCGTGTTAGGCTTAACGAATAATTCTGTAATTCTCGATGCGGCATGTGGTACGGGATATAATTTTAAAATGATAGAACGCTACTTAGGTAAAAAGGGTAAACTTGTTGGAATTGATATTTCGTCAGAATCTTTACGATTAGCAAAAGCACTGGCTCATAAAAACAACTGGAATAATATTGAACTATTGAATATGAGTATCACAGATTATAAGCCTAAAATCCTTTATGATGCGGTTCTTTGTACTTATGCAAAAGAAATAATTCCTAATTTTAAATCGGTAATTGATATGACATATAATTTGTTAAAACCAAATGGTATTTTTTCAATGATTGGAATGAAACTTAGTTCTCAAATCCCCTATAAGCATATGAACTTCTTTCTTAAACGAGTATATAAAATTTGGGGCGTAGATGTAAGTAGAGATATTATTGGGTATGTTAAATCTAAATTTAAAATTAATTTTTACGAAGAACATTTCTTTGGGTTTTATTATATTCTTGGTGGCACAAAACTGCCCTAAATTAAAAAAGAATCAAGTTTATCTTCTCACATACTAAATCTAATCATTACTGTGATGCAACCTTATTATTGTAATCATATTTAACATTTTTGAGAAATTTATGGTTTCAGGATCGTCAACTTTTGGGATCCAACCGAAAAGCATTTTTGCTGATTTTCCATGGTTCACAACGTACCATTTCATAATTTCAAGCTTTTGGTCTTCATTTGTTACAAATTCTACTTGCGGTTGGAAACGATGGAACCCATGTCTTACCAAAAGAGCATCAGGATGAGCCCGGATATTCTTCATCCAGCCAGCATCTTCACCTCTACCTGAAAAAATTGTAATTACTCCGTCTATCCGATGGTATTCTAAAGGCGTTCTTCTTTTTTTCCCTGTTTTTCTTCCTTGTGTCGTTAAAATGAGAAAAATTCTTCCAAAACCTAAAAGAGGTAAAATTTTTAATCGATATAAGGGAAGAACAATATATTTATTGTAGATTTTAAACTTTTTAAGCAGCTTATTCTTAATCATAACATCCTTATGATTTAGATTATAAATGGAAGACCCTGGTCGAGGTAGAAGGTCTACATTGACATCTATTTTATTCGGACTCGTCAATTTGATTCATCTTTACAAAAGTAAAGGATTTGTAACTATTCTTATTAAATTTTTATAGTAATAATCAATAAAATAAATATTGATGTCATTTATTTATATTATCATATTTTAAGATGCTAGAGAGATAAGATGTCGGGATTAATACTTCTTCCAGGATTAATTGGTTATATATTGACTGGCTTAACTGTAGTTCACGCACTAATGGACGCGAAAAAGAATCGAATTCAGCGTATATTGATGATAGCAACTATATTTGTTTTTGCGGCATCTTTAGAATTAATAGGAGTTTTTACGGGTATTTTTACTTACGCTACAGAATTGATTATGATTCTTGATAGGGTCCCGTTGTCTATTACTCTATCCTGGGTAGGAATTATTTACAGTTCTATGATAATAACTGAACGCTTAAAGCTTTCTTTATGGCAACGAATACTTACAACTACACTAATTGCACTCAGTCTTGATTGGGGTATGGACCCAATTGCCGTGGAATCCGGCGCGTGGATGTTTGGAGGTGGAGAATACTTCAATATCCCTGCATTTAATTTTTTTGGTTGGTTTTTTATCCCTATTGCTTATTTAGTGTCTTATGGGTTAAGCTGGGAGAAAGGTAGCAAAAAACTAAGGCTATTGAACATTACCGAAGTTGATGCTAGACGCTCATTACACCGAAAATTATATACCGTGTTGCTTGTAGTTCCAATAGGACTAGGAATACTAATTTTGGTTGGATTGATTACTCGAATCCCTTTTATATTTAATTTACCTTTAGTATTTTTAGTGGTATGGATGATTTTTACCATCGTGTGGGCTTCCGGTATTATTATTTGGAAGAACGAAAACCTAAAACGCACTGAATGGTTTGATCTAATCCCACCAAGCAGTTTATTGGTAATAGCTTTCTTCTACGCAATTTCTAGTTTCATCCTTGGTCTTTTTATTATGGGATTATTAATGCTAATAACAACTTTACCGTATCTACTGGCTCTTGCTTTTATATTGCGGAAGAATCGATCTATCGAGGAATCCATTTAGGTACATTTTCCTTGTATTCTAAATATTTTTGTCCAAATAATTCTTCTAGTTGTTTTCCTTCAAAGGTAGCCAATTTATCGTAAATTACAATTATTACAACCCATATTGATATACTAATCAAAGAAATCGATAGAAATATAAACGCGAGATAAATTAGGAGAACGCCAAAATACATCGGATTTCTAACATGCCCAAGTATTCCATCAGTTATGAGATCGTTCTTATTTTCGGGGTGACGAAATAGAATATTGTGCGAAGCGCGAATAAACGCTAAAGCAGTGGCGATAATAATTATAAATAAGATAAGTCTAACAATCCAAGGTACAAAGCTGTTTAAAATTGTTGAAAACGAGAAAACCAGTGAATCTAAAATCCAAATAATTGTAAAAATCGCCGGAGAGAGTGCTTGTATCAGATGAGAATGAGGTGCCTCGATTCCCAACCTATGATCATGATTATGACCCATTTTTTATCAACTTAAGTTTTATAATTAGTAAAATTTTATGATTAACAATTAATTTATTGATTGCTAAACGATATCAGCAATTAAATATTATTTTATATTACTAAATTAGTCACGCCTAATAAAAATTTTCTATAGACCAGTTATTGCTAAAAATATCCAAAATCATAAAGAAGTGAGTACATATCGGATATCTTAAATATATGGTTAACCAAGTAAAAAAACCAAGAGGATTGTTCGGCAAAAGAATCGCAAGAAGGATGAACATTTCACACGCTTCGTTAGCAGAGTGGGGATCATCTCACATAAAAGTAAGGAAAGATATGATAATTTTAGACATTGGATGTGGAGGTGGAGCTAATATTAACCATTTTGCGCAAATTGCGACAAGTGGGAGAGTGTTCGGAATTGATTATTCACCCACTTCAGTGAAAGTCAGTAAAGAAGTCAATAAAAAATACAGTGAAGAGGGAATTGTTGAGATTCGAGAGAGCTCAGTCTCAAGCCTTCCCTTTGAGGATAATACCTTCGATGTAGTTTCAGGTTTTGAAGCTATTTATTTTTGGCCAGATTTAATTAACGATTTAAAAGAGATACATCGCGTTTTGAAAATTAGCGGGGTATTACTATTAGTCAACGAGGGCTATAAATGCGAAGATAAAGAGATAAGAAAAGTTGTAGAGAACTGGGCGAAACTCGGAAACTTTAAACTTCATTCACCTGAGGAGTATAGGGCTTTTTTAACTAAAGCAGGATTTTCTGAAATTAATATATACGAACAAAAAGAAAAGGGTTGGATTACGGGTATCGCTACGAAACAAGAAGGATTGTAATATTAAAAATAACAGAAACAAATACTAACTACATACTTATTCACATTTCAATGCTCATCCTTTTTCAGTCATCTGGAGGTTTTTCGCTTTAATTTTATCCTTTTCTTCTTGAGTGAGTTTTTCACTTCTTTCTTTTCTAAAAACCATAATAAATTGGTGTACAATACTCGGTATCCATGAATAATTGATACCGTAAAGATGTAATTTTTTGTTAACATCGTACCAGATTATCTCTGATTTTAGGACGTAACCGATTTGACTTAAGATGCGTGCAATATCAGCGTTTAAAAGATGATAATGCCCTTCATTATACATGTTTCCGATAAAAACAGCACAATACCGGCCCGGTTTTAAAAGGTTATAGCATTCGCTGAAAGTTTGTTTTATTAAAAGTTCCCAATCACGTTTATTTTGCTGTAAATCTTGAGAATTAGGGGTAAATTGCGTTAATTTTGATTTATCGGAATAGACTCCTTTAGATTCTTCTCCAACCTTTTTGTATGTACCCTTCGATTTCTCAACAGTGTCCATCTTCCAAAATGGAACATCGGTCAATATAAAATCTACTTTAAAGTTTGGATCTTCGCTAAATTTACGAAGAATTTCACGGGAATCACCATTAATAACCCTTTGAGGAGTGAAAGATTCAATTTTGCAGACTTCATGATAAATATTAATCCATTTTTGGTTGATTTCAATCCCAATGCCCTTACGATTGCTCAAATTGCATGCAATCAAAGTTCCTCCGACACCACAAAAAGGATCAAGAATCAGATCTTTCTCTTTAGTAAAAGTTTTAATCAACTTTTCACATAATTCCGGTGGTTTTTGACCTCCATGTTTATTCCTTAGATTTAATTGAAAACTCGGAGGATATCCTTTTGGAATTACTGATTTTGTTGAAAATACCCACTCTTTACCTGTTAAATCGTTAATTTGATTAGCGAGATCGTAAAAACCGCGAGAATCACCATTTTTAGAGAAAAGTTCAATTTTTTTAATTTTAAATACACCTGTACGAATTTTATGGCAGATATTCCATAATTTTAATTCAACGAGAATGGAAGAAATTTCTAATTATTATGAGTTTAATAAGTATTAATTGATTAATATTTCAAGTAAATCCGTCATATTAATAAAAATTTTTATACCTTAATTGAATCTATTTTTATAAGCTTAATCAACTTTAGTGTGTGATATATTTGAATTTTTATAGTCTTGATGATAAAGGAAATTTAATCGATCGAAGTAAATTAGAGTTTGACGATAATCACGTATATTTGATTGATGATATTGAGAAAAAAACGCTTTACATCTGGGTGGGACTTAAAGTTCCGCAATATAAAAAAGACCTAACAGCAGCTTGGGCTAGGAGATTTGACAAAGATCGTGGCGGTGCGTGCAAGATATTAATAATGATGCAAAAGCGGGAATACGGATCATTTTTATCGATGATGGATCAATTAAAAAAGGGACTAATACCCGGTAAATCAACTGGACGCAGACCCGAGTTAGTATTAGTAGCACCTAAAGAAGTAGCACCATCCATTTCGGAGATTAAACCCCCAGAAATTAAAGAGGAAGATGTTGAAGCAGGTGTATTTGCATGGTTAGCGCAACTAAGAAACCACAGAGTACATGTTACAAAAACCGAAGAAGCTGAAGTAGAGATATCTACAGAAAAAGATGATGAGTCAAAAGATGATGAAGAAATTGGTTTAGAATCTCAAATCAGAGAAGGTGCTTATTATCTCTCATTAAAAAAATATTCATATAACGATTTATGTTGGCTATTAGCCGAAATTATTCAAAATATCAGTTTAAATATGCCTACGCTTGAGGATATTCGTAAAAAGGCAGAGGAAGTGTTTAATTCATCTAGCACTTATGATGAGTTGTGTTGGTTGAATGCTCAGATGGATATTTTGATTGAACAACAATTTCTGGAGAAAAAGAAAAAATTTAATTAGAAATAATAAAAGTATTTTTTTTCAAGAGATAAAACAATAAGAAAAAAAATCACTTATTTTCTAAGCTTTAACCATTATTAACATCATTTTAAAACGTTCTAAAGCTTTAAGAGCATGAGGATCGTTGGCTGGCATGGTTATCATTTGCCCTTTTTCTAAAATGTAACTCTTTTTAGATATTATAATTTCCGCTTTGCCATCGATGATATAAACTATTGCATCAAACGGGGCTGTGTGTTCGCTTAAACCCTCACCTTTATCAAAAGAAAACAAAGTTACCGTGCCCATTTTTTTGTTCATCAACATTCTACTGACAACAGAGCCTTCTTGATAAGCTAATAAACTTTCTAAATCTAAAATTTCAGGATTTTCTTTATTTTGTTCGCTCAAATATTTCACATCTACTTTTCAATTTTTATGATTTTTTAATAAGTATAGTTGTAAAGTGTTTATAAACCTAAATTCGAACATGTTTCATTTTGAGTTAGAAAGATAAAGAGATGGTTTGCAATTTTGATAAAGGCTTAACAAATAATTTAATTTAAAAAATCTGA
>SOKP01000097.1 GCA_004375715.1 Promethearchaeota archaeon | reverse complement strand
TCAGAACTCACTACAAACTGCGTGTTCAAATTTAATATATCCTCAGTTTCGATTAATTTCTGTTTAATCAAATTGCGCCAGGGGGACGGAATTCCACATGTAGTATCAATAACCCTACTAACAGGATTCATTTCCAAAATTTTAGATAAATCTAAGGATTTTTCAAGTTCAACATACACTTTTCCTTCTACTTGATCAACCTTAATTTTAGATAAATCTTGAATACTATTAATAATTCCAATAGAAAACAAGAATCCTGCAGTAAGCTCTTTTAAATCTTTATTCAAACAGATAATATTGACCAAAGGTTCCGAATTTACAATGATATCAATTGGACTCTCTATTAGCACTAAATCAATTTCTTCTTTTATGACGCCCTTGTGAATTTTCGTGATATTAACTTTTCTTTGATACATGTTTCGATCCTATTCTTTCTAGAGAGGAATATAAGGGTTTCTTAATAAAATATTGATTTCATAATATTGAAGTTTTATTATTTAAAATGAGTAAAAATTATGTGAAAAAAGAATTAAGTATTAAGCAGCTATATACAATCTGCCATTAGTTTCTTTCTTAATTGTGTGGTCCCCGCTATATTCGATGAATTTTCCTTTTATCACTTCACCGTTAGGAAGTTGGACTTCTTTAACTTCGCCAACTTTCTTATAAGAAGGTAAGAGCCTTGAAACCTTTCCTTTAATAACAATATTGCCCCACGCTTGGTCTGCGCCCACACATCGGTCGACATCTCCTTCAACAACAATAGTTCCACCATGATTGTGAATCCCTAAAAACGAATCGGCACTTCCACAGTATAAAGTTGGCCACTTGTTTGAGGGTTTGGAACTCTTAGCCCATAACATTGATTCTACTCCTACCCTTCCTTTGACTTTTATCGTGCCATTCTTCATACCTTGCCAGTAGCCTCTGTAAGCTGATCCAACATAGTGCCCAGCGTCGCCTGTAATTTCGAGTTCCCCTCCTTGAAGCATAGCACCAGCCCAATCGTCAGCATTGCCATTAACAGTAATTTTTCCACCGGACATGTGATTTCCGATATGCATTCCGACATCACTGTTAATAACTATTTCACCAGCGGTCATGTTCTCCCCTATTCGTTTTACGTTAGATACATCACCATCAATAATTATTTTTGTATCAGCAACATCTGTAGATTTACCAGACACCTCAAAGAAATCACCAATAGTTACCTCTTTTGTTGCGTAAAATAAAGGTAATTTCTTAATATCGGCTGTAGATTTTCCCGCAAAATTATCAGTAGTAATACTATCTGCTTCTAATGGAAAATCTAGCTTCTTTTTTATTTTTAATTTAATTTCCGCCGTGCTTTACTCACCTAACTTTTCTTTAACTTTTTCGATAAGTCGTTCTAAAATTTCTTTATCCGATAATGTGTCTCCTGGTGGGTCTTTAACTTTCCTTAATCTTAGTGGTACTCCATCCATTCGATAAGCGGTTCCTTCGCATTCAATACCAGCAATCGCAGCTGGTAAAATCACATCTGCAAATGCAGAAGTTGGAGTTTTATGAGGTTCAATCGAAATTAATGGATGTTTAAATAGATTTTTTACTGATGCTGCAGGAAAATTACTACCGGGATCAGAAGCAACTATCAAGGAAGCGTCAACTTCATCTCGTAGTAATAATTCTACAGAAGAGAACTCCCCTGGATTATAGCGAGGATATCCCCGGGAAAAATCAATTGAATATGGATATCCCGTATTCCAAGTAAATACTTGATTAGCCCCAGCAACATTATAATGTCCACGCATAGGAATTAGAAGAAATTTAGTATAATCGTTTAATTCAGCTACTAATCGTATTGCAGTGTCTACATTTCGGTGATGTGCGAGGCTTTGGGTCAAACCCATACCAAAAAAGACTACACCAAAATTGCATGATTTTAACTCTTCAACTAATTCTTTAATATCGTCCATAGGAACACCAGATACTTCTTTTACATCTAATTCGCTCCCTCTTAAAACTGCCCTGATTGCTTGGATCAATTCGTAATCTTCGCTAGGATTAACTTTGATGTATTTGTCTGCAATTTGAGCAGTATGAGTATATCTCGGGTCAATGACTATAATATTTCTATCGTTTCTACCATCAGTTCTGAAATATCCTCTAATAAAATCACTATAGCGACTTAAATGCCTTGGATGAGCATGAACTGGGTTAGATCCCCAAAAAATAATAGTATCTGCTCGATTTTTGATCTCTCCTAGTGTTGCGAGTGATGCCCCGACATCTTGTATCGCTAATAAACTTGGACCGTGACAAACAGAAGCAGTGTTGTCTAAAATAGCGTTTAGCATCTCAGCTAATTCAACACCTCTGCTCTGAGCTTCACATTCAGTGCTAGAGAAACCATAAAGTAAAGGTCGTTGTGCGTTTACCAATATGTCTGCAGCTTTATCTAATGCTTCGTCCCAAGAAACTTCTTTATGTTCCCCATTTACCTTAATTAATGGTTTCATATAACGATGATCGCTCGGATTCGACGAAAAATATTTTCTGGTGCCAATCTGGCAACCATTTCTTACTTCTACAACAAGATCTGTTTTTATATCGACATCTATTTCGAGGTCATCGCAAAGAGTCCCACAAAACGGACAACTTACATCTTTTACTGTTCTTATTTTTACTACCATTTTAATCACTCAGTTAAGCTTCCTTTAATCTTCCTATTAATTCTATAGCACCTAGAACTTTTCCGCTTTTTACAACTTCAACCTTAGCTTTCATTCCCTTATATGTGGGGGTACCGCATCCTTGAGAACTAGGATTTACGAGTTGATTTGCCCATGGTCCCATCGGAATAAAAATTATACCTTGGTGCGGTCCTTCTTCAGTAATTGTTGAATAAAGCACTACTTCACCGTAATCTGTTATGACTTTAACTGGAGTTCCAACGAGACAATCAAGCTTTTTGAAATCATCAGCATCAAATGTACAGATACCACAAGCTCTTACATTTTCTCTTGATGCTTTTCCTCCTTCAAGTGCTACTCCTTGACTAATTGTTCGCCCTGTTAAGAGAATTAAATTATCTAAGCTCATTCTGCTGTCTCCTCCTTTTTACTCCATCTTAAAGTTTTCAATCTTTCTAATAAGGGTGGCCAATATCGTTCTTCAAATTCTCCCGAAGTATGGACTTCGGTTATCTCGAGAATTAATGCTCCTGTTGGGCATGCGTTATCACAAGCACCACAAGCTACGCAAGCGTCTTCGTCAACAATTTCTACATTTTTCGACATTTCCCATCCGTGCTCCGGTCTTTCAGCGATCACAATAGACCCAGAGGGACAAACTTCAGCGCAAGAGCCACAACCTTTGGCACATTCTTCGTCAATAACTTTCACAGTTGCTTTAGCCCATTGTTTTGCGATCCTATCGTTTAATAGTTTCTTAGTTTCAAAATCTAAAGTTGGTATAACTTTTTCAGCAACAAGAGGAATATCGGCTAAATTGATAATTTCGCCATCTTTTTTCATGGTTAATGCTCCAAAAGGGCAGCAAACAACGCATGTTCCACAAAAAACGCAGAGCTTGGGATCGTATAGTTCTGGTATTATATCTTCAGTAGTTGGAAACCGACGAGACATTCCAACTGGCCCCCGAGAGATCGCATCCTTTGGGCAAACCCGCGCACAAGTTCCGCAGCCAACGCATTTCTCTCGATCTAAAATGAGTTCTAAATTTTCAGTAAGAAACTGAACTTTAATACTTTCCATCTCTTTTGTAATTGACCTTGAAATTTTTGGAAACGACATTTTTTCACCTATTTTTTCTCCACATTAATAATTCTAATTGCTACTTGAGGACAATATTTTACGCACACTCCACACCCATCGCAATTTACTTCTCTCTCGTCGCTATAAATTGGTATAGCGATTCCATTTTTGACCAATATTACGGCATTGGTATAGTTCAAAAAGCTTTGTTTCCTCAGCTCGTTGAAGTTGATTGGACACGCTACGACGCACGAATTGCACCCATTGCACGTATTTTTATTGATTTTTAATTCATAGATTTGCATAGTAATCTTTCCCCTATTTGTAAGAGTTAAGTCTTGAATCCTTAGGTTCGGTAATTAGTGTTTGTTCTGATAATTTTTAAGATAACTTCAATTTTGTATTAGTATTATTATAAAAATTATGATATAAACTTACTTCCTAAAAGGAATTGTGTTTTAAAAAATTTAGTATACGGTTTTAAAAGCTCTCGAATAAATAATTGAGTAGTATCTTAATTACTCGCTTCAAAAAAAAGTAAAGTTAGAGATATTAAACTTCGAAGCGATACAGCATAATTTTTAATAATTGTTAGGGTATACATATAATTTTATATATAATAGAAATTTTATAAATCTTAAAAATTCTTGATTTATACAAAATAGTAGGGTATAGAAACAATTCCATAGAGGAAGTGATATCATATAAGGAGGAATACTAATGAAAGCGATTGTTTATGAAAAATACGGACCTCCAGAGGTTCTTCAGCTCATAGAAGTTGAAAAACCAACTCCTAAGGAAAATGAAACACTAGTAAAAGTTCATGCGACGTCTTTAAATGATGCGGACTTGGATTTTCTGAGAGGTAAGATGCAATTATCTCGAAAACCAAGATACAAGATACTCGGATCTGATATAGCGGGGCGGATTGAAGCGGTTGGCAGAAATGTAAAGCAGTTTCAGCCAGGTGATGATATAATCGTGGACTTATCCAGGTATGGTTTTGGCGCTTTTGCAGAGTATGTGTGTGTTCCTGAAAAGGCATTATTGTTGAAATCGGCCCGCATGACATTCGAGGAAGCAGCGACCCTACCTCAAGCGGCAATCCTTGCCCTGCAGGGACTTCGCGATAAAAAACAGATTCAGCCAAGAGAAAAGGTTTTGATTAATGGTGCGGGTGGTGGTGTGGGTACGTTTGCGGTGCAGATTGCCAAATTTTTCGGAGCTGAAGTGACTGGCGTGGACAGCACGGAAAAATTGGATATGGTGCGCTCGATTGGGGCAGATTATGTCATTGATTACACTCAAGAAGATTTCACCAAAAGTGAGCAACATTATGACCTGATTCTTGATGTTGTAGTATCTCATTCGATTTCCGATTTTAAGCGTGTTTTGAATCCCAATGGAATTCTTCGCATGGTTGGAGGCTCCATGGCTCGAGTTTTCAAAGCTGCGTTACTAGGACCATTGATTTCCAGAAGTAAAAAAATGAGTATTGTGGTGTGGAAACCAAATAAAAAAGAAGATATGGTTTTTTTGACAGAACTTATTGAAACCGGCAAAGTAGTTCCTGTTATAGATAGACAATACCCGTTAAGTGAGGTTGCTGAAGCTTTCCGGTATCTTGAAGAAGGACACCACAAAGGAAAAATTGTAATAACTGTAGGAACATAATAACAAATCCTAACAAAATGTATGAAAGCATTTTTTTTTCTTCTCTAAATCTAAAAATTAGGATTTATAACCCATATGTTTAAATGTTTTAGGGCTAAATCAAAAATTAATTGAAAAAAAAGAGGTTTAAAATAAATGGTTCACGATGTATTTACGTTTCTTGTTGGAGGTAAAGCTGGAGAAGGTGTAAAGAAAGCAGGATCAGTAGCTGCTCATATCTTTTCTAGCATGGGAAGGCAAGTGTTTCAAATGGACGATTACATGAGCTTAATAAGGGGCGGTCATAATTTTTCTGTGGTAAGCACTTCCTCCAGTGGGATTACGAGTCAATATATGAAAGCGAACCTTGTAGTCAATTTTGATAAGAGAAGTTGTGATACTCACGATAACGACATTGCTGATGGGGGTATTGTTATTTTTAATTCAGACGAACAAGATAATGTCGATGGTATTGGCATCTCGTTAAGTTCAGAAGCCGAAAAATACCCTATGAAGAAATTGATGTATGGGGTAGGGGCCGTAGCTATATTATCTTCGACAATAGGGATGAGTATAGATCAAATGAACCAAAATATCAAAAACCAGTATCCACGAGGAATCGAAGATAATATCAAATTTGCCGATTCTATATACGATATGGTAAAAAAGGGATGTCAAAATAAGTATCCACTAGAAAGAGGAAATAAAGAAAGACCTATAATTACAGGAAACGATGCAATAAGCCTTGGTGCAATAGCTGGGGGATTAGATACATATTTTGGCTATCCCATGACTCCTGCTTCGTCTATTCTGCACTTTTTAGCACGACAGGCTAAAAACTTTGGTTTAGCCGTTGTTCATGCTGAAAGCGAACTTGCTGTAATCAATATGGCAATAGGGGCAGCATTTGCAGGTGCGAAATCTATGGTTGGGACCAGTGGTGGAGGATTCGCACTTATGACCGAAGGCATATCTTTGGCAGGTATAACTGAAACTCCCATACTTTGTGTGCTATCTATGCGTCCTGGACCTGCTACTGGTGTTCCTACTTATACTGAACAAGCTGATTTAAATTTTGCTCTATCGGCGGGTCATGGAGATTTTTTACGAATAGTAGCCTCTCCAGGAACCGTAGAAGAAGCTTATTATTTAACTGCGGAAATGATAGATCTTGTTTGGAAGTTTCAAACACCAGGTATTCTTCTAACAGAGAAGCATTTATCTGAAAGCAGTATGACAATAGACTTAGATATTGATAGAGCTAAATGGGCAGAACCAAAGATGCATAATGGGGGAGAATATAAAAGATATAAAGACATGGATGATGGAATTTCGCCAATGCTATTCCCACCTTCCAATGAAGTAATTAAATGGAATAGTTACGAACACGATGAGATTGGAATTACAACAGAGAGCGCTGATGTGATCGCAAAAATGCATAATAAAAGGAATAAGAAACTTAATGCGCTAATTGAACATTTAAAGACTCAAAACACGATAAATATTATCAGAGGAGAACACCCCACCAATATTTTTACTTATGGATCTACTTATATGAGTGTTTTAGAAGCTATTAATTATGGTATAATAAATCCTACTATCGTTCAGCCGATTTATCTAAGCCCATTACCAGTTTGGGAATTAGAAGAATTTAAAAATCAAGATAATATAGTAATTGAACAAAGCATTACGGGACAATTTGCATCGCTTCTTAAAGAGAAGGCGGGGTTGAACATTAGAAAAGTGATCAGAAGATACGATGGTCGTCCCTTCGATCCAATTGAGCTTTCAATTAAAATTAAGGAGGAGTTGGAATAATATGGATAACCTAAAAACTAACGCCGAAGTCACTTGGTGTCCTGGCTGTGGGAATTTTGGTATATTCACCGCTTTGAGAAACGCAATCCCAAAGCTGGAAGCAAAAGGAATCAATAGGAAAGATATTGTAATAACTGCGGGTATAGGATGCCACGCGAAAATCTTCGATTATTTGAATTTAAGCGGACTTTATGGGTTACATGGACGAAATAGTTCGAATGCTGAAGGAATAAAACTAGCAAATCCCGATTTAAAAGTGATTACCTTTTCTGGAGATGGGAACGGTTTAGGCGAAGGGTTAGCTCATACAATATTCGCAGCTAAAAGAAATCAAGATATCACCATGATATTGCATAATAATGGTGTCTACGCATTAACTACAGGGCAGTTCTCTCCGTTGACAGATCAAGGATGGAAAGGACCTACAACTCCTGGTGGAAGCTTTGAGGACCCCTTTAATGCAATTTCATTGCTAATAGAAGTAGGTGCTACATTTGTAGCAAGAACTTATGCTGGAGACATTAAACATTTAACTGAAACTATCGTTAAAGCTATAGAACATGAAGGTTTCTCATTTATTGAGGTTCTTCAACCAGCGATGCCGTATCATAAATGGGAGGAATACAAAGATAAAATTGAGTTTCTAGATAAAGAGCCGGTGTCTAAAGAAGACGCATTAAATGTAGCGAGGAATTCACACCGGTTTATGCTAGGAGTTTTTCATCAAGCTAGCAAAAAAGCGTATCACAAAGGATTATATGGAGATCACAACCCTATTACTAAAAGATTGTCTAAAAGTACGCGACTAGAGAAAATCCGCAAAATTCTTGAATCTAAATAGAAAACAAAATAGTAAATTCATTACTTAATAATAAAATAAAAATATAAATAGTAATACAAAACTAAAATTGTGGAAAAAATGGAAAAAAAAATGAAAGCGATTATATGGACAAAATACGGCTCTCCTGATGTTCTACAGTTCAAAGAAGTAGAAAAGCCTACTCCTAAGGACAATGAAGTATTGATTAAAATATATGCAGCAACGGTAACAGCGGGGGACTGTGAAATGCGAAGGATGAAAACCGCACTCAAGTTTCGGTACCTCATGCGGGCATATGTAGGTCTCATAAAGCCAAAGAGAATAACTATGCTAGGAATGGAGTTAGGCGGGGAAATTGAATCAGTAGGCAAAGATGTAACACTATTTAAGGAAGGTGACCAAGTTTTTGCAGCTACCGGTTTTATTGGTATGGGTACTTGGGCTGAGTACATATGTCTACCTGAAGAACCCAAAGATCCTGAAGAAACTGATAATGCAATACTGGCAATAAAACCGACCAACATGACTTATGAAGAAGCTACCGCCGTTCCTGTAGGGGGGCTTGAAGCATTATATTATATTAGAGAAGGAAATATCCAGAGCGGACAAAAGGTCCTGATTAATGGAGCGGGTGGAACTATAGGTACTTTTGCGGTACAGCTTGCCAAGCACTTTGGTGCTGAAGTGACTGCCATGGATAGCACGAAGAAATTGGACATACTGCGCTCAATTGGTGCAGACCGCGTCATTGATTACACTCAAGAAGACTTCACCAAAAGCGGTGAGACCTATGATTTTATTCTTGACATAGTAGGCAAGATTTCGTCTTCACGAGGTAAAAAGACTTTAAAGAAGACAGGATTCTATTGTAATGTTAGAAAGGGTTCGGGAGTCAAGCCAAAGACTGAAGATTTACTCTTCATTAAAGAGCTTATTGAGGCGGGAAAGATAAAATCGGTCATAGATAGAAGCTACCCTCTCGAACAGACTGCCGAGGCTAACAGGTATGTCGAAACAGGGGAGAAAACGGGAAATGTAGTAATAATTGTCGAGCATAATAACGAAACATAATTTTAGAATTATTGGGAATAATTATTCTTAACCCAGACATCAATTTATATGGAATGTATTCTAATAAGGCTTATTATGAAAGCAATTGTATATACAGAATATGGACCGCCGGATGTTCTTCAGCTCAAAGAGGTAGAAAAACCAACTCCCAAGGACAATGAAGTACTCGTAAAGATTCATGCGACAACAGTATCAGCAGGGGATGTGAAAATGCGAAAGGGTGTCCCATATGCTGCAAGAATTCTCAGTGGGCTCAAAAGACCAAAGAAATTACCAATACTAGGGTTTGAGATAGCTGGTGAAATTGAGGCAGTAGGTAAAGACGTGAAACTATTTGAGAAAGGTGACGAAGTTTTTGCATTTACCGGTTTTGGTTTTGGCGCTTATGCCGAGTACATATGTCTGCCTGAAGAAGTTAGGAAAAAGGTGACAAAAGAAGGGTTAGTGGCAATAAAACCAACCAATATGACTTACGAGGAAGCCGCTGCTGTTCCTGCTTCGGGAATTACATCATTGTCTATTCTTAAACAGGCAAATATCCAGAGCGGCCAAAGTGTTTTGATTTATGGAGCTTCTGGAAGTGTAGGAACATTTGCTGTACAGATAGCCAAGTCCTTTGGTGCAAAGGTTACCGGTGTTTGCAGTACATCTAATTTAGAAATGGTGAAATCACTAGGAGCCGATAAGGTAATCGATTACACGAAAGAGGATTTTACCCAAATTGGTGAGCCTTATGACCTTATTTTTGATGCAGTAGACAAGATTCCGACTTCCGAAGGTAAAAAGTTTTTAAAGAAGACAGGAATATATCTTAGTGTTAAATCTTCAGTAAAAGTGTCAACAAATATTCTAATTGAGCTCAAAGAGCTTATTGAAGCGGGAAAATTAAAAGCGGTCATTGATAAACATTATCCCTTGGAACAGATCGTAGAAGCTCATAAATATGTAGAATTAGGGCACAAAAAGGGAAATGTCGTAATAACTTTGTAGTAATTCAGAGTATTTACTTAGGAGAAAATGTTCCTCGATCTACATCTTTGATGAATTTTGTTAACCCATCAAAGTATATCTTCTGATCGTCATAAAAGGCACAATGACTACCATTTGGGCATAACAGAAATTCTCCTTGTTGTACTTGGGTAGATACCCATTTCATGTGTTCGGGATCCATGGTATCGTGAGTAGCTCCGATTACCAATGTGGGAACTTTTATTTTTGGTAAATCAGAGGTTCTATCCCAGTTTTTCAATGTCCCTCGGATTCCTAATTCACTATGTCCCTGCATTGGTACGTAGATATCCTCATTAAGGTGTTTAAACATTCGATTAATGGGATCTGGCCATTGCTCAACTGGCATACGAATAAGATGTTCAGCGTAATAATTAGGCAACAATAACTCCATGTAACGAGGATTATCAAAATCTCCTTTGGCTTCCAACTCCTTGATTTCAGCTAATACTTCAGGTTTAAGCTTAGGCCCTAGGACTTCATCAGCATATTTCCCGTAAGCCGGAGCACTCATCATCATATTGGAGATAACTAGACCCTTGAGATTATCCTGATATTTCAGAGCATACTCAACTGCTAGTATACCACCCCAAGATTGCCCTAGCAAGTAAAAGTTTGATTTGTCTAATTTTAGAGCTTTTCTAACCTGTTCTACTTCCTCGACAAATCTAGATATCTCCCATAAGCCGGGTTCTGTAGGTTGGTCACTGTAATAGGAGCCCAACTGGTCGTAATAATAGTATTCAAAGCCCTCTGCTGGAAAGAAGCTATCAAAACATTCAAGATATTCATGGGTTCCACCAGGACCACCATGCAAGAGAAGTACTTTGATTGTAGGATTATTTCCAATCCTTTTAGTCCAGACTTTAAATTCCCCGAATGGAGTCTGGATGGGTATCATTTTGATTCCACCAGTTAAAATATCGTTACGACCGGTAGTATCATAGTAATCACGTAGAGTTTTTTCAGAAGGCATAATAAAAATCAGCTTGCTTATAATTGGTTTTTTAAGTTATGGATTAAATATTTATTTCTAAGAGAATTTATTATTTAATTTTTATGTATTGAAAATTTTGACAATAAACTATTCAATTATTTAAATAGATTCAGAGAAAAGAAGAAACCTACATATCCTTTAAAATAGAATTCATTTTCTGCATCTAAATCAAACGATAAGATGATTAAAATCTGGCAAGTATCTCCAGATTAATTTCTCAATTTAATGGAATTATGGTATTGTAGTTTTTACATCAATTATTGGATGTTCGCTTGTTGGGTCAAAAATCCATTCGTTTTTGCATCGCTTAGAACAAAAATAGTGTTTTGCTGGAATTTGGGCTATATTAATAAAAACGAACTTGTGAGGTCTATCGTAATTACGCTGATAGAGCTTTAAAGGTTTCCCACATCGCTCACATAATTTCTTCAAGACAACCTTACTTCCATTTATTTCGTCTGCGGAATCTTTAAATGATTTCATAATATTTGATTTTCTAATGTTTTTCATTTTTTCTCTTTTACTCTTAACAGTATGTTAGTTTACCTATAAAATTATTGGTTATTTAAAAACGGTATAAAAATATAAAATGAGAAAATAACAATATTGAATAAAATCCTTCAAGCGTTATTTTAAACTGATACATCTAATTGCTCTAAATGTTAAAATTTAGTTAAATTTATCGTAATCGAATAGTTTTCTTCCATCAATTACATTGCCAAGGTTATATAAGGAAAAATTGAATCTTACCTTGGATTTAAATATTTAGACCTCCTTATAAGATTAGATGACGAGACCTACATATAAAATTATTTCGATTCAAGAGTTAAAACAAGTTGCGATTGAAATATTTCCTCAATATGATGAAATTCAATTAGCATATCTTTATGGTTCATACGCTAGAGGGGTTCAAACGGAATTTAGTGACATTGATATTGGGGTTCTTTTAAAAAGGGACTTTAAAGAACCCCCGTTATACTTTGCAGAATTAAGCTTGGAGCTTGAAAAATACTTTAAGCATAAAACTAATGTAGATTTAAGAATTTTAAATAAGGGAACGCCCAGATTTTTGTTTGGATTAATAATGAATAGTAAAATTCTGTTTGTCAGGGATAAAACATTAATGCATGAATACGAACTTAAAATTATATCAAAATATCAAGATATTAAGCCAATGTTAGATAAATACGATAGAATTTCAATTATGGAGGTATTAGCTAATGAAAATTGACCGGAATATTATATTCGAGATTTAAAGACCAATTAATAAATGAAAAATAAAATAGAGATAAAAGTTAACTTAATTTCACTCATTTTCCTAAAATAAAAGAAAATTCTGATTATTCTAAATCGACACGGCCTATCGCTCTAAATGGTAGAGCTTTGTTGAACTTATCGTAATCGAATAGTCTTCTTCCATCTATTACGTTAGGTGTTTTCATACTTTTCTTAAAATCGTCAGGAGCCAAATTTTTAAACTCGTCCCATTCTGTTATTAAAAAAGCGCATTCTGAATCCTTAAGGGCTTCTTCAATTGAATCGGCATACTTTATCTTTTCCCCAAATTCAATCTCTGCTGTTTCTTTAGCTTTAGGATCGAATCCATGTATGTTTGTAATACCCCGTTTCATTAGTTCTTCGACGACTCTTAAGCTAGGTGCTTCTCTCATGTCGTCAGTACCTGGTTTGAATGAAAGACCTAATAAAGTAACTCTTTTACCTGCTAGTTTACCAGCAAGTTCTTCTGCCATGTCAACAATTTCAATTGCTTGATCGTCGTTGATTCCAAGAACCGCTTCTAATAACCTCGAAGGATAGCCCTTTGATTTAGACCACGCTTTTATAGCGTTAACATCTTTATGAAAACAAGAACCTCCAAATCCTACTCCCGCATTTAAAAATCGATCGTTTATCCTATAATCCAAGCCCACACCCTTCATTACTTGAACTATATCGACATTAGGCACTAATTGAGCGAAATTTGCGAATTCATTTGCGTAACTAATTTTCGTAGACAAAAGACAATTATTTCCATATTTAACGAGTTCAGCACTTTCTAAATTCATTCTTAGAAGAGGGCAATTTTGTAGGTGGTCACCGTAGAAATATTCGTAAAACTCTTGGAGCATGTCACCGCTTCTGTCGTCGATTGCACCAATAACAATTCTATCTGGTCTTAAAGTATCCTCAATCGATCTCCCTTCCGCTAAAAACTCAGGTTGCATACACAAGCCAAAATCTTTTCCTGGAATTTTTCCGGAAACTTCAGTGATTATTTTTCCAACGAGGTTTCTAGCAGTACCAGGAACAACAGTTGATCTTACGACGACCAGATGGTAAGAATCTTTTTGTTTAAGAGCTTCTCCTATCTCTCTAGCCGTGCTCTCGATGTAACCCAAGTCTATGCTTTTGTCTTTTCGCATTGGCGTTCCTTGAGTAATCATTGAAATATCCGTTTCGAGAACGGCTTTAATGGGGTCAAGTAAACACTGTAATAGTTCTGGTTTATTCGCTTTAATTTCGTCCATCATTTCTTGTAAGTCTGCTTCGTAAAAAGGTGCTTTTCCCTCGTTAATCATTTTAGCTTTCTTCTCGTTATGAGTAGAAGCTAACACT
Source organism: Promethearchaeota archaeon (assembly GCA_004375715.1). Taxonomy (GTDB): domain Archaea; phylum Asgardarchaeota; class Lokiarchaeia; order Sigyniarchaeales; family SOKP01; genus SOKP01. The sequence goes on along the minus strand of SOKP01000097.1, from coordinate 10,066 downwards.
TTTATATCCTTATCGGCAAAACAAGCTGCTGAACAGAGCCCAATGAAGCCTGTACCGAGAATTGAAACACTATACTTATACACTTTTTATTCCACTTCAGTTATTTTATCCTTTAAAGTATCAGTTTTGGATTTAGTTAAAACTTTTTGCTTATTTACAAATAAATTTATAATATACTGAAACTTGTATTAAATTTGTGGTCTCTTCCAATGAAAGTTGGAAGTATGGGAATTCTTTGGGTAGAATTCAAAATTTATATATAAAATAGTAAAAAAGCAATAAGGTAAATGATAAAATGAACGATTTGAGAAAAAAATTGAAAATTCCAGATAGCGCATTACAAGTAATAAACGATTTCTTATTGGACGATAAAAATCCACTGATAAACGATCTATTAGATATTATAGATAAATATGGTGGAGTAGAAGAGATTAATAGAAAGGCGGAGGAAGCCAGTAAAGTAGAAAATTTACTCGAAAAGTTAAAAAAGAAGAAACCAGAATATGTTAAGGATATTGAGTGGTTGATTTCTCAACGCGACAATAATTCTTTTATTAGCATAGCAGATTATCGAAAAAAGATATTAGGCGATAAAGCGTCTGAAACGACTTTCGACGAAGACTTTGCTATAACATTAGAACTTTCTGCGTGTCAATACTTTCCTTTTTTGATGGATATGGTAAGAGATGCCGTTGAAAATCAAAAGTTAGTACCTGGTAGAATTATTCGCGTAAGATTCATGAAAGAACAGGAAGAAGACGGGGATTTATTAGCTATGGCAGCGGCAATGCAAATCATAGGTTCAACATGGGTTGAGACTCTTGACACAAAAGGAACAGCACCTGGACCAGATGGTATGCCTGTGAATGTGCATCTTGGAGGTCCTGATACAATTACGGGGTATTTTGGCGGCGTTGGACAACCAAACGATTTTGCGTTGAAATGGATCGACGAGTTTCTTTATTATTATACTAACTACGGCATTAAACAGGTTCTTAACGTAAATCCTGGCACTGTTTTATTAGGGTATTTTATCCATAAACTTGGTATCAACAACGAATTTAAAATTAGCGTATATATGGGAAACGATAACCCCTATTCTTGTCTTTGGACTTTATTAACTGCTAAATTGTTTGCACGAGAGGATGGTACAAGTCCTTTGATTGGTTTTAACTTAGCAAATTCAGTTAATAATGAAACAATTGAAGTAACTGCCTATATAAGAGAAGAATTTGGCTTTGAAGATGTAGTGCGAATAGAACACCATATAACTGAAACATGGAAAAGTATTGTAAGACAGCCTTATGACCGTCGAGACGAATTAATGGAATTAGCTAAGAAAGTGAAGAATGTAAGCGCGAAACATGAGGGAGCAAATGTTGATGTTGACGAAAAACGGGAACATCCTACAGACATCCTTGAATATTTCATGACTAAGGAAGATATTGAAGAAGCGGGAATATGGGAAGCATTACGCGTAAACCTTCTCGACCGATACGAAGCAGTTAATACTACAGCTGAAGCTCTAACCAAAAAGGGATTAACATTTATAGCTGCTAAAAATTTACATCTTTGAGAATAAAAAATAGAGGTTAATTTAAATGGGAAAATTTGATTTTAGACCAACTGGAGTTATGCCCGCATTGGTAACTCCTTTTAATAAAGAAGATGAATCAATTAACGAAGAAAATCTTAGAAATTTAGTAAACCATCTCATAGACCAAGGAGTTACGGGGCTTGTCCCGGTAGGAACGACTGGAGAGTTTGTCAATATGACTTTTGAGGAACGATTGAGGGTTATAGAAATCGTAGTAGACGAAACAAATGGAAGAGTTCCAGTAATTGCAGGAACAGGGGAGACTGGTACAAAACTAGTTATAGACGCAACCAAAGCTGCAACAGATATTGGGGCTGATGCCTGTATAATAGTTACGCCATACTATTTAAAACCTAAAGCAAAGGGGTTATACGATCATTACTTCACGATTGCTGAAAAAACGGATATTCCGTTAGTGTTGTATAACATTCCAGTTTGCACTGGTGTAGAATTGCCTTGGACAGTGGTAGAAGATCTAGTTGATATCGAAAATTTTATCGCAATAAAAGATTCAAGCGGTGATTACAAGTACTTCTCTGCGTTACTGGAAAAAGTAAGCGATAAAATCTCTGTTTTGATTGGGTGGGACGAAAATGTATTAGGTGCTTTGGCAGGTGGCGCTGCAGGTTGCATACTTGGTTCTGCTAATGTTATTCCAAAAGTGTGGCTTGAAATTTACGATCACGTGGAAAATAATCGGTTAAAAGAAGCGCAAACTCTACAAAAGAAAGTTCAAAAGTTAGCTCGCATGTTAATCAATTCTGGCGCTTTAGGCGTTAAAGAATGCTTAAATATGATGGGAGTTCCAGTAGGTACTACAAGACGACCGATCATTCTTGGAGATGCTTTATCGTACGAGCTTCAAGACGAATTTAGAGTTGAACTTGAAAAGTTAGGATACATCGAAAAGAAAGAAATTAAGTTCAAAATTGGTGAGAAAGAACTAACGAGTAGGTTTTACGCAGTAGGTGTTACTCCAGAAAAAATAACTGATTTTAGACTAAAAGTTGGAGAATCTCTTGTTGGGAATAGAGCAGAATTAGCACATATTGACTTGTTGATTGGAAGCAAGGATGGACCCGTAGGGGACGCTTACGCTCGAGCTTTAACTCATCCTGCGAAAGGTCGCGAAGGATTACAGGTTATTCTAGAACCAAACATGCAAGTTAAACCAGCAACAATTATGATACCTACAGTAAAGGTTACTTCTCTGCGCCATGCAAGTCTAACCTACGGTCCCGCTCAAGCAGCAGTGGCTAAAGCAGTAATGAAGTGTGTAGAAGATGGAATCCTCCCTAAAGAAGCCGCTGAAGATATTTTAATTGTCGTAAATGTATTTGTACACCCAAGCGCCAGTGCTCGAAAACGAGTTTTTATAAACAATTTTAAAGCAACTAGAAATGCCATTCGAAAGGCGATGGAAGGGTTACCAACGGTAGATGATGCGATCCAAAACGCTGAGAATGCTCGGCATCCATTCAGGAACGATCCATAAGTATCCTATTTTTTCTTTTTTGAGTATTTTTTTTTATCCTCAACTTTTTTTATGATTAAATGAATGCCAAAATAAACAAAAATTACTCCTAACAATAACCAAAAGAAAGATAAAATAATTGGCTGTTCCCCTGAGGTAGCAATCAACACAACAAATGAGATTATATTAACAAGTCCTATTACAATTGAGATTAATCCTAATATTTGGTTAGCCCGTTTTTTCGTTGTATCACTATCTATATAAATGTCAGCGGTCACTAAAAATACTCCGTAAATAAGTATAAATATGCCAACAAGGGTCAATGGCAGTAAAACTAATGTTCTTAATTCGTTAATTGCGTCAAGTCGCGAATCTGCCATAGCGTAAATAGAACAGATTATTGGGATCATACCATCTATTATTAAAATTAACCCTTTAGCTTTTACACCTAATTTCGTTTGGGTTATTAAGTAGATTCCGAAAAAAATAGTAGTAAAGCTAAAAGCCATTAATGGAATTGACAAGATAATTAGTACTCCTTTAGATACATCGTAATCAAAAAACATGCTCCAAATTGTAATTCCTGATATACCTAAAAAGATTACGCCTAGAACTGCTAAAAATATACCTAAGCTTCTTTTATCCATATCTTATCTCACATTAATGGTTAATTTATAATTTATTAATATTTGAATTTTCTAATAATAATAATTAATAGAACATTTTTAATCCTTTTTAGTTGATAATCTGAAGATTGAAATTGTATTCAGATGTTCTTATAATTGAAACACGAATAAAATCCAAAATTTTTAAGGAGAAAATTAAATTGACAGTTAAAAATGTTGAATTAAAGGTTGGAGATTATGCTCCCGAATTTTGTCTACCAGATAAAGACAATAAACAAGTATGCCTCAAAGATTTTAAAGGTAAGTACGTCATCGTTTACTTTTATCCTAAAGATAATACACCTGGTTGTACTACTGAAGCAATAGGTTTTACAGGAATTTTGCCCGAACTTCAAAAGTTAAATGCGGAAGTAATCGGTATTAGCGCCGATAGTCCTGAATCTCACGCAAAGTTCATTGAGAAAAAAAATCTTAAAGTAACTCTTTTAAGCGATCTTGATAAAGATGTTATAAAATCGTATGGTAAATGGGGTAAGAGGAACTTCAGAGGTAAGGAATATATGGGTGTGGCGCGTAGTACCTTTTTAATAAATCCGGATGGAAAAATCGCATATGTTTGGTCTAAAGTGTCTGTGGGACGACACCATAAAGAAGTACAGAAAGTATTAGTAGAGTTGAAAAAATAAACAGTAATCATGAGCGTTAAAGAGAATATCGAAAAAAGAAGAGCTTATAGATCGCTAGTACCAGTAGAAATTACTCGCGATTTGGTTAACGATCTTGCAGAAATGGCCAAAATCTCGCCTTCTTGTGGAAATAAACAGCCATGGCGATTTGTTTTTGCGTATGACAGACAAGTTTTAAAGCAGCTTTTTACAACGTTATCCGAGGGTAATAAGTGGGTTGAAAAAGCGTCAATGATTGTAGGTGTGTTCAGCAAACCTGAAAATGATTGTATGATTGGAGAACGATTATACTATTTGTTTGATACAGGCATGGCAGTAGCATTCATTATGCTACGGGCTACAGAATTAGGATTAGTTGCTCATCCAATAGCAGGTTTTGATGAGACTTCTGCAAAAGAGATTCTTGAGATTCCAAATGCAATGAGGTTAATTACTCTTGTTATAATAGGAAAGCATTCAGAAACAGTAAATCCCGTTCTGTCTGACTCAATGAAACTCGGAGAAAAGCAAAGACCTCCAAGAAAAGCTATAGAAGATTTTATTTACATTGATAAGTATAAACAATAAATCAAAAAAGCTGAATAGGTGAACACTGTTAACGATTACAATACCGAACGAGGTAAATCTTATGCAGGCTTAATCGGTCAAAAAATTGTAATTTCTTTTTAGATTGGCGTAAAATTTCAATAATTATAATAATTAAATGTATCAATTAAGAAACGATCCTTAGGTTACTAATGTAATCTTTTTCTTTATAATTTTTCTAAGAGTTTCAGAAGTCCATGATTTCGATAATCCTAAATCGTTCGCTAATTCTTCTAGGGAAATTTTTCTTGGAACCTCAAAAAACCCTGATTTTATTGCTGTATCGAGAATCTTAGATTCATCAAAACTCAACTCAAATGCATTTTCTTTTAATTGTGTAGGAGTATTTGAAATTTGTCGAATTGAATATTTGATGTTTTTTTCGTCATAAAGAGTAAGAACATCATCTAATTGTTTTCTTGTAGATATTAACGTCCATGATAAATTTTTGTCCCTTACTTTTATAGGAAAATCAATGATCCCTCCGCATTTGATTACAATAAATAATAAGTAAGGGTTAGTCGTTTTAATGTTAATTCTTGCGTGGTTTTCTTTCTTATTCAAAACATTAAATCCAACAATAGTCGGGTGATTTTTTAATCTTTGGATAATTTGGTCTATTTTATAATGTTTAATATCGATTATAGCATTTCCAATGTTCCTTTCAAAATCATAAGGAAAAAAATTTATTATATCTAGCTCTGTATCGGGAAAATCATCAAAAATTTCAGAAATCCATTTTTCTTTTGGAATTCGTAATTTTATCCGAGTTAAGCTTAACATAACTTCGTCCATTATTGAATAATTATTTAAAATAATCATTTTAGCAATAGTGAATAATTATTTATAAATCTAATATATCGGTTAAGATATCAAAAATATATTATTTGATTCAAAATGCAAGATTCATTAAGCTAATTAACACTAGTATAAGAAATTTTTAAGAAAAACACTTCTTTTATTAATTAATGTTAATTTTTTTTACTCCGAACATGTTCGGTATTATTATTATAAATACTTAATTAAATTATGAATTATTATATTTTAATTAAAAACATTTGATTAGGATCTGAAGAACAATGGAAAAGAAAAAAATGCTCGGTCTGATTTTTTTTATTATCAGTGTCGTGATGGTTGTAATTAATCTTGCTGTCATCTACCCTTTAAATTTTTGTGTCTATGCTCCCTGGGTTTTTTGGCTTATAGCTCTTGTAGGAATCGCAGTAGGGGTTATCTTCTATTTTGAAATTCAAATTATGCATTCTGAAGAACCGGAAACATAACTAAATTTTTTTCTTTTTTTTTCTTTTTCTAAGATTGAAATAACAACTGGTTGACATTTTTTAATCTCTTAGCGAACATGTTCGGTTTTATTATTATTAATACCTTTGATTTAACTATATCCGAAGTAAGAAAAACACCACATATTCTAAATCTATGTTTGGAATATGATCTTACTTTTGAACTCAATAAAAAATAAATCTATTTTAAAAGAGAGAATTAAAAATGAGTGAAGAACGATATGAAGTTTCTGCCACCGCTAAATTGGTGATGGGAGCTGTATCTTTGATTTTTGGACTTTTTATCGTATTCGCAGGTCCTTTTATATTGCAGATAGGCTATGAAACTGTAATGAGAGAAGTTTTGAGCGCTGGTGGCACACCACCACCCCCTCCGAACCTATATTATTATACTCCGTTTGTAGTTCCGTGGTTTTTCGCTACCTATCGAGCGATTGGTGTAATAGGTGGGATTGTTTGTATACTTACTTCCTATTCCCTTTGGAAAGGAGAACGTTGGGCTTGGCCTGCAACTTTAGTTGGTATGGCTTTACCTACGATTTTCTCGGTATTGTCTATAATACCCCATCTGGCCCATATAGGAAGTGTACCGCCTTCTATCTTTATTATTGTAGCTGGTCTGTTTGCTTACTGGATTGTCCTCTTGTTTCCAAGGAGCGATATTAAGGAAAAGGCTGCCCGGGTTAGTGCATTTACCCTTTTGGGATTACTTGCAGGTGAAACTGCTGTCTTCTGCATGCAAGGCGCGAAGGCATTAGGAAGTATGGCTGAAATGGTTTTTAACACGAATAATCCCGGCTTTTTACTTAATCCCGATATCAGCATCTTTTCATTTTCGTGGCCATTACAAATAGCGACTACGATTATGGTTGTTTTAGCTATATATTTATTGGCTAAGCGTGATCGTAGAGGTTGGTGGTTAGGAATGGGTGCTGGTGTAACAGGGATGGTTGCCAATTTCCCAACTCAATTCGTAAGATGGGGGGTAACAATCGATTTCATTTTCACGGGATTTTTAGCTTTATTCCTCGTAGTTGTGCTTATGATTCCGGCATTCAAAAAGTCATTAATCGGAGAAAAAGGATAAACCTAAGATCGCTTTAAAATCATTAAATATTTTTTTTTTTTATATATTTTTTCTAGCAGATTCTAACTCTTTTATAATTTAAATTTCTTTTTTTGTTGTTTATATTCTAAATTATAATATAACATTTTCAATTAGATTAGCAAATTAGACGATTATAAAGAGAAATTAATAGAAAATAATCAGCGAATTGATAATGCTATGTTTCTTCATTGCAAATATGAGTAAAGGAAAGTCTGAACAGAATTTATTAAAAAATGAAAAAAGCCCATATCTCCTTCAACACGCTAAAAATCCCGTAAATTGGTATCCTTGGGGTGAAAAAGCCTTTGAAAAAGCAAAATCCGAGGATAAACCAATTTTTCTATCAATTGGGTATTCTACATGCCATTGGTGCCATGTGATGGCCCATGAATCGTTTGAAGACCCTTATGTTGCTAAATTATTGAACAAAACATTCATTTCGATTAAAGTCGATCGAGAAGAACGACCTGACATAGATAAAATTTATATGACTGTTTGCCAACTTATGACTGGCTCGGGAGGGTGGCCGTTAACAATTGTAATGACTCCAGATAAAAAACCATTTTTTGCAGGTACTTATTTTCCTAAAGAAAGCCGTTTTGGAAGGATAGGAATAATAGATTTAACAAAACGAATAGATAGTTTATGGAAGAACGAGAGAAATCAACTATTAGAGTCGAGCGAGAAAATAATCTTTGCCTTACAAGATGTGAATGCAGAGTCACCAGGAAGTTGTTTAACAAAAAGTGTATTAAATAGCACATTCTCTCAGCTCTCTGCAAGATTTGATAAGAAAAACGGAGGATTTGGAACAGCTCCTAAATTTCCTACACCACATAATCTGTTGTTTTTATTGCGATATTGGAAAAGAACTGGAGACGAGAACGCACTAGCTATGGTCGAAAAAACGCTTAAAAAAATGCGAATGGGAGGAATCTACGATCATATAGGTTTTGGATTTCACCGTTACTCTACGGATTCTGACTGGCTTGTTCCTCATTTCGAAAAGATGCTCTACGATCAATCTTTACTAACTCTTGCTTACGTGGAAGCATACCAAGCAACAGATAAGATAGAGTACGCTAATACTGCAAATGAAATAATGACGTATGTTTTGCGCGATATGACATCTCCAGAAGGAGCTTTTTATAGCGCAGAAGATGCTGATAGCGAAGGAGAGGAAGGAAAATTTTATGTATGGTCGAAAAAGGAAATAGAAGAAATATTAGGTGTAGATAAGACAGAAAATTTTTCAAAACTCTATAATGTTAAAGTAGACGGTAATTTTTTGGACGAAGCAACTAGAGTAAAAACACGCAAAAATATACTGCATCAAGATTTCAGTTCGACGCATTCTTCAAATTTCGATTTGGAATCCGCAAGGAAACAACTATTTGAAGCTAGGGAGAAACGGATAAGACCACATAAAGACGATAAAGTATTAACCGACTGGAATGGGTTGATGATTGCAGCATTTGCTAAGGCATGTTACGTTTTAAATAAACCTAAATACATTCGATCGGCCGAAAAAGCAGTGAAATTCATCTTTAATCAAATGAAAAATCCTGATGGAAGACTATTGCATCGATATCGTGAAGGAGGAGCAGATATCCTTGCTTTCTTAGACGATTATGCTTTCTTAATCTGGGGTTTAATTAACCTATATGAAGCTACTTTAGATACTTCATATCTTAAAAAAGCGATAGAACTTACAGAGGAGCAGTTAGAGTTGTTCTGGGACACCTCAATTGGGGCATTCTTTTTTACAGCTGAAGACGCAGAATCGTTATTAACTAGGCAGAAAGAAACTTATGATGGAGCAATACCATCAGGAAATTCAGTTGCTATGTTAAATTTGCTTAGACTAGCCCAATTAACCGGGAACGATAATTATGAGAAGAAAGCAGATAATCTTGGAAGAGTATTTGCTGAAAATGTACGAGCTAACCCTGTTGCGCATAGTCTAATGATGGTTGCTGTGGATTACGCTGTTGGTCCTACGTACTCGTTAGTTATCGCAGGAGATACTGGAAATGAAGATACAAATCATATGTTAAATGAGATTAGAAAACAATTTTTACCTAACAAATCGTTAATTTTTCGTCCCACGGAGAAAATAAACCCCGAAATTGATAAATACTCTAATTTTGTTCAATTTTTTGACAAATACGAAGGAAAGGCCACTGCATTTGTATGTATTAATAAGAGTTGTAAAGCACCTACAAACGATATAAGTAAAGCTTTGGAACTCTTAAGCTCTAAAGTATAGATTTGTTTTTCCATTTATAATATTGGTCTTTTTCCTACGGGAGCGACTAACACTACAAACTCATCTTTTCCATCTATTTCCAGCAATTCGTCAAACTTCTTTTGCTCGTAATACCCAATAGCAACAGTCCCAAGATCAATCGCCTCGCAAGCAAGGTATAAGTTCTCTGATACATGTCCTAAATCTACAGCTATGAATTTATGGGCAAGAATAGTATATCGCCACTCAGTTCGGTAAGGTATAGCTACCCAACAGAATATTACCGCCCCTTTTCCAACAAACTTCTGATCGTAAGTTAATTCACTGATTTTCCTTTCAGAATCTTCAATACTTTTAATGAAAAGCAGTTTGTGATTAAAAGAAATCAGTATCAAAGGATTTTAAACTATAAATCCTATTGACCCGTGACTTATTCTATTG
>SOKP01000281.1 GCA_004375715.1 Promethearchaeota archaeon | reverse complement strand
TGATAAGTGGAACTTATGGTTCGCTTTTGTCGATTTTTTATGTCGATTATTTAGGCCTTGTTGGACCTTATGCCTATTTAGTAGTTATTATGAGCATAGCTTACGCTGTTTGGAACGCTTTTAACGACCCTCTTTTTGGGTTCTACTCTGATCGGTCAAAATCAAAAAAAGGAAGAAGAATTCCATTCATGCGCTATACAGCGCCGTTTCTTGGTTTATTTTTTATTCTTGTTTGGTTTGCCCCGATTAGTCCTGACAAAATATCTGTTTTTTGGTGGATGCTAGTAACAACATTCCTATATGATACTGGCTATACTATTGTGTTCCTAATATATTCAGCGCTTCCTCCTGAGTTAACTGAGGATGAACAAGAAAGAAATAAATTATCTATATTTGCATCATTTTTTAGTCTAATAGGGATGATTTTAGGATTTCTAATTCCAGACTTCTTCCGAAAAGAACAAGGAATATTTCCTCTACAAATGGCTATGATAGCAGTTGGAATCGTTGGAACTCTTTTTATATTATATACTACATTCAAGTTTAAAGAGCGTCCAGAATTTACAAAAGTAGATAAGCCTCTCAAAGTTAAAGAAGCTATAAAATATACTTTTAAAAGCAAATCGTTTATTGTTCTTGTTGTAGCCAATTTTATGAGCGTATTTATGCAATCGTTGATTATTGGTTCGATGTTTTACTTGGCTGATTATGTAACGAAATCATCTACTATCCTATTGCTTGTAGCTGTATTCGTTCCGCTTATATTAGGAGTATGGATAACCCCAAAATTGATTGCAAAATTTGGAGTTGTAAGGGCTGATCAAATATTATTGACAATAGGAGCTACGGGTTTACTGCTTATAACATTTATTCCGGTTACAATAATATATTTTGCCTTTGTTCTTGCAGGTATTGGGCTTGTAGGGCCATTAGTTCTGACTAATGTAATGTACGCTCAAGTGATCGACGAAGATGAGTTAAAAACTGGAGTCAGAAGAGAAGCAGTTTATTTTGGTATGAACGCTTTAATTACTAAACCGGCACAGAGCGTTGCCCTTGTTCTTCCAGCTATTATGTTGACTATCGCTAACTTCGTTCCCAGAGATTTGGGCGTGATTCAACCCCAAACACATCCGGCAGAAGTAGATTTCGCAATCAGAGCTTTTATGGGGTTAATTCCCGCCATAGCACTGTTTCTTGAGGTTTTAATTCTACAATTTTATCCATTAAAGGGAGAATATTTGGCAAAAGTTCAAAAAGAAATTCTTGCTTTACACAACGAAAAACATGATAAACTGATGGAATTAGAAAAACAACAAAACCCAGATAGAAATCAACAATAATTCTAATATTAACTAAAAATTATTTTTTTTTTAATTCTGAAAAATAAATGTTATAAAAATTTATTAATGGTTTGAGTTTTTGTTTCTAAACTTATATGACGTATCAAGAGCCCTAAATCAGGTTCGACAATAAGCTTACTATTGTTTTAAAATACGAATTGAAATAAATTTTCACTTTTCCAAAATAAAACAATAAAATCTAAATTTTATATTAACCATTTATTTCTATATTAATATTACAATATAAAACAATATTAATCGTGATATCAATGGCTAAAAAAAAGAAATTACCAGATGAAACTGAAGTAGAAGATGTTCCTGTTGGGAACGTTGATGAAGATGGAGATGAAATTTTAGATTTATACGATGAAGAGGATGATCTTGAGGAGGATATCGATTACGACTTGAGCGAAATCGAAGATGACATGTTAGCAGACGAGACGGAAGAAGAAGAATTAGGGATGGAGGTTGATGAAGTAGTACAAATGTTACGGAAAGTTAAATGCGACCCTTGTCCGGGGTTAAAAAGTAAACCTGGTTGTCAAATTGCTCACGATCACGGTTGTCCAAAACCTAATAAGCCATAATTAACATCAATTATATCCTCTTATTTTTTTATTTAAATTTTAATATGTTTACTTTTAAAAATGCTCTCTAAAAATCAAAAACGCTTAATGCTTATCTTTTTTGATCTTTTATTTAGTGCGTATATATGGAATGTAAATGCCTCGTGGGGGAACCCTTTTTATACATGTTTTCTTTTATCAACAACGACTTTTTTGATCATTTACACACCATTTGAGATATATTGGAGCTTTAGGGATATCTATTTTGATCGATGGATTCCAATCAAACATAATAACTTAAAAACATCTAAAATAAAAATCAAGGTTGATCAAAACAAAAAAGGAAAAAGCGAGTATCTAGGAGGGCTTCTAATATCATTTGATGAAAATAATAAAGATCGATCTAAAAACACTATTGTAATTGTGTGTCACGGATTTTCAGATAAAAAAGAAACACTCGAATATTATTTTTTGCCTTTAGCTTATCATGGATATACCATTCTCGTATACGATGCACGAGGTACTGGAGAATCTAAAAAGGTTGGAAAAAGGAACCAGTTTATAAAAAGAATAGATGATTTCAAAAAAATAGTTAGTTGGATTGAAAATAATAATGAGCTTAAATTTTACAAAATTTATGCCGTTGGATTCAGTATCGGAGCTATTACTGTTCTATGTGGCGGGTTTTCAAATGATAACATAAAGAAAATTATTGCGATATCGGCTATGTCTTACTATAAACAAAATTTACCAAAATATAATTTAATTGTTATGCTCAGCTATTTAATGAAGGGAGTTAAATTGTTTCCAAATACAAAAGAAAACGAAAAAATTTCACCATATATCGTTATTGAAAAATTTAAGAGCTTAATTTCAAATGAAGAATGGGAGAATTACTCTCGAAGGGTGTTCCTTATTCATGCTAGAGATGATAGAATAATTAAGTTCAAAAACTTCAAAGAAAATGTTTCGCTACTTGGTATCACAGAAAAAAATACATTAATCCTTAAAAAAGGCGGTCATACTCAAAAGAAAAATGAATTACTCTTAGTTGCAGCCTCATTAGATTTCTTTAAATCTTAAATAACACATTTCAGAGACCTTTTAATATGTTTACTTTAAATAAGCTATCTCTTAAATATTCTAAATTAAGCTTAATGATTTTTAATGATAAATTGCCCCCTTTGTTCAGAGGAGCTAAAAGAGCAGAATTTGTATAAATATTTTCAAATTTCTTTAGGTGATTTCATAAATGGCGTGTTTAAAGGTGACAAAATTCTTTACTTTCATCCCAAATGCCTTCGTAATTCAGAGCATCGTAGTACTCCGCTTTTAACTCCAGTATTGGAATAGTTGTTTGAGCTTACATATAATTAAATTGAATCTAGTTCAAATAACAACTCCAATTTGAAAATTGTATGATCTCATTGTAGTTCTCTATCATGCTTTTAAATATTAAAGCTCCAATGCAAAATAAGTTAGTAAAATCTGTAGATTTTAAATTTAATAGCTTGCTGTTATCCTCTGATAAACCGATTCCACGATTCACTTCTATTCTTCCATCGTACCCTGATAAATTTACAACAAATTCTTCTTTGTTTAAACCGTTAAGATATCGACCCTTTGCGATACGAGCTAATCCTCCGATCGGGATAATTTGGTTTTTGTTCAGAGCATAATATAGCCGTATGTCAAATGTATGCTGATAACCTTCCCAATTAATAAGAGAAAAATTAACTTTTTCTTGAATTGTGTAGGGGAAAGGATTTCGCTTTCTTGAGAATTTTGCATAGAATTCTTTTTTGCTCTCCTCTAATTTCTTCATAACCTCAACCGCATTAAGATTTTTAAGGATTTGAATTACCCCTGCTCCCCCAGATCCTCCGCTTGGTTTAATTATAAATGATTTCTTAAAGGTTTTTATCATTCTGGTTACTTTTTCGATTAAATCCTTCTCATTGTAGGCTCTGGCAAAAACTAAACTTTCTAAATTATAGTTTTCAAGTCGATTCTTTATTAAATGGCTCGCTAAATATGTGAGGGATTTATCATCCGTTATTTTAAAGATAGGATTTACGATTGTGGAATTAATTTGACCATAATCTTCTCGAATCATATTATTAAATTTCTCATCGTTAAATCTCCTAGCTATGCCATCTCCTATTAAAACGCTTACTTTTTCGCCTAAATATCTCATTTCTGTATCGGTAAAAGACAACGCTTTACTTAAATGTTCATAATCGGATATCAGAAACACTATTTTTGCTTCGTAATTCTTGTCATAAGTGTCGGAGTTAAAAATTTTTAGTGACAACCCTAATGCTCTAATTTTCTTCCTAAAATATTCAACCATTATTACCTTTTCGTGAATTAGAGCATCATTTACGGGGACTCCAATTAACACTAAAATTTTTAAATCTTTATTAAACGATTTTTCTATCGCTTGAGAAATCGATTCAAAATATCCATCGTATATTAAAGCTTGTTGTTTTTTCGTAAGTATTGATAAACCTCTGTTTGAACCCCCATTGGCTTCAAGAAGAAAGAAACTTTTGCTATGAGGGCTACCACCCACCATAAAATCTATACTACCAGCATAAAAAGAAACATTATTAGGTATATAAATATCATTATGCTTAGTTAATTTTCTCAACGCATGTTTCCTAATTCCATCTACAAAACTATCGTCTTGTGATGCTCGAAGTTTAGCAAAAGAAATTAAATCAAGACCTAGTGCTTTACCTAGTGGAATTAGTTTTAAATCAGAGTCGGTTATGTCTTTTGACATTAAATTAAGGAATTTGGTTAATAAATTTTCTTCCAATTATATCACACACTCGTGATTTAATACCAGTTAGCCCATATTCCAATTATACTTACAATTTTTTAAAGCTTTTAATTATAAATAAAGATAACCTTGGTGGTTTCCTTTTATACTTAATCTGAGACTACCTAGCAAGATTTTTCTAACGCTACTCTGCTCTTTAAAATTTAAATCCGAAAAAAGAAGAATGTATTTTTTCTCCAAATTAATTACGAAAAGTAGACATATTCTAATGAGCTTCGAATCCTCTGTTAACAGTGCAGAAATCACATAATGGTAAGGGAGAGTTCTTAAGTCATTGATATTGATTTCTTCTTCTGTGACTTTATCTTCCTCCTGGTTATACCCTGCTTTAATGAATTTAATTCCTTCTAAGGGTATCGATATTTTTCTAAAATTTTCTAAAACTTTTGCGAACTGACTCTGCCGTAAAAACCTTCTTTCTTCCTTATCTTTTTCGTAGAAATATTTATTTTCTTCCTTTAAATAGAATATCTTTCTTTTCTTCGATTTAGATGCGTTCTTTTCAATTTCTCTTAACTCTTCGATAGAATCATCATGAAATACAATTAAAATATCAGGATCGACGGTGTTTATGAAAAAGTTCTTGTATATTACTCCTGCCTCAGTTTTTATCCATCCATCGCTATCAATAAGGACGATATCTACATTTTCATGCTTTGATAAAAATTTATTAATCAATTCAACACAAGAATGAGCTATGATAAATTTGAAATTTGCCTTTGGGAAAGTGCTTCCAATAAATACCGTTTCTTCGGCATGAATTTCAGCGCTTGAAACGATGTTTTTATTAACTTCTCCAATGTTAAGAGTTGTAGGGAGGTATAATAGTTGTTGTCCTAAATCAGAATCCAAATAACCTGCTTTCAATCCTTCTTTATGTATGTTATTTGCAAGGTATTTGACGAGAGTCGTTTTACCATTGCTCAAGCCTAAAACCATCAGTTTTAAGGGTTTTTCTCCCTCATTTTTCCTAATTGCATTAATAACGGATTCCTTAATTTTAACCCATTCTTTGTTAATGGTGTTTCCTTCTATTATTTCTATATTATCTCCACTATTTGTAAAAATTTCTAATTTCGATGATTCCAGTGCGAATAACGGATAGCTATTAGCACTGGGTACAATAAGGGTATTTTCTTCCGCACTTTTTTTAGTTGAAAATTCCTTTCCAAACACTTCAACCTTTCCTTCTAATAACGTAACTCTTGAAGGTCCTTTTACCAAAAGAGTGTGATCTTTTTGCACTTCTTGAATCATAATTTTCCTCAAATCATCCCATATTATATGATAATTATTTCTCTCCTTACATTTTATAATTATTAACTAACAGAAATATACTTTTTCTTTCCTTAAATTTGATTTGATATTCTTATAATGCCAAATATTATAAATTAAAAATTGTTAAATTTCTTTTCGTTTCAAATTTTTTCTTTGTTGATTCATAATTAGGCATATTTAAAATTCGATTTATCCGTCTATTTTCTTGACTCTTTATAGCACGGTATACAGAGGCTATTTCCTTCATAGATCATAATTCGATTCTCCATTGTAAGTTCACCACACATTTCGCAAGGGACTGATTCGTCTATAAGGGCTAGACCGGGAGGATTAAATTCAATTTCGTGAATATCAAAAACGTCTTCCGGCTCAAATTCAAGAAGTTTATGAATCTTTTCATCTCTCGATAAATCTTTATAATTTGAAATTTCTTTTTTTAAAGCCAACCTTATTCCTTTCTGAGCTTTTCTATTATAAAAACTATAATTACCTTTACCATAATCCAAGTGGACAAGATTTCCCTTACCGAAAGTTGTTTTTAATAATATTTGGAGAGCATCTACACTACAATTATCTGTCTCCACAACCGCTACAATTTCTTCATCAGGCGAGTGTTCATAACCATGTTCTAAGGCGTATTTTGCAACCAGCACCCCAATTGCAAGACCTGGGCATAAGTGACCATGGAATACGGCAGCCTTCTTCATTAAGTCATTTATATTCAATTGAAATCCGCTCATATTTTAAAATATATAAAAATAACAATTAT
>SOKP01000074.1 GCA_004375715.1 Promethearchaeota archaeon | reverse complement strand
TATTTCATTGTAAATAGGACACAGCAACAAGGGCAACAGTGGCATAAACTCATGAAATGTCCGGTGTCAGGTAGGACTTCGTACCTCCTTGAGTCTGCTTTAAGCCTGCCTAAATGGGGTACTAAACCATTTTCGTAGGCCAAGCGCTCACGTTCCAAAGCTTCCTCTACGGTACCTATGTGTGCACCAGGATATTTTTCAAGATCGAGCCTTGCAGCATCTCTACCTAACCACGTACATCCTAACGAAATATCGTGATTTTCGCACTTGCTATGGGTTCGACAGGGACAATCCATTAATACAATATAACTTGCTTTTTTGATGAAATGTTCCGTTATAGCCAGAGGTAATACTTGATTCTCGTAAGTTCCTAAAGATATATTAATCGGAATTGGCGATCCTGTTGAAGTCTTAGGACCAAAAATTCGTTTAAAAATAAATTTAATCCCGGGAACTTTAGATAACCGAATTCCATTTTTCCAACGAGTCATGAGTTTCGTGTGCGCTTCTATAGGTCGTAAATCTTTTGAATTTGTAGTTTTATTTCCCATGATATCATCACTATATCCTTTCAAAATAATTTCAAGAATATTTCTAATTTTTAATTATATCTTTAATAGTATATTAAGGTTGATGATTCACATGAAGAAAACAATGTAAACAATTTACATTATTATTGACAACATTTATTCAGGCTTTTTTTACACGAATGAGCGAAATTGTCATAAATTACTTAGTTAATACCCATATATTTTTAATATAATTCGTTTAAGGACTACAAGTATGGCTCTTTTTTCTCCAAAACGCATTTGTGCTGACTGTAAAAAGAGCATTTCGTTCGACGAATTTTTGATGAATCACCCTCAGTATACCAAAGAACGAGCCCTCCTTATCTGGAACGACAAAATATTAACAATATTATGTCCCAATTGCTTCTTTAATGCCCCCGAGAGACCTTATAAAAAAAATCGATATAGCTATTTTAATTCATACTTGAGACATTGAGGGATAATCAGTATAACCTTTCTCACCGGGAGTGTAAAAGGTATTCTTATCATATCGCGTTATATCACCACTAAGTTCAAATCTCTTTGGGAGATCTGGATTAGAAATAAAGAGCCTTCCAAACGCTACGAGATCGGCTAGATTCTCTTCTAGAACTCTATTCCCTTTTTCTTGGTTAAATTTATTATTTATCATTAAGCACCCTTTATATAATGTCCTAAAATGTTTTGCGATATTAACTTCGGCAAAAGGTACATTAGTAACATCGTTGAACGGTTCGGATAGATGCAAATAAGCCAAGTTGTAACTGTTCAGTTTTTCTACTATATACTCGAATGTAGGAATAGTCTCTTCGTCAACTGTAATTCCAAATATATCGTGAAACGAAGGATTTAGCCTCACTCCAATACGATTCTCTGGCATTACTCCTTTTATCGCATCAATGACCTCGAATAGAACTCTGGCTCGATTTTCAATTGATCCTCCATACTCGTCCGTTCTATTGTTAGAACATCTCGAAAAAAATTGATGAAATAAATACCCATTTGAAGAATGAATCTCAACGCCGTCAAATCCCGCTTTCATAGCATTACTAGCAGCATTCTTGAAATCTTGAATTGTCTGTTTAATGTCTTCGAGAGTCATTGCCTTAGGAGTAACAGTATCTTGAAAACCTTCGTAAGTGAAAGATTTCGATTTAGGGTTTATTGCAGATGAAGCCAGCGGTGGTTCGCCATTGTGAAAATCAGGATGCGACATTCTTCCAACGTGCCACAATTGGATAAATATTTTTCCTTCCCTTTTATGAACGGCGTTGGTCACTAACTTCCAACCATCAACTTGCGCCTCTGAATAGATACCAGGAGTGTTAATGTAACCGACAGCATCTTT
>SOKP01000192.1 GCA_004375715.1 Promethearchaeota archaeon | reverse complement strand
TGAAGTAAGCCTTTGCGCCAACAATAAACGCGGTATCTCCCCCAATAATACCTATGCTAGTTCCAAAATCTGCCGCGTTCATTTTCTTAAACTGGTATTTCGAGTGATACTGTGCAAACTTATAATGAAACGCAGGTTTCCCGCGTCGAAAATTGTCTTTGTCGATAATATCGTCATGAATTAAAGTCGCATTATGTAGAAATTCTATCCCTACGCTGGGAGGAACAATTTTATCTTCCGTTGTATTCGTGATCCCATTATATGCCGCGATAGTAAGTAACGGTCTGATTCTCTTGCCTCCTGCTAAAAAATAATCCTTCATTTCAGAGTAATAATCTACTAGAAACTTGTTCTTCATTTCGTCTATAATTCTATCAAATATGGAACCAATCGCGACATTAATTTTGGGTTTATACAATGTTGAGTATGGAATAAATTTGATATTTTATCACCTAATCTAATAATTTTTTCATAACTATTTCAGAAGCGCGGTGCTTTTCCCACAATTTTAAAAATTTCTTTAAACTTTCATCATCTTTAAAGATTTTATCTCTAGCTATTCTTTTTGCTTTCAGTATCTTGAGAAATCTCCGATCTAACGATTTTTCGTACGTGGTTCCTAACTTATCGAGTTTGTCTTTTTTCTCGCACGATTTTATCGTTTCGATAGCAATTTGACCCGACATCATGGCATAGGGTATTCCCTTTCCACTTATAGGATCAACCATTCCCCCTGCATCGCCCACAGCAAACACGTTCTCCTCATAAAGCTTCGGCCTAACTCCTACGGGAATTAAGTGAGGTTTAAAGATTTCCATTGTGGAATTTTTCAAGGCTTCCTTCACATAAGGAAGCGTCCAAAACTTTTCAAACTCTTTTCTTGAATTCTTGACCAAATCAATTTGGTTACCCCAACCAACTGTGATTTTGTCAGTTTTTGGAAACAACCAAGCGTAACCCACAGGTATTAAGTCTTTGATCCCAAAAAATAAATGAACAGTATCGCTTCCAAGAATTTTATCAATATAAGATTTTGTTGTTTTCATTTCTTTTGTAATCGTTAAAATAACATCTTGACTCTTGAAAAAAGGCCACCCTAAAAGTTTTAGAGTTGGGGAGGAAACCCCATCAGCGGCAATTACGTATTTTGCAATATATTTATCTTTATTAGTACTAATTTTGTAAAAATCTTCAACTTTTTCAATGTTAATCATAAGCTCGTTGTCTTTTAATAAGGCTCCGCTATCGACTGCCATGTCAGTTAAAAACTTATCAAAAGTGCTTCGCCAAACGACAGCGCCTTTACCTTTTTTAGAATAAGATTCTCCGTCAACATGGTGCAACTCTAAAGATTCAATTACCCTACCTATTTTTTCTTCTGGGTAGTTAATTTCTTCTATTAGTTCCCATGCAGCAGCTCCTCCACACGCTTTATATCTTCCTTTCTCACCAAGCAGTTCTTTTTCAAGGGTGCAGGTCGAATATCCATTTTCAGAAGCTACTTTAGCTGCAACAGAACCTCCTGGTCCTGCGCCTATAATAATGATATCAAAATTTTTCACAAGTTTTTCGACCTTTTATTTCATTTAGAAGTTAGCTAAAAAGTTGCTGATACTATAAAAAGAGTATCACATAACCAATATTATTAGAATTAGATATATTTTAAAGTGGGTTTAGAGATTTCTAAAAAATAAATTTATAAATAAAAATACTGCTGGCTGTATTTTATATTAATTCGAAATTACTTGTTTGCTGAGATAATTTAGCTAAAAAGTTCTTCATTTCAGGCAGTCTCTCATTACCTATTTCTTTGGCTGCTTTCGTGTATAGTTGTAGTGGCAACTCATCATGGAACTTTTGAATAAGAAAAATCGCGCTTTTTAAGTCAGGAGTCCAATCTTCTTTTCCTACAATCGAAAGTATTCTTGAAATGCCTATACTACCCATGAAGTCAAGAGTGTCAGCATCGTGAAAAATTATAGACTCCTTTATATCAGAAGGTTTAGCATAAAACATGTGAGACTTAATAATGTCTTTAACGAGATCAATTTTAGCTTCTGGAAAATCTATAGAGAGAAGTATTCCTGAACAGTTCTCGATTGCGACATCTGAGTGATCTTTTCCTTTTTTACTATATGGTTCGAATGCTCCAATATCATGTAAATAAGCAGCAGCGAACAAAGAATCTCTATCTACATCCAAATTTTGCTTTTCAGCTAATTTAATCGCTAATTCGTAAACTCTTTGAAAATGGGTTATTCCCCATGCGGGATGTGTAAAAGGTTTAACAAATTCGAGAAGTTTTGATCTCCACATTTATCAGGTATCTCCTTATTCTTAACACAAAGATTACTGAATCAAACGAGTTTTTGCTTTAATAGTTGTAATAACATGAGGCTCCATTTTAAGAGTGAAGGTGTTACCTGATTTAAAATCAAGAATCGCTTTTATTTCAGATTCAGGTTTCTCCTCTAAGAAATTCACTATTTCTATGTGTTCAATCTGTATTAAATCACAGAAAGATACAGTAGTTTCTTCTGTTTTTGGTGATATATTATAACATCTCAGTATTAAATCATTACCTTCTTCCGTTTTTTTCAATGCGCTTAGGACAATATTTTTGTTTTCGATTTCTAGAAAACTTAATTCCGAGGGTAAATATGGGAGAATCGGTTGCCGCTTTGACGCATTAAACGCCGAAATAATCCCAAAAGGGGTTATGACAATTTTATCAGATGCTCTTATTGAAGTCATCACAATAACTGGCGCAATAACATAAAAGGGATTATTAAATTCTTTTCCTCTAATATGTGTTTGACTTGCTAACCAGTCAGATTTACTATTCTCAATAACAAGAGAGAGTTCGAAAGTATGTTTACCAATACATTGAGCTTTTGGAGTATTTAAGTCTGGACCTGCGTTGTTTCTTCTCGAAGCAAAATCGTGTCGTGATAACCATTCAATACAGCGAAGTAAAGTAATTGCTAACGAAATTGTGCCATCATAATTAATAATTGCTTCGTATTCTGGTAAACCTTTGTTTAGAACTGAAAAAGTTCTTGAAGCATCGCTAACTGACACGAAATCTTTCTGATGGTTTGTGGGTAATGGTTTCTGAGCCCATTTTTCTGCTTCAGGTAGTTTTATATCTCGAGAGTTGACATAAAAGTGTCCATCGCTATATACTTTCCTAGATCTAATTTTTGAAGGAAAGAGCACGCGAATTCGGTGATCTTTACTAGTATTTAATAAATCAATTTTAAAATCGATTCGCTTAATGTCTTTATAAAGTGTGATGTAAATATCGATTAAA
Organism: Promethearchaeota archaeon; assembly: GCA_004375715.1. Classification (GTDB taxonomy): domain Archaea; phylum Asgardarchaeota; class Lokiarchaeia; order Sigyniarchaeales; family SOKP01; genus SOKP01. Next base: position 20,884 of record SOKP01000192.1, on the reverse strand, counting down.
TTGGAAACCAGATATTCGCCTCTTATATACCTATCCTCCGATAAAGATGCAGGTAAATTAAGATTTGCTCTAATTTTAAGCGTTTTTTGTGTTAACCCATCAATCAGGGGTAAGATTTCAAACACATTCAAATCTTCTGATGTGAATTTAAGATCAGTTTGATTTTCATGTGGTCCTGAGAAATCGTATTCATCGCCCCAATCTCCTACATCTTCGAAGAAACAGATATCTTCATATAGTATATCCGACTTTTTATCTAAAACATTAATTTGACCTTTCAAATTTACAGTAATATTATAAAATTGATTTTCAATACTGTTTATGTTTAACTTTAATTCGTTTTCTTTAAGAACGAGTTCTTCTGGTTTTTCTCCCGGAACAATATAGTAAACTTTATACCCACAAGCAGGCACTTCGGCTAAGAATGAACAATAAAAACTGATTGAAAATACAACTCTATATCTAGGTTCTTCTTCGCATTGAACAAACTGATACGGAATGTTGGTACCATTAGAATCAGTAATTTTAAAATTTTCTGGTGATTTGAAACCAGCTTTTTTAGTATTAGATATAATGTTGAAACTGGCTAAATCTCTCCTTTTCCAAGGAAGTGGGTTAAAGACAATTATAGCGATTTTATTATCTTCTTCTTTGATTGAGATTAAATCGTACAAATATATCATCGTGTTTTTGAAAACTTCATGTCCGATTTGTTCAGCCCAATCAAATCTTGTTCGCATTTCATCGTGTACCTGGTCAATTGAACAGCCACATATAGAGTCATGGGGGTGATTTTTAATGAGCCATTTTAAACCAGTTAGAATATAATCTTTAGGGTAATAAAATTTGTCATATTTATCGAGTGCCCATGTAATAGCAGCCAATGGCTCTGTATACTTTTCATACAAATACTCTATTGCTGTATTTCTCTGTTTAATCCACATGCGAGCTGAAAAAACGCCAGAAAGTAAATGAGCATACCTTCCACCCCTCAATTCTCCTTGAAATGATCTCAGTTCTGGATTATAGCTTAAAACCTTATCTACATAGTATTCGAAATCATTTTGTTCTAAAACCTTATCAGGATATAATTCATTCCACTGCTTTACTAATGCCGGAATTTCAGGTCTTGCCTCGTGATGATCTGAACCACTATTTAATAAGACATAGGGTGTTGCTGTGAATTCTTCAAACTTTGTTATGACTCTTTTAATTTTATGAAGAGCTAATTTGTATTTACCTGATTTAGATTTAAAATTAATATCTGCTACAGAACCATAACTTAACTTCAGAAAAATAGCTAATATGGTGCTAGCATAACCCGGAGAATTCCACAAAAATTCGATGTTCAAATTTAGGTTTTCAAATTCATCTCCAAACCCTCGCCAAAACAAAACGGAAGGAATTTCGAACCCTTTAAGGATTTGCGGTAGTTGAGCAATATGTCCAAAGGGATCGGGAATATAACCTGCTTTCATAACGTTACCAAATTTTCTCGCAATTTGGTGTCCGATGAGTAAATTTCTTATCATAGATTCTCCAGAAACTAAAAATTCGTCGGGTAAAATATACATTGGGCCGATTGATAACCTTTTCTCGTGAACATATTTTTTGATCTCTTCTTCACGATCTGGACGAACCTCAAGATAATCTTCTAATGGAATAGTTTGACCATCGAGAGTAAAATTTTTATAATCTGGGTCGTTCCTTAAGATGTCAAGAAGTTTATCCATTAAAAGCACTAGCTTTGCTCGATACTCTTGGAAAGGGAGATACCAATCGTGCTATATTTCTGATTAAAATATAGTTTCACGGTCCCAATGAGTTTCTGGCACAATTACTATTTCTTTAGACTTAACCATATTAAAAATTAATTTAAGTTGGTTTAAATGATTTCTTAAAAAGAAATTTAATAATTGTTTTGTCTAACTTTATTTAAATTATTGAAGATACATTTAACATTTGTGGAAATTGAATACTCAACAATACAACTTATTGATGATCTTGTTAATTCTATAGGCTCACTACCTAAAGCTAGTAAATACATTGGTTATGGTTCTACTTATTTATCAGACTTAAAACAAAGGATGACCAATCCCAAAGTTAGAGGATATAATCCAGATTATAAGTTTTCATTAGAAAATTTGAATATTTTTAATGCTAATCTAAGAAAAAGAGCTCCTGAAGTTATTATTTATCTTGATAAATATTTACAGGAAAATCAGGATCTTGAAGAATATTCTAATCAACAATACTGCAAATCTCTTAAGGTTCATTTTTTTCATAATATAAATACTCTAGAAAAAGCTTATTGGCTTGGATTTCTATACGCCGATGGAAGTGTAAAGGATTTATACAGAGAAAAACCTTGGTATAGAATACTCATCGATTTATCTTTAAAAGATAGAGATCAACTTGTCAGGTTTTGTAATGCAATTGGCTTAGATCCTTCTCAATATATTAAAACACGTTTCAGGAAAAAAAAATATCGAGAAATTATTAAAACATATCATTTAGCTTATGTTCATTTTAGATGCAAACCTATGGTGAAGGATTTAGTAAATCTTGGTTTTTGTGGATCAAAATCAAAGATTAAAACCCTTCCTAAAATATTTATGAATATAAATAATGTATTCCAAAGGAAACTATTTTTAGCTTGGTTGCTCGGATTTTATGATGGTGATGGAGAAATGAATAGTACCCGAATCAGTTCATCGAGCCGAGAATTTCTGCAAGAAATAAAGAGTGCTCTAAGAATCAATTCAAAAATTAGATTGGCTTTCGATATAGACAAGAAATCATACCTTGAAGGCGTGATTGCAAAAAAATCACACTGGAGATTGTCTTTAGGAGTGTCAATATACAAAGAAATGATGCAGAATTATAAAAATAGTATGCCTAGAAAGAGAAAAGAATGATCTGAAACACTGATTATCAATTCAATACCGATTTCCCTACGACGCTAAAGTGTGGTTTTTCTCCCAATAGATAAAGGAGAGTTGGAACCATATCTGTTGTCTTACAGTAGGGTAATTCTAAGGAAGGTATGTTAGGAGAACCCCCAATTATAAAGGGAACAGTCATAGATTTTTTAATTCCTATATCATGAGAATACTGATGTACAGAAGCCGCAGTTTTTCCATGTTCATATCCAAACCCATACTCTCCAAGGTTGGAAGTTAATACGTCGCAGGATCGGGGATTTTTAAAATAGCGAGGTATTTGATCAATTAACATAGGAAAGTCAATTTGATTAGATACTTTTAACCATTCATCAATACTGTGCGATTTTCCATCTATGAGCTGCGCAGATTCTTCATATTTACTATATTTATAGAAATCTTTATCATCGGGAAGGTATTTAGTTTTTTGATTTATTCCATGCCCTTCGTACTCAATAATATCGGTGAGCTTTTTTCCCGTTTCTACTTCTTTATGTTCTAGGTAAATTATACCTTTGTCCGGAGTGTTATCGTCATCCCTGTAATACATTGCCTTTACGCCGGGAATTTTCCATAGAGTATCAAACACATTTAATTCTTTGCTGCCAACACCGTTGGGAATAAAATTTTTCAACTGTTCGATAGTTGGATGATGGTACCAATTGTCTCCTGGGAAGTTAAAAAATCCAAGACCTCCCATAGCACAGTCGAAATCGCCAGTTCCCTTCTTAGGTAAGTACTGAGTAAATCCTCTTTCTTCAAAAAAAGGGGCAATATCATGCATCTTCTCTGATTTGTAATTTCCGTGATCAGATATAATTGCTATAGCGGTGGAATCGTAATAACCCGTGTTTTTGAGAGTTTTCACTAATGAACCGATATATCTATCACAATCGATTACCTCTTTGATGTACTCTGGATGGTCGAAACCTTTTTTGTGCATCAAATCATCTGTTTTAGGGATATACGCAACGGTTACCTTTGGAACATCTTTATTTGGAAATAATTTTTGAGGATATTTGAAGACATTTTCAACTCCTTTAAGTATTGATGAGGATGTATATTCTACTGGAGGGATTAAAATCGAACCTCGATTTATAAGATTTAAGGAACTCAAAAAATTACCTTCTCCCGCTTGTTCGAAAATTGTTTGACAATTTGGTCCTAAATCTTTATTTAATTTTAAAAGATGACTTCCTTTTCCGCAATGTCTAATAATTGGAAATTTCTTTTCTTCTATTAAAGGATACGATCTTCCTATCCAATGATACATAGGAATACCACTTCCTTCTTTGGGAAAGTATCCCGAATAGGAGCCAATGATGATATTGCTATAACAAGGAAAAGTTATACTTGGAAATGATGTGATACAATTTTGACTTGAAATACCATTTTTTGCAATTTGAGCAATATTCGGTACTTTTCCTTTATTAATCAAATCAAATAAATGAGAAGCTCTAAGATCATCAATCAATATTAATATAACTTGATTAACTAAATTATTCCGGGGCATAATTAATATAATTTCTTTTTTTTAGTTAATTAATTTGTTCTTGGTTAATAATTTTATTTTTACTTTAAGGTGGATTTCAATCGAGAAAGAATTTCAAAAAGTTTTTGACGATCTCTACATTTAATAAAACGTATGAATGAAGTAGCTGAAAAAAATTTCGTAGTGGGAATTCTCGGGGATAATTTTGACATAAACAATTTAATAGGTCAATCTTTAGGTTCCCCAGGGACTAAATCAGACATTCTCTTTTACAATCGTTTAGATCAAACTTTAAATCAAGTATTTTGCGGTTTAACTCCCATAGATTATCCCGAAAAGATAAAACCGCTTTTACAAACTTTAGCTATTTCTAATATTCACGTTCTCGCTATAGATTTACACATTGGATTAAATGCCTCGGTTGGAGAAATACTAGTTGGAATGGATATTTTTTCAAAGTTATACAAAACTAAAGTCGTTGTTGTAATTGCTGGAATAAATTCCAATACGGAATGGAAATTACCTGAGACGAAAAAGAAAATTGAAGCAATATTGGAGAGCACTAATTTGAAAAACGCTCAGATTTTCGAACTTAAAACCAAACAAGACTATGAGACTCTAAAAAGAATAATTGTGACCCTCGGGAATGAGATTCTACAGCTGACTAGCAGTAATGACGGAAACACTGAGGTGTTTGTTGACCACGTATTTCCTGTTAAAGGAATAGGGACCGTTATTCTTGGAATTGTAAAGCAAGGCGAAGTCCATAGTGGTCAAATGTTAGAAATAACGGGTTATGAATCCGCCGTAAAGAAAGTTATAATCAGGAGTATTCAAAAACACGATAGAACCTTCAAGGTCGCTTATGAAGGTGATAGAGTAGGTCTCGCCTTAAAAGGTAATATTTCCCCTAGAGATATAAGCCGCGACAACATCATTGTTACTCCTGGCATCTTTAAGCAGGAAAAAGAAATAGATGCCGAAATTTTTGTTAGTCAATTCTATAAACCCAAAAGTGGGACGATTAAATCTAATGACGGGTTCCAGTATTACGGACTAATTAAGTTAAAACTATCTCCTTTTAAATTTATTGACGGTCAAAACATCTTACCTGGAAAAAGTGGTACTATGAAAATTCGTTTTGATAAATCGGTAGTTCATAACGGAGAAGGATTAAAAGGAATTATTACAGAATTAAATCGTTTCGAGAATAAACTGCGAATAGTTGGATATTTTCAACAAACCAAAAAATGACCTTCATCAATAATATTAGATGAATTCCTTTAATTAAGAAGTGAAAACTTTTATATTATAAAGTTAAGAAAAATAAAAAAAGTGTACTTTTTAGTTGAACGCTGGAAACTTGTTTAAAACTCAAGAGCCTAAAGTCTATTTTAAATCTTCAGAAACTATGGAGGAAGTTTTAAATGACTCAATTCAATTAATAGTTACGTCACCTCCATACGGTAAAATTAAAGATTATGGTAATCAGAATCAAATAGGTTTTTTAGGGACTTTTGATGACTATTTTAGACGGTTAAAACAAGTTTGGTCTGAATGTTACCGAGTCCTCGAGCCTCAATGTAGAATGGTTATAAATATAGGCGATCAATATCTAAGAACTTCTGAATTTGGAAGATATCGAGTTTTATCAATTGCTAGCAAATTTATAACCGATTGTTTGGATCTGGGTTTCGATTTTCTTGGAGATATAATATGGCAAAAAATTAGTACTACTAACACTACGGGAGGTTGTACCTTGATGGGATCCATCTATTACCCAAGAAATGGATTGCTTACCTACGATTACGAACACATTCTCATTTTTAAAAAATATCAAGGTAAAAACAAGAGGAAAGTTGATCCGATTAGAAAAGAGATGTCAAAAATTCCTTTGAGTGAGTGGAAAAAATGGTTCACTGGGCATTGGAAATTCCCGGGAGTGATACAAAAAGAACATATCGCAATGTTTCCTGAAGAACTTCCATATAGGATAATAAGAATGTTCTCCTATATTGGTGATAATGTCTTGGATCCATTCTTAGGTTCTGGTACAACGTTAAAAGTGGCAAAGAGTCTCTTTAGAAATGGCTTCGGTTACGAGTTGAATAAAGACTATAAGAAAGTAGTCATTAACAAAGTTGAAAAAAGTAAGCCTGGCCTTTTTCGAGATTATCAGTTTATGATGTATAAATTATACGAAAAAACTCGAAACGAAAAATTCGAGATAAATCTTGAAAAACAGAAACAAAAAGGAGTAGTGTTCCTTAAAAACGAAAAAAAAATAGAAGTCATATTAGATTATCTCTTAATCGAAGAAGAAATCTTTAATCAAGTTAAGATTAAAACTGAACTAGATGCAAAACTAAAAGAAAATACTGTAACTAGATATCTAGAAGGGATTTTAATCGATAATAAGATAAAAAATTATATAATTTTAATTAACTCTAAATTTGATAAAGATATCAAATTGAAACCATTTTTGAAAGCGTACCTGAGCAGTAAAAACCTGATTGATAAAATTAGGATTATTACGATGAGTGATTTTCTCACAGATGATTTCAATACATCTTATTTTTTCCTCTAAAATGTAATCAAGAGTTTTATTAAACCTACCTCTCGCAGAGTATTCATCAAATAACTTTCCATTTTGGATTTTTTTATTTGAATCATTAAATTCGGTTTAATCATTGCAATCAACGGATTCCTTGAGATTAAGTTTAATGAAAGCTTCTTCTTGTTCATTTCTCTGGCTCGATTTAACCGATCTGTTTACTTGAGACAAAAACTTCATTGCGTTGATTTTACCTTCGTTAATGCTTTTTATTAGTTCCTCCTTACTAAATGCTCCAGAAATAGTTAAAGCTGTCTGAAACGACTGATCTGGTTTTAATGTTTTAAACTCAATTTGTAAAGCTGATAAAATCTCTCCTGGTTGACCGTATAGCGTATTAGATAGATTCAATCTTTCACTGCTAATATTGAAATCTTTAGTTAAACAAGTTTCATAATATGTTGATCTAGATATTGGAGAAAACCCTCCATATAAACCAGTATCATCATATTGATAAATTACATCGTTTTTTTCGTCATAACCTGATAAATCGTTATCAAAACCGTCTAGCCCATTGATATCAAAATCAAAAACGAAATATAACGAAAAATCTAATAAATCATAATCTGAAATGTTTTTTATCGTAAAGAATGCGTTGATATAAGGAACATTAGGGCGATTGAATACATCAATGTATAACCGAATCAGAGAATTTTTTTCACTAAGAACAATCAGTTTGATCTTGTTCTCGGTGATTAATTTTCTTAGGTATTCCTTTATATCAAAATCAAGCGTAATACGATTAATTGTGGTTCCCATACGACTATTAACCATTTTATAGATCGGAGTTGATTCGACATTTTTTAGGAGCACACCAATAGGCTCTAAACTCTTGTTTTTAAGTTTAAAACTGAACCACGGACCAGCGTACACTTGTTCTGTCAGTGCTATAAGGTATTTTCCTTTATACATTAATTCCTTAATGGAAAAGCCCATTAAATAGCCAGATTGGTTTCAAGCAGCCAAAATCTCGTTGAATATAACTTTTAGTACTATTCTTTAATAACCTCCTTGAATTGAATTTAAGATAATTACATTATAATTTAAAATAATCTCATTAAATTAAGAATAAGTAAGTAATTTAAAACATTCGTATATTTGACGCTAAATTTTTTCAATAAATCTATAAGCAATATAAAGGAACGCTTCGTTGACATTTTCTCCCGTGAGTGCTGATGTTAAAATGTAGTGGAAACCAAGTTCTTTAGCAACAATTTTTATTTCTTCTTCGGTAATTACTAATTCATCCTGTAAATCAGATTTATTTCCAACTATCACAACCGGGATATTCCGCGAAACCGAATCTAAAATTTCTTTATACCACCTATTTACACTTTCTAGATTATTTGGACGGGTCCTATCTATTACAATAAAAGCTGCGCTCGCTCCTTCGTAAAATCTATGCCTATACGGTGCCATTGAGGAGATTTGCCCACCGATATCCCATAAAACAAAATTTATCTTTGTGTCTTCGTCCATTACTAAGGTTTTTTTAGAAATTTCAACCCCTATTGTTGAGATATAACTTTCTGAAAACAAATTTTCAATAAATCTTTTTATGAGAGATGTTTTTCCTACTTTAAAATCGCCCGTTAAAATTAATTTTGATGTGAATAGACCTTTTGGTAATTTTCCTTCCCTTCTTTTTGATAAAACGCGAATTATCTCCGGTATCTCTGTAGAAACAATCTCAAATCCATCAAGAACAAGTTCTACTTTTCCCGCTATATATTCAGAATAGATTCGTAGCTCTAAATCAGATGTTGTTGGATCAGCGATAGTAGTCAATATCGAATGTGACCCCATCGAGCAATACGCAAATTTCTTCTCTTGCATAGATGTTATATTGAAGAAGTTACTTTGCGTCTTGAACTCGTTTTTTATCCGATCGATATAGATATCAAGAAACGCTGAGATAGCGCCCATCACAGAGTCAGATTCTGTTCCGGCTTTTTCTTTACTATTCGAAGCGATAATAAAACCATCTCGATCGCAAATTGCCACTGCGATAGCACCATCAATATCAAACATGTAATTTTCTAATAACGATTCAAGTAAATCAATATTAGGTAATCCTTCCATAGATCTCAACTTCTAAGTAAGTCTTATTAAAAATATTATAGATTTAAATAATATAAATATAGCTATAAAAGAGATAGGAATAACTGTCTCTTCTGGTTTCTCATACAATATTTCTTTTTAAGGTATTAGGGTAGTGTAATAGGGTCTTCTCAGAGGAATTGGAATCCAATATTTTAGGTTATATCTCCATATTATTACTCTTTTTATTCAAATACTATTTTCATTATTTTATGTTAGAAAATTTACCTTTAACAGAAAATAGGTCTGAAGAGAACCGAATGGAAGAAATCTTGTTTAGAGCTGTAGACCTTTTTGAAAAAACCGGTTTAAAAGAATTGGCAGAAAAATGGGATACTATTTTGAAAATGTATGTAGGTAAAAAGGTACTAACTAAAAAAGATATATATTATCATTCTAAATAGCGAAATTTTAACGCACTATTTCAAATTTAGTATTCCTGTCGATTGCTATACTTTTTTTCTCTGTTAGTTATTAGCCTTTGGCTCTATTTGTAAAATAAATCTGTTCGCGTTTTAAATAATCCTCAAATTCCTAGTTTTATACCCAAATTATAATTTGATTAATTAATTTTTTTAATTTTTAAGATTATTTAATGAATTTAAGATGTGGTAATAATCACTTTCATTAATTTGAAAGAGATCATTCACAAGTAAATCGATTTGATCCTGTAAGGTCGATATCTTTGTTTTATTATGATTTTTGAAATCTAATATTTGCTTAACTTTCTCTTTTATATTCTCAGACAAGTCTCTTTCCTTTTTAGTTGAAGGCACTTTAATAGGAAGAACTTTTAGTTTTTCGATCAAAATTCTTGGAAATAATACCTTGTATGAACCGAAAGTTTTTAAAAAGTAATATGACAGTAAACGAGAGTTTATCAGACCTAAAAGATAAAAATGGTTAAATTCTGCAATGGGAGATCGGCTAATTTTAATGTTATATATTGATTGAGAGCTTAATGCATTCTTTTCGTAGGCAGCACATATGAGATTTTCTTGATTTAATTGTCTTATAACGATTCGGTTAGTATAATTGTTTGAGTCTTTATAGTTGATTCCATCTACATTTAGCTTGATGTACCTATATTCTTTTATAAAGTATCTGTTCAATGAATAAACGAAGAGTTTGTAAGTGTTGTCTAAACCCTTAGGGATGGTATCAACAATAATTTTCTCAACTGTATTCGATTCCAATGGCGATCCACATTTAGGGCAAAGAAAGTTACCTTTTGGCAGTGGTAAATATCTATTACACAAGTCGCAGTAAATTACATCGCCTTCTTTCCCTAATTCAACTCCTCTATTTATTGAAACCTCAAATTGTGGATCGAGCATTAAATCTTTTAAACTAGTAAAGCTTGAATTCAAATATTCCAAGATTTCTATATCTTTTTGAGTTAGGTGAATAAGAAATTTAAAATCCCATTTTACCATATTATCCTGTTGTAGAAAATATACCATCTGATCATTCAGAGCTTTTTTTATTGTTATTTTATTTTTTAACCGTTGTTCTCCTATTGCTTCTTTTTGCAAGAACATAATAATATTAGAAACAACGGGATCCTTAAACCCTGAACCTACAACACATATTTCATTAATTTTAGTATAGTTCAAAATATACTCTCTCAATAATTTCCGATTTGATAACGCTAAAAGAGAATCGGGAACGATATATCCCAGTTTTCCGCTTTCTTTCAGGATTTTTATTCCAATTTCGATAAATAACTGATATAAGTCGTATTGTCCTATATTAGTCTCCAGAGACAGATGTTCAATATGCTTTCTATAATCCTTTGGAATCGAGCGTATAAATAAATAAGGGGGATTTCCTACTACATAGTCGTATTTATTATTAAAATTAAGTTGGAGTGTGTCTTTATTGAAGATATTAAATTCAGGTACATCGTAAGCTTTGTTATTTTTTATAATAATTTTAATTAGGCTAAAAAGAGTAAAGTAGATGTTGATTTGGCATAAAATGCAAACAATTGGATTTATATCGATACCGTATATATTATCTTTAACTCTATTAATGATTTGCTCTGCTTGGATGGGAAATAACTCTGAATTTTCTTTTGAATTAGTATGTGTTATTAACCTCTTAGTTAAAATGTTAACTGCTCTAATTATAAAACTCCCTGATCCACAACTTAAATCAATTAATTTCTTATCTTGAATATCGTGCTGGTCAGTATACCCTACACTTTTTAGTATATAATCTACTATTTGAATGGGAGTAAAAAATTCACCCGTTGTTTTTCTTTGGCTATGAGGGACAATCTTTTCGTAGTACTTTGCTATAGAGTCCAGATCATAATTGTGATCGTCCTTTTCTTTAATATGATTAATTTCTTTTGTATCAATCTTAGTTAAATGTTCGATAGTATTATGGATGAAATCGAATATTTCTTTATCTTCTAAATCGATTCCATAATGTTTTATTAAGTTTGTAATTATTCCCTTATCTATTAGGAATTGTTGAAAATCGCTCATGAATTACGGTATTAGGTATTATAAATCAAATAAATTTTTTCAGATTATATTTCTAATTAACCAGAATACAGTTTTATATTTAATTACGAGTTTTTCAAGAATATGGAAATTAATAGATGAGAATTAATTGTTCCATTTTATAATTCCTATCATGTAAAACTTCTTATAAGGTGCTAGACCATATATGTTTATATCAGACTTTGTCAATTTGTTTTGAAGAAAAAGTAATAGATATTCATTACCAAAGATTTCTTATAGAATAAATGATTGCGAGCATATTTATTAGTACTTTTGTTTTAATCTTTCTAGTTGGTATAATTTATGTATTATTAAATAGAGGAAAATATGAAACTAGAGTAGGATTTTTTGCAGTAATTATTATTTACTTCTTAAGCGAAATCACATACTTTATATCGTTTAATTTGTCAGCAGAAAATTATTTCAATACCACCTTTGCATTGATAATATGGTATATTTCAATTATTGCAAGAAGTTTTTCAATAGGGATGTTTGCTTCAATCCATAACTTCGAATTAAATAAAGATAGTAAGGTAAGATTTCTACCTATGTTGTTTTATGTTTTTATAGGAGGAATTATTCTAAGTCTGCTCTTCGTTCCCGATTCTTTTTCTGTTATCCAGAAAGATTTTGAATATTTCTACTTATTTAATCACATTGAATTACTAACCTCGATTATTCTATTCAATTTTTGTATCATATTGTTTTCTTGGGTTATACAAATAAAGGGATATCATAACTTTGCTGACAAGAAACTAGGTAAATTTAATTTTGTCTTTATTCTTCTTTTTAGCTTACATATTTTTCTTTACATATTATATCTTATTACTTTAGCTACATTCTTTAAATTACTTCATTCACTAGTGTATCTCATTAGTATTGGATTTTTTCTCGTTGCTATCATTAATAAACCTAATTTATTTGCTGTTATTACAAATAAGATATATGATCTAATAATTTTCCATAAGTCAGGGATTTTACTTTATTCTTTTAACTTTCAGACAAGAGAAGAAGTTGATGAGAGTCTATTAAAAGGAAGTATTCTTATTGGGATAAGTCATATTTTGGCTAACCTATCTAATGTAGAAGCTCAAATAACTCATATAAAAATGAAAGACCGTGCAGTAGTTTTTAATTTTAATACTCAATTAGGTTATGCTGCCTTATTAATTGCCAAACACAAAAATGACATTCTCGAATCTGCTGTAGAGAAATTTATGCAAGATTTTTCCAAAATTAATGAAGAAAACTTACAAAATTTAAACCGTTTAATTGATGTTTCTAAGTTTAAAAATGCTTATAAACTTGTCATTAAAAATTTTAGCCACTATTTAACAGAGGCTTAAAAATTAGAAATAAAATTTAGCCGAGTAGATTAAATATATTGAACCAATACTTTGAATGAGTTAAAAGATTAATATATTAAAGATTTAGTTACACTACTTTTTTATCTCTTCCATGAATGGTTCTTGAGTAATTCTTAAAAATGAGTGTTTCTTCTATATTTAAATAAGTATATTTTTATTTGATACCTCTTCGAAATCTCACAGATTTTTGTATTTCAATAAGATAATTAGAAGATATTTTTTACACCTTAAAATATGAATTACACGATCTCAACATCTTTAATAATTGGTTATTTCCTCATCTTCATCTTAAGCACTTATACAATAATTCAAATTTTTAAACATCGTAATAAATACGGTACAGAATTAATTGCGTATTTAAATATAGCAAATACATTTATAGCAGGAATTTTATACTCTACATTTTTTATTTTTTCAGTAGTTATTTTTATATCTTATGATGTCAATATCTTACTGTGGAAAATATCATTAGTAACTGGTTTTATAACCTTATTAATTACATCCATAATTTATTCTTTTTTTAACGAATACAAAAAAATTAAACCTTTTCCCTTCATTTATTTTACTCTTCTTTTTGGGCTATTAGTTGGCGCTTTGGCAACTCCTGATTCAATAACTCTAACATTAAATGGTCCACTTCCACCAATGTTTTCAATAATGGATCCTACTAACATGTATTTTGAATTTAGTTTTGCCACTAGTATTGTATTCATTCTCTTCGAATTGTTCATTACGATTAATTTTCTCTATATTGCGGTCATAATTTACAACAAAACAAAAAATAAAAATGATAGTTCAACTCTTTTTTTGAATACACTGGTTTATTCTATTTCTGTGATTATGCTGCTGCTATACATAACAGTTCAAGAAACTATCTATAGAGAAATATACATTGTAATCTTGTGGGGTTCATCTTTTGCTTATTATATCATGCTTATTAAGAAACCAGAGATGTCTTTCATATTACCAAACAGAATATACTCAGTAAATATTTACCATAAATCTGGGATCGTGCTTTATTCATATAATTTCGGTGATGCAACAGATAACAAAATTGAGTCAGCAAGATGGGGCACCATTCTTATAGGTTTAAACCATATTCTTAGTGAGTTTATCGATAAAACCGATAAAATCGATGTGATCCAAACAAAGAAATCAGATATCGTTGTTAGATACGAAAATGATTACGGGTATGCTTTAGTTGTTATTACTAATCAAAAAAATGAAATTATAGAAAACCTTATGTTAGGTTTCTCAAATGACTTCAATAGTAAATACAAACTTAAACTATTAGATATCCAAGATTTAAACCGTTTAATTGATATAAAAAAATTTGCTAACATTAATAAACTTGTTAAAAAACATTTTCATCTATATATTTAGTATTAATATTTAAATTCAACAAAAAGCTGGGAATTGAATCACCCTCACTGGTAAATTTTGAAGACTTCTCCGAAACCATAAAAGGGCTCTTTGCGAAAAAGAATCGGAATGGAAGTTTCATAAGAATGATTCGTAAAATAAATCTTTTTCATTTTTACTAAATTCCTTGATGTAGAAATCGCGATATTCTTGAACACATTGAGTACAGAACCAAACTTCTGCGGTAGCGTTATAGTACATATCCTTGTCGGTTTGATTGCAACCGGGGCATAAACAGATAGAGGCGTCTAAAGTTTTGTACAAATCATTGCGCTTATTTTCAATGTTAATATATTCTACTGTAGATTTATTTTTTTGCTTGTCACCTAAACGACTCCATTCATACATTACTGCTTCTGAGATGAGTCTTCTTAAATTGAATGCAAATTTTTTGGTTTGCCTGTTTTTATATGCAATAATTTTTTTATCTCTCACAATATTCACATAATTGATTCAGTATTTAATTGCAACCTCTTTAAAGAATTATTTAGCCTTAAACAAATAAAAAAAAAGGAATAAAAACTTTAGTATTCTGGATAAAGTAACCCAGCATCAAAGTTCATAAATACACCGAAATCTCCTAGCGTGGGTTGGGGGACGACTAATGAGTAAAATCCATCAGCGTCTGCAATGCTTATACCCGAACCGTGCGGAAAGTTAAGATAGAACCGTTCGTATACAGTGTCATATTTCTTTTCCAAAAATTGTATTAACCCTTCTTTCTGAAGTAAACTCTTTCTTATGTTAAATTCGATGAGCATTTTATCAAATCCTTTTTTACTAAAGAACCATCCTGTTTTTCCATCTTTTCCGCCCTTTCCATCAGGACCGTAGAGCACCCATTCGTTTCCTGTGAAAATATTTATTACATCGCTTTTTGTAATAGCGCCAGCTATACCCGAGCCTTTCATTTCCATCATTTTATCAAACCCGTTAATAATTACGAGTATCTCAGCTTCGGAATATGATTTGTATTTATTATGATAAAAATTACTAGTAAGAATTTGGTCTTGGATGTAATTCGAAAGTTTTCTGAAAAAATCGTTCCTGAAGTGGTGTCGAGCGAAATTAAGAATTTTTTCAGCAGTTTTGATAAAAATATTTTTGTCTAAAGTTGTGAAGCTTAAGAAGTCCATACCGATGTTCCTTTTTAATCCCTTAATTACGTGATATGCTATTACATTTTCATCAAGCCAATTTTTAGGTCTATCAATACCAAATTCTGCCATGTGTTCTTGAATCGCGTCCAATGATTCTTTGTAAATAGATTGGCGTTGAATTAAAGTCAGCCGTCCCATAAAATCGTAATGACCAATTGGTATATAATAAGGACTTAAATCGTCTCTAATAAGCATTTCTAGAAAACTGACCATCTTTCTAAAAATTTTTATAGAAAAGTGATGACCCTCGGATGCTTGGAAAAGTCCAGATGATCCAATCATATGACCTAATATGTTTCTAGACATCTTCGAATCACCTGTAAAAGCGGTTACTGCACGATGGAAGGCATTATATACTACTAGGTCTTTCTCGTATCCAGATGATATATATCCATTAGTTAAGTAATTAACAGCTTCAGAATAACTACCACGCCCTTTCTCGTAATATTCAAAGATTTTTTGACCTGAAATAAACTTATTTATTTTTGAAATTATTTCTTCTCTTAATAAATCTAAAGTAGCCTTATCGATGTGACCTTCGCTTTTAAAATCGTCGGTTGTCCATAACAGTACCCTCAATTTGATATGCTGTAAGATATGTAAATGAGGTCGACTGTAAATATCACGGAAAAAGTTATTATTTAAATCATACCGATTCCCGAAAAGTAAATCTGATAATGAATTTGGAGAAGAGCATTGCTCTAAGATTGGCGTGAACTTCGAATTGATTAAATCGTTAATAAGCGCTTTTCTATAACTATCCTCATAACTTTCCAACAAATCTATACCATTGTGAAACGATAATAATAAGATTTTAAAATTATCTACTAAATAAAGTATTTTATCTAATTGCGCTGATGTGATATATGGTCCTAAATTATTGACGATAGATGTTCTTAAGTTGGCTACTAATCTTAACGAAGGCGGTAGCTTGGCATCTTTTAAATTGATATAAAATTTTACAACTTCAAAACTTATTAAAACATCGTTCAAAGATGCCAAAGTCCCATCGTAATTAGGTATAGCTGAAGCACCTGAGATGATATCGTTAATTTTATAAATCAACAATCTAGCTTCTTCATAAAAGAAGTTATTGGACATATCTCCTTGGATAAATGTTATGAAATCGAAATCTTGACGAAGGTCGCTTATGGCACTATAAGACACACTGCTAGATAAACGGGTGGAAATTAAATTTTCGAGATTTACATAAATTTCGTATAAAAGATCTTCGGTTGCTCCAAATAAATCAGCACGATTCATAGAGCTTATCCGATTCCATAGATTATTTTTAGACCTACCAATCGCTAATGTGAATTCTTGCACGGACCCAAGAAGATTTGTATCAGGATCGGTACTAATTACTCCGTTTCGATACAATGTCTTTGCTACTTTTGAGAGAAACATCTTGTAAAAAGGCGCAACTCCAGATGGTATTTCTTGACTTTTCATGGTTTTTTCCCAAGTTTGCCGTGAAAAAAGTCCGCTATAAATGTTTTTGGAAGACGCTTGAGCTGATTTCATTATATCTATTATGAGATCAAGCACATCTTCCTCAAAAGTATTTAACATCTCTTTGTTGTCGAATTTTCTACTAATGTATCCGAGGATGTGATAAGCGCTTGCGTCATAAATACCTTTAATTTCCGATAAATCTTTCCCTGTGTGAATCGCTTCGTAATATTTTGTTAAAATGTTGACAATTTCGCCGAATTCTCTAGTATTCAATTTGTCTTCGGCTCTAATTGCTAGTAAAGTCTGACCAAGGTCGCCTTGGGCCACGATTCCTCCACCGAGAGCTTCGACTTGCCTTAAAGATTCGGTAATTAAGAGACCTTTAGCTCTTATTTCTTCGTTTATTGCTTCTTGGATAATTTGTTGACTTGTTATTGGACGCCCGCCGCTGAATCCGAATTTAGACATAAAATTACTATACCCTCCACCTATTACGACTGAAGTTTCAACTGGAATGCTTTCAAGTAAGGTGCTAGAAGTGTCAGGAATGTTAGAAACTCTAGGCGTATTTTCCCGTTTAATACCGTCTAATTGCGGATCGATGTGTTTCTTACCCAACTCAACTTCTTGTTTCTTTAAATTTTCGGCAGATTTTAAGAGCATCTTCGAGTTTCTCGCAGCCAAGAACATATTTTGGATTTTTGCGTCGATTTTACTCCCGACACCTCCTATAAGTTTGCTTGCCCCATATAAATTAAACCCGGCAAGAGAAGGCGTTAACATGGCGAGTCCCGTAAAAATTCCCGTAGCCAACAATCTACCGACCGAAATTTTAGATTCTTGTATTGATGATTCTAATACTCCAAATTCGTTCATCTTAGCGGTTAAAAATTGTTCGTTCGCGGTAGCAACTTGTGCGATGCTCACGTCGTCTTCGTATTGGAGTTTAAGATCCATTACGCTGGCTAGGAATTCGACGTCTTGTCCCATTGCCGTTTGAACTTGTCCCGCAAATGTTTGTTGTTGCGACTGTGTGCCTATACCGGTCAACGAGGCAAAATTCATAGATTCTCGAGCTGATGTGAATAGCGTCGAAATCCAATGACCCATATCGTTAGGACCACCAACCATCCGAACTGCGCTTTGGATAGCCGTCTCGAAAAATCCGTCCACCACGATTTCTTCTATGGTTTCTTTAATTGTGCCTATTACTACTTGCTTGCCTACCTGATATAAGAGGGGTTTTAAGGCGAATTGTGAAACCATAGTCTTGACTAAGGATTTTTGTGCGGTATCAGCTATGAGTTTTTGAGCGGCTGTACTGGCAATAGCAGAAGCTTCTATGTAAGCACCTACGGCGTAAGAGCCTAGCGCAATGAAGGGGGCTGAGATTGCCATTGAGGTCACCGTCATAATTTCCGTGTAACCGATTTCGGCTATCATTTGGGCTGATGTCTGGGCGAAAGTGTATTGATCGAAGTAATCCATTATAGCGTAAGTAGTTGCTATGTTTAAAGCGTCTCTTTTAATTTCTTCGGAACCGTCGTCGGGAATAATTTTGGCAATTTGTATTACAAATTTTAAGTAATTATCTGGCGTAGAAACTAATTCTTCGAGCGATTCGTGGAAATATAAGTTCCCTACGTCTAAGGTATAATCTGAAGTTGTAAGTAAGTGTGAATTGATAGAGCGATCGCCGTTCATCTCGTACGCGATAACGCTCTTAATTGGGTAATTAAATCCTCCAAAAGTGTCTGCTAAAGGTATTTTTGCGGAATAAAGACCTTTTTCGGTGATTGTCATCTCGCTGGAATCAATACCTTGAGCGACCGTTGAGTCAGATGCTTGCACGTCAATTACGATATATCCGTCCACCAAACCTTGGTTTTCTAGTTCTTCGTATCTGTCGGGGCTTACGATTAAAGGTTTGAATAAGGTAGATTCCGGAACAACGTCGTCTTCAGTAGTAAACACGTATCTTGGTTGACCATCGACGGACGTAGCTTTGATAGTAGTTAAACTACCGTTGGACGCTTGTCGTACTTCTTTTGTTATGTATCCTAAAGTATTTTGCCTAAACGCGTAAGAATCTCGCGTACTAATAACGCTTAACACGTAAATTTCTGCCGTTATCATCGTCCCGAATTGTTTTTGAATAATTTCAGGGTTTAACAATATTTCTACTAAGGAAGGATCTTCTACGTAAATGACGTGTTCTTCGTCGTTATAGGCGTATAATTCGCTAGAAACTAATAGATAATCTAAATTGTGGTTGTCAAAGTCGAGTTCGGTAAACAAATCGGGATCGCCGTGTCCTAGAGTAAATAGGTTATTCTCTAAATAACCGAGCATTCCGTTTTCTTTGTTCCAGAATCTCGCGTCGTTTGGGGGCGAAACGATAGCCTGAGCCGTATATTGAGTGCCAACTTCACCTCCCATCACGGTAGTATAATAGGCTCCGGGGTGACCTGAGAGGGCTGCTGGCATACTATCTCCCCAAAACTCGTCTTTTGTAATTTTTTGATTTAACGAAGTGGGTTCGTTTCTATCTATCCCTTCGGGTAAGAAAGAGGTGGATCGCTCCATCGCCTCAGCTTCTCTAGCTTTCATATCCATTTGAAATTTTCTTATCGTAGCGTAAATAACGATGTAAGCTGCGTGAGCAAGTAGCGTGGCAGTACCTAAAGATATCGCCGTGATTGCCATACTAACCCCAGAAGCAACTAAAGTAGCAAAAACTTGTTCCCCTATGTCTCTTTCGAAATTTTTGTAGTAATCGTTAGAAGTCTTGTCGTATTCTTTGTGCCTAACCTCGTAGAACAACTGGGAAAATTTATAGTTCTGATCGCTTTTTTTTACTAACTTCCAAATTTCGAAAAGATCATCTTTTGGTTCGTAGCCATCGTAAATTTCTTTTGGAAATAAGGTTTCTACTCTTTCTTCTAATCTAGCAAAATCATAAACCCAATTACCATATTGAGCCGTCTCAGTCGAAATGTGTTGCTTGTAATCGTCTCTATTAATTACAGGTTCGTCTATTGTAATTTTTTCGTATGGCGCAAAATCGTGCTCGTTGTCTGAGTTATAACCAATCGACATAACTTCGTAAACTCCATCGTTGTCGAGGTCTGGTGCTAATACATAAACAGTTTCGTAAAAACTATCTGAATCCGAATCATAGTAAAAGTACAAACCAGAAGTCTTCGCGTCTCCTGATTTAAACGCGTCTTTGTCTGAAGTGTAATAAACTTTACCGTCTGAAGGGACGAGCAAAACTCCAGTTATCTCGAAGGCCGTGTTCTGCACAGCTTCTTCTTGAGAAGTTACGCGATGATCGTAATAGGGGCTAAACCTACTTGGTATGCTAATCGTAAGCGTTTCTTGATGAAGGTTAACCGTGTCTATTCCTTGATTGTTGTCAATAATAGTAACTTGATCGAATCTTTCAGAAACGCCGTCGCGCGCCCATCCTTCTCTTGAATTGTTTAAGAAAGAAGGCGAATATCCTATAGGAAGTTCTGTTTCTCGACCATTTTCGGAGTTTGCAATGGTAATAAATTCGTTCGAATCAAAATATTCGCTTTCAAAACTGTCTCGATATATCCTCGATTCGATTAACTCTCCGGCTTCCCATTCAGTGACTGTAATCTGTTCAACAATATCTTCTTGAACAAAAGATTTCGTAGAAATTTTAGTAAACTTTCTATATGAAGAGAAAAGGGCAGAAACAATTTCTGGAGCTAACCCAGATTCATGCAACAATGTCAAAGCGAAAATTACGAGCGAAAAAATGCTAAGATTTTATCTTTCTTTACATTA
>SOKP01000078.1 GCA_004375715.1 Promethearchaeota archaeon | reverse complement strand
AATTAGAAATTTCGATAAAAATGTAACTTTGATCAATTCTGTCTTCTTAAAACATTTAGTAATTGAAGATAAACATCTAGAACTCGAAGATATGAGAAAATTAAACATTAAAGGCTTTAATGTAAACTACAATTACGCCGATTTCGAACTATTTAAAAGAGTTAAAGAACACGGCTTCAAGTTTTGTGTATGGGGCATTCTTTTTAAAAGATCAATGAAAAAATTTCTTACGATGAAACACAATGGTGAATACATAGACGCTATAATGTCAAATCAACCAGGTAGATTAGTAAAATTCCGTAATGAATTTCAGAACTAAAAATTACTTTGTTTTCTTCTTTTTTTTTACGAATATAGATTTAAAGAATTAATAACTAGAAACATGATAAATAAAAAAAAGGGTGTTCTAGTGTCCGTCTTGGACTCCAAGAACGACTAAATTTTCAAGGCATTTTATACCTCTTATTTCATCAGCTTCTATAAAGATAAAATCATTCTTTTCCAGCTTTACAGAAAAAGCCTATTTTATAAAATGCAGAAAAAAATTAGATAAATATTTTATGTTCAAATTTTTCAGGTTCATAAATTTATTTTAAATTGAATGAAAATTTACCATACATAGTTAAATTTAATGTGTTTTTAACCATGTTTGACAAAGATTATTTAGAAAAAATCAAAATAGAAAAGGAAAAGTGGGAAGAAAAATTAAAAGAATCAAAAGAGCGCGATGTTAAATTCGTAACTGATTCTGAAATTCCTATAAAAAGGCTTTACACGCCATTGGATGTTAAGGGGGACTACTTAGATACGGTAAATTTTCCTGGACAAGAACCATTTACACGAGGAGTTTATCCGAGCATGTATCGAGGCCGATTATGGACGATGAGATTATTCTCAGGGCATGGAACTCCTGAAGAGACGAACCTGAGATGGAAGTATTTATACGAAAATGGTGAAACAGGTTTCAGTGCTGCTGTAGATGCCCTCACATTTAACGGTATAGATCCAACGAATCCAGATGGCGCTCCAGAGGTCGGTACATCTGGTGTACCTCTCTATTGCATCGATAGTCTTTTTGCTCTAACTGAAGATATACCCATTGATAAAATTAGCGTAGCTTTAGTCGTTGAGCCCTTTACCAGCGCTCCCGTCTGTGCAATGTATTTCAACATGGCTAAAATGCGCGGCTATGATTTAAAAAATTTGATGGGAACAACGCAAAACGATATTTTAACGATGACGGTCGGGTACATCCCGTACAAGAACAGTCCACCAAACCATTTGTTAAGGGTTGCCTGTGATTTTATTGAATGGACGGTAGCTCAGAAAAATGTTCCTCTTTGGCATCCAATCAATTTTACGGGATATAATTATCGAGAAGGTGGCATAGACGCGGTTCAAGAATTAGGTTTCGTATTTGCGAGCGCTTGTTCTCACATTGATAATTTAATCGAGAGGGGTTGGAAAGCTGATGATTTTGTAGGTAGACTAGCTTTTCATTTAGCCGCTCATAAAGATTTTTTTGAGGAAATAGCAAAATACCGCGCAGCTAGACGAATTTGGTATAAGCTCATGAAAGATCGATATGAAGTGAAAAATCCCAAAAATCTTGGTTTTAAGTTTCACGTACAAACTGCAGGAAGCTCTTTAACTGCCCAGTTACCCCTGATTAATATCGTTCGCACAGCGATACAAGGGTTAGAGGCTAATCTAGGGGGGTGCCAATCTCTTCATACTAACTCTTACGACGAAGCAATATGCTTACCATCAGAACAAGCGGCTCTTGTAGCGTTAAGAACTCAACAAGTGATTGCAGATGAGACTCGAATTACTAATACTATAGATCCCTTGGCTGGAAGCTATTATGTTGAATGGTTGACTGATGAGGTCGAGGAACGAGTATGGAACTACATGGATAAAATTCAAAAAGTAGGGTCCATCGATAAAGCACTATCTACAGGTTGGCTCTATAAAGAGATGAGAGATGCTTTCCATAAGAGAAGAACTCGCATGGAGAAAGGGGAAGAAATCATGCTTGGTATCAATAAGTACAAGGTACCTTATGATACGGTTACTGATGTTTTCAGAACATCGCAAACAGCTATCGATATCGAAGTTAATAGGATTAACAAATTAAAAGCAAGGAGAGACAACGCAAAGCTAGAGAAAATTTTAGACAAGCTTAGAATTGTATGCGAGAAGGAGGAGAATGTCATGCCCATAATAATGGAAGCTACAAAAGAAGGAGCGACAGTTGGCGAGATATGTGATATTTACAGAGAAATATGGGGTATTTGGGAACCTCCCCTATCCATTTAATTGAGGTGTTAACTATGAGTAATAGAAAAATTAGAGTTTTAATGTCAAAACCGGGTATTGATGGTCATTGGCGAGGTGGTATTGTAGTATCCAGAGCATTACGAGATGCTGGAATGGAACTCATATTCGGAGGATTTCAGAATGTCAATCAGATTGTTGAAGCTGCGATTCAGGAGGATGTAGATGTTCTTGGCTTGTCTATCCATAGTGGAGCTCATTTTGCGTATACGAAACAGGTGATCGATTTATTAAAAGAAAAGGGCGTATTTGACGACATATTAATTTTGGTGGGAGGCGTTATTCCAGCCCAAGACTTTCCAAAATTAAAGGAAATTGGCGTAGCTAATGTATATGGCCCGGGGTCAATGACAAGTGATATTGTAGAATTTATAAGAGAAAACATTAAGAAATAATCTCAAATTTAAATTCTTTTTATTTATGCTTAAAAATAAATCAGAATTATATTAGTAGTCTGAGCTGTAAAAAATGGTAAAATCTTTTCAAATCCCTTGGGCAGCGTGGAGAGATCCTGATTTTTTGGAATTATCCTTTCCCGATTCCTGGGATGTATCCGTTTGTAGGATGAATGGTGCTGATGGACCTGTTTTAAATGATGATGAAATCAAGCAATCGATTTTAAATCCAATTGGGGCTCAAAAGATATCGGAATTAGCAAGAGGAAAGAAAACTGTAGTTATTGTTGTTGATGATATGACAAGAACTACTCCCGTGTCCCGAATAATTCCTCATGTCCTTGAAGAATTAGATAAAGCAGGTATAAGTATCGATCAAATCACCATCTTATTGGCTTTAGGAGCCCACAAGCCAATGAATAGACAAGACTGCATTCTTAAACTCGGAAAAGATGTGGTAAATACAATTAACATAGAAAACCATCATCCTTACGAAAACCTAACGAACCTTGGGGAATCCAAGATAGGCACGCCAATAGATGTTAATTCAACTTATGTGGATTCTGATTTAAAAATTTCTATTGGGGGCGTGATTCCTCATCCTTTAGCCGGATTTGGTGGAGGTGCTAAAAATGTATTGCCTGGAGTATGTGGAATTCGAACACTTGAGGCCAATCATTCTGCTGGCATGAGAGGAGTCGGTGCGGGGATAGGTCGAATGACGGATATAAGAAAGGATATCGAGGATATTGCCGATAAAGTAGGATTAGACTTTTCTATCAATGCAATCTTAACTGAATCAGGGGATATTGCGGCTATGTGCTCAGGACATTTCAGAGACGCCCATAGAAAGGCAATGGAAATTGGGAAACGGAATTACGGTACTAAAATCACTATTAACAACCAAATTTGCTTCTTCAATCTATTTCCTGAGGATTCTGAGCTAAATCAATCGATTAAGGGATTTAATTTTTTAATGAACGCTCCAAATAATATGCTCGACAGAAAGGGTACTATTGTTCTGATGTCGTCTTCATACGAAGGTCGAGGATATCATAGTCTGATTGCCGAAACAGGAGCTAAACTATATAAAAATATTGGTGATAGTATCGTGTGGAAAGCTTTTGTTAAAAGAAGACAAGTATCTTTTTTCTCTCCAAATATAAGTGAGCCTGAATTATATCATTTTTATCCAAAATCCGTGAAACTATATCACAATTGGAACAATTTAATAGACGAATTAACCAAAATTCACGGAGATGCTCCAAAAGCAGCGCTCTTTCCATGTAGCATACAATTGGCTGAAAAATAAAATCACTATTCTCTTGTTGGAGAATTAATTTTAAAAAAAAGAAAATAAAAATTATCTTACGATTTTTGGTTCTAAAACTAATTTCGGATATTACTTTAACTCATCATTCAATTGATCATTAATACCAGCAATGTCCTTTACCATTTGTTTTCTAGTTTCAATATCATACTGGGTTGTAATTGCTATGCTTTCCATTACTGGAGAACCTCCCCCATGGTAGCTTCCAAATAGATGAATACCTCCTGTTGCAGAGCAGTACGCATCACCGACATATCGCCAGAATTGCGCAGCATTTTGAGGCGAAATTTTAGGATTTCTGGTAATATACTTATAGAGATAGTCTCTAGTTTCTGGATTAACAAAGTCATTTTCATGCGGGAATGTTGCTGGAATACCACCTGAAAGATCAGTTATTATTTCAGCTTCACGATACACATTTTCTCCCGTTAAACACCTTCCGACATTACAATATATAGAATTTGGGATGAAACTTCCAGGTCCATAGGGAATTAATCCAACACCGGGCATGTATATTTCTGGTTTACCTAGATCAGAAGCAGTATATCCTGCAGCGTAGCCCAGTTCTGTGACCATAATTAATTCAGCTAACTTACTTCTTACATGGGAAGCTCTATGAATATTATTATACTCCGCAGCTAAAGCAGCTGTACCTACTAGTAAATCCCCGATTGCTGGCTTACATCCTGAATAGCTGTGTCGATGAAATAATGCAAATAATAACGCAAGAGCCCCTGCATGTTGATATTCCCCACAAAGAAAAACCCTCTCCCATGGAATAAAAATATTATCAAAAATGATATAGGAATCCGTAGCTCCTGGCATGAATCCTCTCTTGAAGTGCTCTCTCTCTCTAAGATTGTGAATAGTAACAACTTGTTTTACTCCTTCATAATCACCGGGGATTGCGAAAGCAACGGCATAATCTTTATCTTCTGGTCTTAACGATCTTGTAGGAACAACTAATATTTCATCAGAAACTGAAGCTTCTGAAATGTGAACTTTACATCCGCTAACAATAATTCCGTCGTTTCTTTTTTCTACCACATGAACATACATATCTGGGTCTTCTTGATCGGCGGGTCGCTTTATCCGATTACCTTTAACGTCCGTTTGAGCACAAGCAGCAATTAAATCTTCCCTTTGAAACCGTTCCATCCATTTCTTAAAGTTTTCGTGGTAATTAGTTTCTCCTTTGTTTAATTTATCCGCTTCATAGCTAACATTATATATTGCGTTAGCTCCGTCACACCCCATACAACGTTGAATGCAACCGCCAACCTTTTGACACAATTTACGGGTCATGTCTTGTTTTTTATGGAGATCGTCAGTGCTTTGGTGGATGTGTGTAAAACGATTAATTGTTTCGCCTGTTAAATGGGATTTAACTTTCATTAAATCACCGTATTCCTCAAACATATCAAAAGTTGTACCGATCGTGTTAATACAATGCATCTGTCGTTCGTCTAACCTATCAATCTTTTCACCATCGTAGTAAAGATTACTTTTCATTTTACCTAAATCGTTCATATATTGTTCTTTTGTTCTCATTTGTATACCTCTTTTTACATTTTGATAAATTTGTTTATTTGATTAATCATTATTACTTCTATCTATAAATAATTAATCAATATCTTATGAAAAAGATGATGTTTTAATGGATATTTATGATGAAATTTTTAAAATGTGTTCTGAGCATGGTATAACCTTCTATTCCAGCCTACCTTGCTCGCATAATTTAAAATTTATACAAAAGCTTGAAGGCCTTGATGGAGAAAACATAGAAAAAGCAGATAAACCATTAATTCACATTCCCCTTGTAAGGGAAGAAAGTGGGGTGTCATTGAGCGCCGGAGCTTATCTGGGGGGTAGAAAAACCGCTATGGTAATTCAAAATCAAGGTTTAGGCAACATGATCACCCAGATGCTTTCATTAAATAGCCATCTTAACGGTTCATACAGAATTCCTAATTTATTAATAATAAGTCACCGTGGATTAAAGAATGAGAAAATCAATGCTCAAAAGCCTGTTGGCTCAAAAACGAAAGAGATTCTTGATTTAGTTGGATTTAAACATTGTTCTGTTAAGGATATTTCGGATCTTAAAAAGTTTCAAGATTTATTGATAGACTATGATAAAGGACAAAATATAGCATTATTAGTGGAACCTGATCATTCTAAATCTCTTTATAGAATTGAAAGCAAGAAAAATATAACACGGAATTTCAAAGGTAATGCAATTCCAATGAACAAAGTCCAAGCGACTATGACTAGACATAAAGCGATCTCTGAAATTATAAACCAAATAGAAAATGAATTAGTTGTTTCTAACATAGGGCATCCAAGCAGAGAATTACATAGGTTAAAAGATAGAACGAGAAATTTCTATCTTACATCGTGTCTAGGACATTCCTATACATTAGCGTTAGGACTAGCGTTATGTGTAGAAGATATAAATCAGAAGGTTATATGTTTTGAAGGTGATGGAGGATTATTGATGAATGCTGGGTCTATATCGATCTTAGCTCATAAAAAACCAAAGAATTTAATGGTAATACTTCTAGATAATGGAGTTTGGGGATCCACCGGAAATACTGAAACATATGCTTTAAATGATGTAAATTTAAGTGGTGTAGCACAAGCATATGGATTTCCAGAATCTAATATTAAAATTATATCAAAACAAGAAAATTTAGCAGAAAACATCAGAAAGGCTCTAAAAAGCGATGGTCCTTTTCTATTTCATGTTATTATTACAGATGAGTATGAAAATGTTCCTATTTTACCACTTTCTGTTGTGGAGAT
>SOKP01000015.1 GCA_004375715.1 Promethearchaeota archaeon | reverse complement strand
CATAATCCTGCGATAATATCTTCTTTTGTATAACCCGCGTTTTGCTTATGAATCATATCAGATTCAGCAAAAACAGTGCATCTCCCCGCAATACTCACGGGATTTTTTGATTTAATGGCATAATCGCCAAAATTTTCAATATCAATTCCAAGACGCGCTGCTTGATGATCCAAAAATGAACCTGTTCCAGCTGCGCAAATAGAGTTCATAGCAAAATCTATAATTATCCCATCTCGTAAGAGTATTATTTTCGAGTCTTGACCTCCAATTTCTAAAATTGTTCTTACATCGGGGTATATAGTTTGAGCAGCAACAGCGTGAGCTATAATCTCTGTTTTTGCGAGATCAGCACCAACTATAGCTTTAGTTAAATACCTTGCAGAACCAGTCGTTCCGCAACATCGTATTGCATACTCGTGTAAATTTTCGCTTTTTTCTATGTTTTCACGTAATTCTGCCATTCCAGCTTTTGCTGATTCAATAGGAGAACCTCGATTTCGTAAAAATACGCTGGAAAGTATATTTCCATCGGAATCCATTAGCACAAATTTGCAACTTACGCTTCCTATATCGATTCCAAGGAACGCATCCTTCTTATTTTCTTCTGTAACTACTTTTTCACTAACTTCTTCCATTTATTCTTACCGCTAAATTGAATTTTGAATTAATTGATAACATTCGTTGTAAAATGGGTCTCCATAATGAGGATATATCTTTTTATTACCATTTGACACGAAATTAGCATTATTTTTAATTTCTTTATTCCTACGACCATGCATCAGGTCTGAAAATGCCTCGAGACGGGTTCTAAACCCCTCCATCCCACTTTGCTCATCGAAAGAGAAATATATTATTGGCAGATCGTACATTCTCTTAAGCCTATTGGTTATAATTGTCCGAGCTGTGACCTCAGGCATGCATAAAAAGGGATAAATGTGGCAAAATCCGTCGAATCCAGCCAGCGCCTTGTCGATATACTCACCCAGCACCCACCTCGCCTCCCCACCAATGTCCATCGGCATATATGGATGCGAAAGATGCTCAAACCATTTTCTATGATAATTAAGGTGAAACTTGTGAACAACCCAATCGTAAAGACTTAGCGATTGGTGAATTTCGATTCCCATTTCTCCTAACTTACGTCTAATGTCAAGATTCACATACGGTTCTAAACTGATGTGAATCTCACCCGAAAGCCCTACCTTTAAAGGACTTCGATTTTTATTAATATCAAGACTATTAAAATCTTCTTTAATTACTTTCTTAAAACTTCTGAGAGCTGGAAGAGTATTGGCTTCATCAAGTTTTATTAATAAATCATTAACGATGTTAGTTGTGTCTCCTTGATTTCGTTCGTATGCCCGAAAAACGCCCTCAGCGGTTTGAATGTCGTTTAAGAGTTTCGCTTTTTTCAAGAAAAAGATAATAGCTTTAACGAATTTAGAGTAAATAAATAAATCTCTTCGGCCGCTTAACTCTTGAAGCGTTTTTACCCAGTTAAATTCAAGCAGATCGGCCTGGTCAAGGGGTATTAATGTTATATTCTTATATCCCATATCCTTTAGAATTCTCTCCTGCACGGAAGCATAAAATCCGAACCTACAAGGTCCACAGTCAATCGCCATGACTAATGTATCTGCTCCTTTCTTTATTGCGTTGACGAAGTCTCCTATCGTTGCTTTAAACGGAAAGCAAACAAATTCTGGACTTTGTTTAACACCAATCTTTATTGCTTCTCGATTTGTTGGATCAGGAACGACCACATCTAAATCAAGGCTTGTAAAGAGTGCTTTAAAGGCGACCCAATTGGGGCCCATATTAGGGAAGGAAATTAACATTTTAATTCTAAGAAATTTTACCTAGCCAAGTATTTGATCAAAACTATGAAATCAAATAACTCACTCTAAAATAAAAATTTACCC
>SOKP01000307.1 GCA_004375715.1 Promethearchaeota archaeon | reverse complement strand
CAGATAAACAAGTTCCCCAAGTTCTGGCTGGTGCCAAAGGTTTGATTTTCATTTCCAGTGGTGAAGGGTTTGGACTTCCTGTTTTAGAAGCTATGGCATGCAGGACTCCAGTGATTTGCTCTCGTGTAGATTCCCTTCCAGAAGTGGGTGGTGATTGTGTATATTACTTTACAGACCATAGTCTTTGGGGTCTAAAAAATGAATTATCCTTTCTTCTTAAGCCTGGAAATGAAAAACAGGTAATGGAAATGGCAGAGAAAGGATTTGCTCGTTCAAAACTTTTTACTTGGGAAAAGATGGCAGAAAAAATAGTGGAGATAATAATGAAATGAAAAAGAAAAAATTTATAACCAAAGGAATGACTCCTGGAGAATTGTTTGATAGATTTACTATTCTGTTACAGAAATCATTTTTTTCAGATGATTACAGAGAAAGAGCAGAAGAATATGTTGCTATTTTAGATAAGAATGGTTTTGATGGAAAATTCTTAAGAATTATTTGTGAGCTTCAGATAATTAATATCAATATTTGGCATCTTGAAAGTGACATTCGTAAAGATAAGGAAGGGGAGCTTGGTCTGATGGAAGTTGGAAGAAGGGCACTTAGGATTAGGGATTACAATAGAGAAAGAACAAAAAGGTCTAACGCTATAAATGAATTGATGGGTGAATCGGAAAGAGACGAAAAGTTTGAACTTGACCAAATTAAGGAGAAAAGTAATGTTGACAATCTTCACCGTACCTCAACCCTTTGAAGGTCATATGGATTTGATTCAGGGAAATGCTTTGATGAGTTGGAAGATTCTGAAATGTTCACCTCAAATTATTCTTGTTGGTAATGAAAACGGTATCCAGGGATTCTGTGAATTATACAAAATGGATTTTATTCCAAATGTTGAATTGAGTTCTTATAATACTCCACTTGTTAACGATGTTTTTGAAAAAGCTCAAGAAATGGCACAATATGATACTATGGCTTTTGTTAATACTGATATTATATTGATGGATGATTTTGTTGATGGTATTGTGGAAGTCTCAAAAAAGTTTGAAAACTTTCTTTTGGTTGGGCAAAGGTACGATATTGATGTAAAAGAAAGAATAGATTTTGAAAATTCTTTGTGGGGACAAGACCTTATAAATAAAGTTGAATCAGAAGGAGAACTTCACGCTCCTTGTGGAATTGATTACCATGTTTTCAAGAAGGGACTTTGGCCAAATATTCCCCCTTTCGTTATAGGGAGAAGTTCGTATGATAATTGGCTTGTGACACAAGCCTCAAAAGAAAAGTGTATAGTTATTGATAGTACAAAGGTTATATATGCTGTTCACCAACAACATGAACATAGATATTTAGAAAATGGGAGAGGAATTTTGGAAGGCCCTGAAGCAGAAGATAATAGAAAGTTAGCAGGAAGTTTTACACATAAAGGGTTTACTTCAAATGCAACTTGGAAAATTGTATATGCCGAAGATTCTAATGGTTATCAATTTATTGAAAGGAGTAAGAGTGCATAAGAGAATTAGTCGTGAATGGTCTAATCAATGGAATCCGTTTAATTCTGCAAAGGTTTTATTATGGAGAGAACATTTTGAAGGCTGTGCAGAATTAAAACTTCTCCCTCCTGTAACGGTAGGTATAGACCTTTCCAATAGGTGTAATTTCAATTGTATTTGGTGTTTGCCAAAGGGGACTTTAGTTTTAACAGAAAACTGGGAATATGAGTTTATTGAAAATTTAAAGACAGGAGATGTTATTATAGGTTTTGGAAATCGAGATGCCAAAAATAAACATACATCTTTGATAAAAACAAAAATAAAAAATGTGATGTTTCATAATGCTCCTTTGCTCATAGAAATAATGACGGAGGAGGGAATAATTAGAACTACTCCTAAGCATAAAATTTGGGATAGTCGGGGGCGATGGAAATTATCGAAAAATTTTAGGAAAAATGATTATATCACATCTTTTGGGTATAGTAATTATCAAGATAGAAACAATGCTCATAAAAAGGGGTGGTTATGTGGTATCTCTGATGGGGATGGATGCTTTTGGAATGCTAAAGATAAAAGACATAAAAACCCTAAAAATAGATGTCAATTTAGGTTAGCTGTTAATGATGTAGAAATCTTAGAAAACTTTCAACGATGGGCAAAAGCAGCAAATTACGAATTATATAAAGGTAATCGTGTTGGAGATGGGTATGGTGGCAAACGTAAGATGGAAGCAATATTTTTAACTAAGTCAAAAATAGCCTCTAAGTTTAGAAAATGGTTACATAGAGATGATGGTGATGTAAATTATTTTTATGGATGGCTTGGTGGAATTTTCGATGCAGAAGGTAGTTTTTCTAATAATATATTAAGGATATCACAACAAAACAAACTCATAAGGAATAAAATTAAATATTGTTTATCTTTATGTGGTTTTCAATTTGTGGAGGAAAAAAGGGGGTTTAGGTTATTTGGTGGGCAGAAAGAATTTATTAAGTTTTTCAATTTGTGTAAACCTGTTGTTAGCAGAAAAAAAGATAAATTATTAAACAGCAAAGCAAGAACAAAAGTAAAAGTTATTGATGTTAAAAAAGTTAATTATAATAGTGTCGTATATGACATTGAAACAACCTGTCATAATTTTATAGCTAATGGAGTAAAAGTGCATAATTGTAATGCTTTTGAAATTATGCAAGGTAGTCAAGCCATGCTTTCTAAAGACCACATATTAAGATTGGCAGATTTTTGTGCAGAGTGGGGTGTTAAATCAGTCTGTGCAGGGGGAGGGGGAGAACCCCTTACAAATCCATTTGCAAAAGATTTGTATTATCGACTTAAGAAGAATGGAATCGGATGTGCTCCTGTTACGAATGGTTCTTTACTTAATGATGAAATAATAGAAGCTATGGCCTCGACATCAAGATGGATAGGTATTTCGATGGATGCAGGTTGTAATAGTACCTATATGAAAGTAAAAGGGATTTCCAATCCCAAGATTTTTGATATTACTTGCAATAATATAGCTAAACTTACCAAGCGAGTTAGAGAGCTTGGCACCGAATGCGATGTTGGTTATAAATTTTTATTGCACCCATTGAATGCTTTAGAGATTTTTGAAGCTGCAAAATTAGCAAAATTTCTTGATGTCCATGATTTTCAGCTTCGTCCTGTTGGATGGGATAATGTTCTTAAAACAAAGAATAAAACAGATATTGATTTTGATAATTTGTTTGATGAAATATCTTCCCAGATTGAGGATGCTATGTCTCTTGAAGATGAAACCTTTTCCGTTTATGGAGTTCGACATAAATTTCAGTTTAATTTCCAACGGAAAGTCGAATTCAAACATTGCTGGGCATCACCAATATCTGCTTCCGTTTTTGGGGCTGATGGAGATTACACCATTTGTCTTGATATGAGAGGTAAGAAAGACTTTGTTTTATGTAGACATTATCCTAATCCTTACGAGGTTTTGAAACATTGGAATTCTCCTCAACATATAAAAATGATACAAGCAATTGACCCAGCCAAATGTCCGAGATGTACTATTGGGCCATATCATGAGGTTGTAGAACAGGTTTTTATAAAAGATAGGATGTGTAGAGATTTCTTGTAGAGGAATATAAATGTCAGTATTGATTAGTATGCTTGTTGGAAGTAAATTGTCTACGAAAAGTTTAGTTGAGAGAAGTATTTCCTCTATTCTGTTAAATATAGGTACAGATGACTTCCTTTTGGTGGTGGGAATCTCATCGTTTATCGGGTCAGAGATAAGAAAGTCTATCGAGAGTATGAAATCGATGAATAATAATATTGTGGTTGTTACAGACTATTGTTCTTCTTTCGCTGAATTTCATAACTACGTTTTTCTTAAATATGGTTCAGAATCAAAATGGGTTATTATTGCACATGATGATATAGAATTAAAAACGAAAAATTTGATAAATAAAATAGAAGACTCTGTAAAGGATTTTACTGACATAGGCTGGATTAGTTTTACAGATGATGGTTATTTACAAGAAGGACATTGGACGCCATCTACAAGAGAGGGTTTTCACTATGATTTTTTATACGAAAATGCTTGGGAAAGAAGAAAACTTTTTCAATTTCATTCGCTTGAAGAGGATTATTGGAAAGTAGGGAAAGGGATTTCTTATTTCTCTGGTTTGAATTATGATTTTCCAACTTCAATTGTAAAATGTCATGCACCTTATTCTCATTTTATTGCAATAGAAAGTGAAAAGTTAAGAAGGATAGGTTTATGTGAAGTTTGGAGTAGTGTTTCACTTTTAATAGATGAGGATTGGGGTTTGTCTGCCTTAAGGGAAGGGTTAATAAATGTTTGGATACCTGATATTATATATGCACATGTTAGAGAAACGGGTGGGACAAGGGCATGGCCTATTATTGTAAGAGAAGGAAAACAAACACACGAATTGTTTGCTAAGAAATGGGGCTTTCCCCATCCCCCTGCCAAGGATGGTTTAGAAAAGATAAAAAGTATGTATGGAAATACTAATATTGTTTGGTCATTTGATAAAAAGTCTTTTGATTGGGAATATTTGGGATGACAAACCTTAAAATTTATATACTTCCTGTTGAAGAAAAATTTATGCCGAGGAATCATATTCAATATTATCCTATACACAACAAGAGATTTTATGGTGTGGAGCAAGATTTTCTTTTTTATTTGCACAACAATTCTGAGTTACTTACTAATGATTCTAAAGAAGCCGATTGGCATTATTTGCCAATATTTTGGAACAATTTCTATGGACTTCGTGACCACTCTCTTAACGATGTTCCTGAAATTCAACGTCAAGTTGATATAACTGTTATTGATGATAGCAAAACATTTACTGTATGTGAATATGCTCCTGGTACCCATGTAAATACAGGAAGGATGATTCAATTCTCAGCATCTTGGAAATCAGAAAGAGATATCAATATACCATTGCTATGTGATGAGCATCAGATTTTAACAATACTCAAAAAGAAATTTCTTGCAAGTTTTGTGGGTTTAATATGGACACATAAGATTCGAGGTGATTTGAAAAATTATTATATGAAAAATGAACATGTCAAGATTGTTGAGTCGAGTAAGAATACCCAATTATTTGTTGATACTATGCTTGAATCGTATATAGCATTATGCCCAAGGGGTACGGGAAGTGGTTCTTACAGGTTTTATGAAGCAATGCAACTTGGTGTCGTTCCTTTTCTGGTAGGAGATATAGATGTTAGGCCTTTTAAGAATTGCATTGATTGGGATTCTATTAGTTTTTTCTCAAAGACTGTTGAAGGAGTGAATACAATTCTTAATGAATATGCAAATAAGTTAGAAGAATTGTTGGGAAAAGGTTGTAGAGCGAAACAAGTATTTGAAAATGAACTGTATTATCAAAAATGGTGTAAATATGCTTTAAGAGAATTGGAGAATTTAATAAAGTGAAACATTTCACATCTTTTATAATTCCATGTTACAATGGAGCAAGATGGATTGGTGAAGCAATTGATTCTATATTTGTACAGGGTCTTGAAGTTTCTGATTTTGAGGTTGTTATAACAGATGATGGGTCAACAGATAATTCTAAGGATGTTTTAGAAAAATACAAACAGAAATATTCGAATCTGAAAGTAGTGTATCACGGTAAGAATATTGGTGTTTATAGTGGTGCAATGGCTTTTAATACTTGTGTAGAAAATTCTAAAGGAGACCTTATTTTTGCACTTGACCAAGATAATTATCTCCCTCCGGATACAGTATCAAAGATGATTTGCACCCTTGACGAACACAAATGGGATATGGTTTGTACGGAAAGAGTAAAGTTTTTTAGAGGAGAAAAAAATGAAGAAGGAAACTATGAATATGGTTATAAAGGTGACTGGATTTATAAAATATGTGAAGAAGGATATATCGGGCTTAGACATATTCTTACACATACTATAGCACCTTCCCATGATGGTAACTATTTATACACAAGAGAAAGTTTTGACCGTGCGGGAGGTTATCCAGATTCGATTGTAGATTGTTTTGGTTTTGGATTAAGACAAGCTTTTCATGGTTGTAAGATGATGATTGCTTTTGGTACTTATTATTGGCACAGAGTGCATCCAGATAGTGCTTGGGTTACAAATTCACCTGATTTCAAAAATGAAAAAGCTATTGCTGAACGTCTTCGTGAATTTCCACAAATATTCAGTGGAATGGTTCGTGCTTATTTGAATTCTGGAGGTAACTTTGAAGACATTGGTAGAAAGACTGAAGAACATTTTTTCCTATTTTGACAAGAAATGAGGTTCAATTATGTATAAACCTAAATATTCTTATTTATTTTGTATTTCAAGAATGAGAGGATTGTGGCCATCTTTATCTCTAATTAGATATTTGAATTCTGTTGGAATACAACCATATGCTTTTATTAAGCTTTTTGAAACAAATGAAGCTGTAGAAAAATCAGAATGTAAAATTAAAAGGGTACATTCATTGCCAGATGATTATGATATTATGCTTACTGAAGGAGCAGGTATAGGATTGGATGACCATGATTATGAACTGAGAATGTTGAGAGGAAGTAGGGATAAAAAGAAGATAAATTTAAGTCTTCATTTTCCCTCTTCAGTTGAAAACACATCTATAAATCCTTATTATGATAATGCCAAAGAAGACGGATTATATGGATTATGTTTGATTGATGACCGTTCTGTTGAACATCATGGCAGATTTCTTAAAAATCTTCATCTTTTTAATACAGGAAATCCAGATTGGGATTATTTCAAAACCAATGAATGTAAAAATGAAATTACAAAATGGAAGGGGAAATTAGGAGATAAGATTCTTGTGTTAGGTGTTAATTTTGCTTTTTCTAATTCTCCACCATGGTGTGAGATGGTAATTAAATGGCATGAGATGATAATTAAATATGCTGAACAGAAGGGCTTCAAAGT
>SOKP01000154.1 GCA_004375715.1 Promethearchaeota archaeon | reverse complement strand
AAATAATTTGTGGGATAAGGATAGAGATTTAAAAGAAAGACTCGTAACGAAGATACTACATGAAAATTTAAAAGCTCAAACAAAAATACCAATAAGGCAAGCAAGTAGCTGACTTATTAAAATTGGATAATAAAATAATTTTTTTATATTGTTTGTTTAATTACATTTTGTGAGTTATTATGATTGAAGATGAAATTAAAAAGCTAGCCTTAGAAGCTGGTGCGGATTTGGTAGGTATTTGCTCTGCCGATGCTGTAGATAAAATAAAAAGAAAAAAAAAACTAGTTTATTAAACAATGGATTTTAAACCTACAAAAAAATCAATTAGAAGTCATAAAGTGCCTGACTGGTTTCATGACGCAAAATTTGGCATTTTCATTCATTGGGGATTGTATTCTGTGCCGGCATTCGCGGTTAAAGAACTAAGTTTCACAGAATCACCAGAAGTAGGAGAGGAATATTATTTTAAAAACAATCCGTATGCTGAGTGGTATCTTAATACTTTAAGGATTTCTGGAAGCCCAACGCAAGAATACCACTATAGGGAATACGGAGAAGACTTTGCATACGATGATTTCATACCGATATTCAATGAAGAAATAGAAAAGTGGAATCCACAAGAATGGGCTGAAATTTTCAAAAATGCAGGTGCCAAATATGTTGTGCTTGTAACAAAGCATCATGATGGATTTCTTTTATGGCCAAGTAAGTACCCAAATCCATTGAAAGAGCATTATAAAGCTAGTAGAAATATTGTAGGAGAACTCACAAAATCGGTAAAAAATAAAGGCATGAAAATGGGTTTTTATTATTCCACCTCTTTTGACTGGTCTTTCAACTCGGAACCAATTAAAGATCGCACGAGTGACATGACTAATGGAGTTATAACACCTGAATTCACAGAATATGTAAGAAATCATTGGTATGAATTAATTGATGAATACGAACCTTCAATATTATGGAGCGATATCGGAGCGCCACCTCTTCTTGATCTCCTCGAAATTTTTGCATACTATTATAACAAGTT
This sequence comes from Promethearchaeota archaeon, assembly GCA_004375715.1. Lineage (GTDB taxonomy): Archaea > Asgardarchaeota > Lokiarchaeia > Sigyniarchaeales > SOKP01 > SOKP01. Next base: position 23,619 of record SOKP01000154.1, on the reverse strand, counting down.
TCCAGATGGAGTAGTTAATGATCGTTGGGATAAGTTGTTCCATAAAGATGGTAAGTTATTCAAGATGAGAAGAACTTTTTTTTACGATTTTACTACACCCGAGTATACGAGCTATAAAAATATTAAAAATAAGAAATGGGAGTCAAATCGAGGTATTGGGAATTCTTATGGGTACAATAAAACGGAAAAAGAAGGGGATTACCTATCATCTAACGACTTAATCAAAATGCTTGTAGATACTGTAAGTAAAAACGGGAACCTTTTATTAAATGTTGGACCTTTGCCAGATGGAACAATACCCGATATTCAGAAAAAAGTATTAATAGGGATGGGTCAATGGTTAGAGATTAACGGAGAGGGAATTTATGACACTCGTCCTTGGGAAAGAGCTGAGGGCAACACTTTGGATAATCTTGAAATTAGATTTACCCATAAAAATGAATTACTGTACATTCATCTCTTAAATAACCCAATAGGAAAAACTTTAAAGATATTGGTATTAAAAATTCCTCAGAATTCAAAAATTAAGTTGCTTGGTTATGAGAATCAACTAAAATGGGAGCAAGATCAAGAATATCTAATTATCAATATTCCCGAAAATTTAATAGAATCTCCAGTCTATGTGTTCAAGGTAATTTCAGATGAATTATAAAAACTTATTATACTCTTTAAAATACATCAAGAATTATGAAATACTAATAATTAAAAAATAGAAAAAAGAGAGAGAAATTATGAGTGAGAGTAATGAACAAAGAATTGAAGATTCATACGATGTAGTAGTTATTGGAGCTGGTAATGGTGGATTGTCTGCAACAGCATTTTTAGCCCAGAAAGGCGTAAAAGTTCTATGTTTAGAGCAGCATAATCTCCCTGGAGGCGTTGCTTCAAGTTTTGTGCGAGGTAGGTTCGAATTTGAAACTTCACTTCATGAGCTTGCTAGCTACGGTCCCAAATCAAATAAAGGAAGCATTAGAACAATGTTTGAAGACAAACTTGATTTAGATACCGAGTTTGTTCAAGTTCCAGAAGCATTTAGGCTTATTCTAACTAAGCCTGGTGAAGAAATGGATGTTTCTATGCCTTTTGGAGTAGATAATTTTATTGATACTGTTGAAAAAGAAGTTCCTGGGAGTAAAGAATCAGTAGAAAAGTTCTTTAAAGTAGCTAAAGAGATTAGAGATGCTTTTTCATATATTGGAAAAACGAAAGGGAAGCCAGATCAGGGAGTTTTATTCAAGGAGTATTCAAATTTTCTTAAAACCGCCGCTTACTCAGTTACTGAAGTTGAAAATGCGCTAGGGATTCCAGAAAAAGCACAGAAAATTCTCAACGCATATTGGGCTTATCTTGGTTTACCCATGTCACGCATGAATTTCACGCTTTTTGCATCAATGGTGTTAGTTTATGCTGAAAAAGGAGGTTGGATTCCTATAGATCGATCCCATGGATTTACAAGCGCTTTTGATGCCAAAATACGAGAGTTTGGAGGTAGGATTGAATATAATACTAGAGTAGACAAAATTCTAGTGGAAGGGGGAAAAGTAGTTGGCGTCGAAACTACTAACGGGGATAAACTTAAAACAAATTATGTAATATGTAACGCTTCTCCAACCCTCACATACAATAAACTAATTTACCCCCAGTCTGAAGTACCAGAAATCGCGTATAAAGATGTTAATGCTCGTATTCATGGACTGACGGGTTTTGTTGTGTACTTGGGATTAGATGCTACACCAGAAGAATTAGGATTACATGATTATGGATATTTTATTATGGATACTATGGATACTGATGATGCCTATGACTCTTGGACAAAACTTCAAGCTCCAAAAGGTCTTGCTTGTGTCGTTCTTAATAATGCTGTTCCTGGTTGTTCTCCTCCTGGAACATGTATGTTGGATATCACAACGTTATACCAACCTGAAGCTTGGAAGGATGTTAAACCTGAAGAATATGTAGATCTTAAGAATAAGTTAGCAGAAGAATTAATTATTAAGTTTGAAAAAGCTACTGGATCATCTCTTAGAGGTCATATCGAAGAAATAGAGATTGCGACTCCTGCGACCTTTGCTAGATATTTAAAGTTATATAAGGGAATTTTCTATGGATATGAGCCTGAATCTTGGGATTCTATAATACCGAGATTAAGCATGATGGGAAAAGATGTATACATTGAAGGGCTTGAATTTGCTGGAGGGTTTAACAGACGAGCACATGGATATAGTAGTGCACTAGCTGATGGTTTGATTTCAGCACAGTTAACTTTAGGAAAACTATTACAGGGGGGCGGGAAAGCATGAGTAAAGAAAACGAAGAAAAGCTAAATATAACGGTCAGATCCAACACAAAGGATTTATTTGCATTTACTAAATTAGTTCCCAATAGGAAAAAGAGAATTGAAAGAGCTTCAAGTGAACCATTAAGAGAAGATCCAATAAATGATCTAGCATGGAAATTACATCCTGAAAGGCAGTTCTTAATAATAGACGAAATTAAGAAAGAAACTAAATCTACAATGACATTCAAACTTGTCTCAGACCCCGATTCTGAAACTAAGGAATTAGCCTATTTTAGACCGGGTCAATATATTAGTTTAAAGATTGATTTAGAGGGAGTAAGGATAACTCGCCCTTATTCTATTGCATCAACACCGAAAGATGCTTTAAAAGGTTTTTATGAGTTAACTATTCGAAAAGAAGAAGGCGGATTTTTAACGCGTTACATCTGGGATAATTGGAAAATTGGTACGAAAGTTGAGAGCTCTGGACCAGAAGGATTCTTTTATTACGAAAGGCTTAGAGATTTAACCCATCTAGTAGGAATTGCAGGAGGATCCGGTATCACACCGTTTCGTTCGATGGCTAGAGCAATAATCGATGGGACGATTGATGCAAAATTAACCTTGTTATACGGTAGTTCCCAGGAAGACGATATTATTTTCTACAATGAATTTAAAGAAATGGAAAAGACTAATCCAGAGAAAATCAGAGTTGTTCATGTTTTAAGTTGCGATATCGTTACGTTAGAAGGATGTGAAAAGGGATTAATAACCAAAGAGATAATTGAGAAATACTGTGATGCAAATTCAAGCACTTTTTTCATATGTGGTCCGCAGATCATGTATAATTTCGTTGAAAAAGAGCTCAAGAAGTTTAACTTGCCTGTTAAACGAATTCGCAGGGAAGCTTTTGGTGAAGTCAAGGATGTTTTAACTCAAACAAATTTTCCTAAAGAAGTAGCAGAGAAAGTATTTAAAATTAAAATTCATATTGGTGACTTGACAAAAGAAATTCCTGCAATGGCAACCGAATCTGTTTTAATAGCTTTAGAAAGAGCAAACTTTAATCCACCTTCAAAATGTCGTTCTGGTGAATGTGGATTTTGTCGATCTCTTCTAATAGATGGTGAAGTTTATATAAATCCCGTTTCTGATTGGAGAAGAAGTGCAGATAAAAAATTCAACTACTTCCATCCTTGTGCATCCTATCCAATTGCAGATCTCGAAATACGCCTTCCGAGAGATCTCTAAAAATTTAATATCCTTTATTTTTATTTTTCTTTTGTAACCCAAATATTTAATTCTCAGTATTGCTTTAAGTTTTTTATTCATAAATAAGAAATTCTATGAGAATTATGGATATTAAAATCAAATATGGCATTATTGCTTTTATAATTATTTTACTCCAATCATCTTTAAAGGTAACAGGAGTTATATTAACGGGTAGTTTAAGCTTTTTATCAGAGACTGTTGATACACTTACTGATATCTTTTTTGTTTCTCTTACGATTTATTCTATATATGTTAGTCAAAAACCCCCAGATTTCGAACATATGTACGGTCATTCTAAAATTGATTCATTAGGTGGATTGGTTCAAGGAATTATTCTGGTCAATGTTTATAGCGTCCTTATTTTTATCGCAATTCAAACCATTTTAACAAGCTCTTATAGAATAATTAATCCTGATATTGGGTTTTTTATTCTAATAATATCGTTTATCATTAATTTAGTATTTTCTAGAATACTAATATGGCAAGGAAAGAAACAGAATAGCTTATCCTTAAAAATGCAAGGTTTAAATTTGTTCCAAGACTCTCTTCGGGCACTTATAGTTATCATTAATTTTGTCATCGCTTTATTTTTTGGCATTAAATTTTTAGATCCCTATTTTAGTATTGCTCTCTCCATCTTAATAATTGTAAGTTCTATCATCCTTTCTAGGGAAGGAATTAAAGATTTACTAGATGTAAACCCAATAAATTCACTCATTATAGAAGAAATTAAAGTAAGTGTTTTTAATCTTGATCATGTAAATGATGTTGAGGATTTAAAAGTTAGATTTAGTGGTAACACCTTATTTTTAGAAATTCGATTATCTGTTGAGGATCATATATCTGTAATACATGCAAATGAAATTACAAAAAATATTCGAGCTTTGAGCAAGAAATTTTTTCCGTCTTACAATGTAGAGACATTAGTTGAAATGAATCCCTTAAGTGGAGAATCTTCGCTCGGAGAAAAAATAGTCAATTTGCTGTATACTATGAAGAGTGAATTTAAAGAGATAACAGATTTTAAAGATTTAAATGTGTTTAGAATTAAAAACAATTACTTCTTATCATTAGCTATAGTTGTTGATGATAGTTTATCCTTAGAAGAGGCTCACGAATTAAGTAATTTATTTGAAGAACAACTAAGGGAGCAAGTTACATTTATATCGAGAATAATTACTCACATAGAATCCAAGGCTACGCTGAAAAAGTCTTTAACAGATCATCTAGTTTGCACACCTATAGAACCGGAAAAGAAGAAGGAAATTCAATCTTCCTTAGATAGTCTATTGAAATCGATTCCAGAGGTTAAAGGATATCATGGTTTGGAATTTTGGGCTGCCCTTGATTTTTGCGTGCTCGAACTCCATGTTTTTTTTAACGGGGTTCTAAATGTATCGCGAGTTCATACTTTGATAACTGTTGTAGAGCAGCAAATAAAAAATACTTTGAAAATTGATAATTTAACAGAAGTAATTCTTCATTCTGAACCCGTAGAAGGACGAACTGACGGAGTTATATTTTAGTAATTAAAAAGAAAAACTATACTTGAATAATTTTAATTCTTTCTGCATAGTTTTTATATCTTCTTGCAAACTTTTATTAATTGGAATACCTTGGCTTTTCCGTTCTTTTTCAGAAGAATATTCTTTTTCTCCAGCAGTATATATTCGCAACTTTCCAGGAGCTTTCTTAGATTTTCTAAGGTTCCTCATTATAGTACCTGTAGTTCGTCTAAACCGTCTTAAAGAAGTGAAATGAGTAATATTTATTGCTAAAAAGAAATGCCCGACTTTTAAACGTTTTTGATTGTCTTCCATAACTCCTGCCGTATCTTTAAGGAATATACCATCTTGCAAAGCTGAGGATAAAATCTCCACAAATGTAGCATAACCAAAGCCTTTATAACCAGATGTTCCTTCACCTAAGCCACCTAAAGGTAAAAGAGCAGCAGTGCTTTCTTCTAAATTTTTAAGGGTTTCGTGAGGATCATTCTGTGATCTTCCATTTGTGGTAATTATTAGACCGTCCGGGAGTGGTTGATGAATTCTATCATATACTTCTACCTTACCTCTTTGAATAATCGATGTAGCACAATCAATTAAAAACGGAAAATTTTCATCTGTGGGTGCGCCTGCAGTGAATGGATTTGTTCCCAACATTGGTTCTACGCCAAATGTTGGAGGAACTGCTGGTCTCGCGTTCGTTGTAGTAATCCCTATCATACCCTCATTTATCGCCATAAGCGAATAATAGCCTGCAATTCCAAAATGCGTTGAATTTCTAACTGCTACAGCTCCAAGACCATATTTTTTGGCCTTTTGAATAGCTAATTTCATAGCCTTATAACCAATTACAGGTCCTAATCCACAACCACCATCAATAACAGCTGTAGTGGGACCTTTTTTAACGATCTTTATTTTAGTTTCTGTATTATATATTCCTTCTTTAATCCTATCGTAATACATCTTACATCTTTGAATGCCGTGTGAATCTATACCTCGTAAATCTGATGTAATCAATACATCAGCAATTATATCGGCGTCAGCTCTCTTCACATTAAGACCAATAAACACATCTCTAATGAAATTCTTAAGCGTTCTAAAATCTATATAGACCACATCTTTGGAGCTAGATGCAACATCAGCTTTTGTACTTGTCATAATAACCACTTTGAATGCAATAAAAGTTATTTATCTAGAAGACTATTTAATAAAATTCATATCTAATATAAGGTGAAAGTTCGTATTTACAGCTCTAAACTTATTAATTATTAGATTTTTTCTTAATAAAAATTCAAAAAAAGAACTTTCTGTTAAAAGAGAGATTTGTATTTATCCAAATTGAGTTCTTCTCGCATAAATTTTATATCTTCTTGTAAACTTTTATTAAGAGGAATTCCAGTTTTTCCTCTACTTGTCATCTCATCATATTCCTTTTCGCCGGCTGTATAAATTCGTTCTGCTCCGGGTTCTTTGTTTGAAGATCGAAGACCTCTCATAATGTTTCCCGCTGTCTTCTTAAAAACTTCAAGAGGAAGAAAACTCTCAATATTAATTGCTAAGAATAAATGCCCCACTTTTAATCTTTTCTGACCGTCTTCTACAATTCCTATTGTGTCTTTAAGGTATATTCCATCTTGTAAAGCTGCTGATAACAATTCAACCAATGTGGCGTAACCATAACCTTTATAACCCGAAGTTTCTTCTCCCCTACCACCTAGTGGCAATAACGCAGCTTTACCTTTACTCATATTTTCCAATATTATAGCAGGGTCAGTTTCTGTTTTTCCTTCATCTGTTATTACAACCCCATCAGGTAAAGGTTTATTAATTCGATTATATAATTCTACCTTACCCCTTTGAACAATTGTAGTAGCACAATCAATTAAAAAGGGGAATTCTTCATCTGTTGGCGCACCCGCAGTTAAAGGGTTTGTACCAAGCATTGGTTCAACTCCGAATGTAGGAGGCATAGAGGGTCGCGCGTTCGTTACTGCCAAACCAATCATCCCTTCTTTAATTGCCATGAGTGAATAGTAGCCCGCAATGCCAAAATGAGTTGAATTTCTGACTGCTACAGAGCCTAATCCATACTTTTTCGCTTTTTCAATAGCTGTTTTCATGGCTTTATAAGCAATAACATGTCCCATTCCACAATTTCCGTCCCAAAGAGCAGTAGTTGGACCATCCTTAATGATATCGATTTTTGTATGTACCTCATAGATACCCGCCTTTATACGATCAAAATACATTTTACAGCGTTGTATTCCATGAGTGTCAATTCCTCTAATATCAGAAGCAATTAACACTTCGGCTATAATGTGGGCATCGTCTTTAGGTACACCAAGCCCAATAAAAACATCTCTCATGAAACTTTCAAGTGTTTCTGCATCGAGATATATTATATTTTCTGACATAGTAATCCCTTAAAATTGACTCATATTTCATTAATTTATGATGATTAAACTATAGTCTAGCTTATTTTTGGTTTAACATAAAGTTTAACTTAATATTACATTTCATAATTAATATGTTTAAAAAGCTAAATGAGGAATATCTATAATGCCAAAAGCGAACGAAAATAATATAGAAATTGAATATGAGACAATCGGGGATCCGATTTCAAAACCGCTATTATTGATAGCGGGACTGGGAAGCCAATTACTTGCTTGGTCGGATGAGATGTGCGAAAATCTTGCAAATCATGGCTTTTTTGTTATCAGATTCGACAACAGAGATATAGGTTTGTCAACAAAATTTGAAGATGCAGGTATGCCGAACTTTGTGGAGATTAAAGCTGCCTATACTCGTGGAGAAATACCTGAAGTTCCATACACTTTAGAGGACATGGCAAGTGATGCTATTGGTGTCTTGGATGCTCTAAATATAGATAAGGCGCACATATGTGGTGCTTCCATGGGGGGAATGATCGCACAAGTTCTAGCATATAAGCATCCATCTCGAGTGCTATCTCTCACGTTAATCATGAGTACGACTGGAAATCCCGATCTACCACAAGCGAAGCCAGAAATCATGGCGCAATTCTTTGCACCCGTTCCTTCTGAACGTGAGCCATATATCGAAGAAATGGTCAAGCGTGATAGTCTCATTTATGGTACTTATACTTATGATGAGAAACATGGTAGGGAGTATAGAACAAAAGAATATGATCGTAGTTATTATCCTGAAGGAATAGCACGCCAATTAGCAGCCATGGCTGTTCCTGGTAATATTAAACCCAAGATTTCAGCAATAAAAGTGCCTACGCTAGTTATTCATGGAAATGTAGATCCTTTTAACTCTATTGAAGCGGGAAAAGAGATTGCAGCGATGATACCGGGAGCAGAATTGCTGATTTTGGACGGAATGGGGCATAGTTTCCCTCGTGAAGTCATACCACAGATTGTAAACGCATTAGTCGAAAATTGCAACAAGAATAACAATTAGAAAGGAATTAAAGCAACAGAACCGGTCAAGTTCAAAAACTTGTGATTCCAAGTTCTTCTTCCTCTTATAGAATATGATTTTCTCTTCATAGCAATATTACTTCCATGTTATGTGGTTTTTTGAAATTCGATTAATATTCTTTTGGTATGATATTAAACGATATGAAAGTGAAAGTAGAAGGTAAATTTTTCAAAGAAGTTTCAATTGATGACGATGGAGACAACATTACTTATGTGTTTCCAGATACTGAAGAATTTTTATCAATATTACGACGTAGAATCAATAAAGAATTAACATTAGATTAATCCCTTACCTTTAATCTATCTTAATTTCATAAGTTCATCAAGTTTTTATTAATGCATTCATTTTATTTTTATGGACCGTTTGGGGTGGTCTGAACTCCCTTTGTTGGACGGAGCACAAAGTCCTCATTAGTGCAAATTGCTTGGATTCAGGTTCCATGAGGAATATTATCCAATTTTATGTTTCGACGAAGCGATCCCCATGATGGTGGGTGTCAGAGTAGGACTTTCCGTAGGGAAAGTATAAGCTCGTAATAACAAAACCGATCAGGCCAGGGATGGAGCAATCGTAAGTTTAGATGTTCACGCTTTATGGTAAGGTCGTGGAGGAGCATATTATCTGGTCATAGTATTCGAATTGGAATCGAGATTCAGGTTTTTCTATAACCCTTGCTCTAAAGTAAAACGCAAAAGTCTATCTTTGTCATCTTCCGCATAGTTTATCCCAATTCTCTTACTTAATGAAATTGTTTTATCTTCAATGATCTTTCCTTGAGCAAAATAGAGTTTTGAATTTTCCGCGCAAGAATGTTTACCGTTGTATTTTTCTTTAGTAATATTAAATGCCATACACAATTTGCTTGGTCCATCTATCAAATTCTTATAGTTTCTTCCGATCTTCACCTTTCTGTTCTCTTTCATTAGTTCTATTCCCTCAATTGGGAACAATTCTCTTATAAAAATAGCACACGGCACCCCTTCTGGTTCAGTAATAATGTTAAGACAGAAGTACATACCATAAATATAATAAACATAAAAAGTACCAGGTTTCATATACATAGTTTTTGTTTTTTCGGTTTTTTTGTAGTTATAAGCGTGGCATGCTTTATCATTTGTACCTAAATACGCTTCGACTTCTATTATTTTTCCTATGATATTTCCTTTATTTGTTTCTTTTATTAGATATCTACCTAACAGATCCTTACCCACTTTAACTGTATCTCTTGAAAAGAAGCCTGTACTTAGTCTTTTAAATTCGTTCAAATCGGAACCAGCTCTACAAATTTGTAAAATTAAACTTTTATATGTTTTAAAGATCTTCTTAATGTAATTAAAGATTTTAATAAAATATTATTAATGTAAGATATAATGAACGCCCCAGAAAGAGTTTTAACTACTATAGAGCACAAAGAACCAGATAGAGTTCCTGCTTTTGAAAGCGCTTTTACTAACAATACAATTATGAAGCATTACGGAGTTGATCCACGTACATCCGGGGGATACAAAGGAGCTTATGCTTTTTTTGCAAAAGTTGGAATTGATTTAGTTCTTACTGCAGTAAGTCTTTTCCCTAGAAAGTTTCTTAAAGGTCGAAAAGGATTTATAGATGAATATGGTCGTTTAATGAAATTCGAAGCGTACAAAGATGGAACTCAGATTCTTACTTACCACGGTGGGCATTTTAAGAATTTTGAAGATTACGAAAGCTGGGAACAACCAGATCCGAATTTGAAAGCGAGATTAGCTCAATTTCTTAGTGGAAGAAAAATTCAGAAAGAGATGAATGACGAAGTTTTTTCTATTCCATCTACAGGGGCACTCATGGAATGTACTTGGGAGGGCTTTGGAATTGAAACATTTTCACGAATTGTACGCAACGAGAAGCAAATAAAACGAATATTCGACGATAGAGGTTCCTTTACACTGGAATTAGTTAAAATACTCGCCGAAAATGATGCTCAAATCGTATTATTATGGGATGATTATGGTTTTAAAAACGGTTTATTCATGAATCCTAGTTTATATCGCAAGCATATATTTCCATGGATAAAAAGAATATGTGATGTAGCTCATAAGCGAGATTGTAAGATACTTTTGCATTCGGATGGGGATTTAATGGAAATCTTTAGCGATATTGTTGATTGTGGAGTAGATGCAATCAACCCTGTCGAGTCTACAACTGCTAATAAGGATTATGACATATTTGAACTAAACAAGAAATATGGTGATAAGATAACTTTTATTGGTAATTTAAGCCCCATTATGTTAGCAATAGGAGAGATTTTTGAGATTGAAGATTATGCCAAAAAGCTAATACGAGAATTAGCGCCAGGTGGTGGATACATATTTAGTTCTGGCCATAGCATAAATCCCGCAATAACGCTTGATAGATTTGAAGCTATGCAAAATATTAAGAGAAAATACGGTAAATACCCTATCAATATCTCATATTAATAATTGGTGGTTAATTCGTTTCTTAAAAAAGGTTCTAAATTCGCATTACATGCTACAAAGGGAAATTTTAAGTCTATAGATAGTTTTTGATCAATATCGCTTCCATCAAGAGAGAAAAATTGACCACCTGCTTCTTTGAGTATTAACAAGCCAGCAGCAACATCAACTAACCTATTAGTTTCTCGTAAATTAATAAATGCTTCCATACTGCCCTTGGCAACCTGGCATAAGGTTAAAGCACTACTCCCCAGTATTCTGATGCGATAGAATCGTTCAATAATTGGTTTTAATCTCTCGATATGTGTAAAAGCTTTTTTTTTGGGAAGGTTCAGTTCAAAAAAGCAGTTATCTGAAAGGTCCAGATTCGAAACGCTAATTTTATTATCTTTTAAATAAGCACCTTCTCCCTTAATCGCCCAATAAATATCTTTCGTGTTCAAATCAAGAATCACTGCTTTCTTCATGTCATTAATCGTTCTACCTATAGCATATGCTATTGATATAGAACAATATGGGATTCCTCTTACTGCGTTATTAGAACCATCAACAGGATCGATAATTAAAACATTTTGGCTTTTAATTGCTTTTTCTTTATTTCCTATGTATTGTTCGCCTAATTCTTCGCTAATCAACAATAGGTTAACATTCTCATTTTCTAATGTGTCAATAACGATATTTTCCGCAATAAGGTCTATTTGCATTGAAATATCCCCACCTGCTCCCCTCTGAGCCTTTTTAGCCGCCTTTTTAGTGCCTAAGATCGGATGTATTGCATCATATACATTTAACGCAATCATTTTTAACAGGTTAATAGACAGTTCCATAGAAATCAGTAAAAAAGTTAATTAAATAATAAAATGTTCTTAGGTAAATATTTCTTAGGTGACAATCTCTTGTAAACTTTCAAATTTAGTAATTATCATTTGATTATTCTTTGTTTTTCAATAATCCATTTATCTACAATAAGTATTTGTAGTTTTTTTTTATTTTTCACAACGTAATTATTGTGGATTGTGCTTTTTGGAATCTAAAATTCTTTATCCGATTCTAATGTTATTAAAAGAGCTTTAGGGCTTTCTACCTTAATTTTAGCTTTAATCTCAATAGTTACTTCTGAAACACCAAATTCCGTAGTTTCTACTACTTGTAATCCGTCTCTGGCAATGATGTATTCGGAAAAAATACCATAATCGCCCTCATCCGGAATTTCTCCGTCCTTTAATTTCTTCTTGGATTTTCCGCAAGTAGCAAATTCAATTTTTTCGTTTAATATATGTTCAAGCATTAAGGTGAAAAAATTTAGATTAGGAAAACGGAGTTTCTTTATATATTCACCAATTCTAATTTGAATTACTTCACGAGATTCTCTTTCCCAGCCTATATATATTTCTGTTTTACGCTCTTTAAAGATGTGAAAACCTCGCCAATTTGCGCTTTTTTTAAGAAGAACTTCTAAAATACAAATAATTTCTTCGGTACTTATTTTAACTGTTTTTCCTTCTCCTTTAGATGTGTTCTCCCATGATCCATCTTCCTTACGATTTATACAACTTAAGAAAACATACGGAGCAGACTTAGAAGGGCTTGTAAGTGTTATGCTTGATTTTTGGCCGTAAAATGTTTTAGTATGATAATCTGTCATTATTCAAAAAGAGCTCAATGTCTTATAAACATAAAATTTAACCATTGATTTAAATTCATCCTAAAAATTTTAAGGAGATAATTTTCTATTTTTATGTTGAAACAGTCTAACTAAGTAGACAAAAATTGCTCCTATGAAACACCAAGCGCAAATTAAGTACACTATTAAGCCAGGCACGAAGCTACTTTGATAAAAAGGATTAAATTCAAATGGGAAAAATGGTCGAATATCCAAGTAAATAGGAGCATCTAATAATATATGAAGATAAATTCCACAAATACTCGAAAATAATATTTTTTTATACGATATAGATTGTTCTATTTTTAAAAATGAAAGCAAAGGGGTGAAATACCTTCTAATCTTACTCATAACCATAAATAAAAGAATGGCAACGATGAAACCTCCTAAAAAACTATGGAAAAAACCATGAAGAGGATAATTTAAGTCAAAAACCAAAACTAAGAATGGTTCAACATCAACAATTACACTCGCTATTAAGAAAGTAGGAATATCAATAAATGAAAGTAATAGTAAACTAATAAGTAAACCCGGACCTAAATGAAATGGTGTGAAGGGCATAAATAATGGATAAATTCAAACTATATTAATTCTCTTGAAAGATGTAAAAATCCAAAGAAAGGAGTTTTATTACATTAACTCAATTTCTACTAAAACAGACTCAGGAATTTGAATTTTCATAATAAGGTGCATCGAACGTTCGTTGGCAGTTATTTCAAAAAGTCGTTTGTGAATTCTCATTTCGAATTTTGCCCAGGTTGCGGTACCCTGTCCAGATGGTGCTTTCATCACGGGAACTCGTAATCTCTTTGTAGGTAAAGGAATAGGCCCTAGTTTTCTAATTCCTTGATTCTTGCATACATTTTCAATTTGCTCACAGACAGCTTTCAAAGCAGGTAATTGAGTTGAAGAAAGTCTTATTCGTGCTTGCTGCATTTTTTAAACTTTTTTTCATTGAGTAGTTTGAAAAATTATTAAAATGTAATAAATTTTATCATTAATACCTTAAAAGACCTTAATTTTCTAAGTTCTACTTTTTCTTTGTTCGATTCTATTTACGATTATCAAGCTCAAGATTCCCAACTGTGCTTTTAAAGAGACTTTTATTCCTAACTTTTTGTGTATAACCTTTAATAGAAGTGTCAACAAACAAAATATCCCTATGACTGCCCCCCAGATAATTAATGCGTTTAATTGTTGATAAAATAAAAAAATCAACAAATCGTGAGCTATATAGACAGTAAAAGAGTAAAATGAATAATAAAAGAAGAACCTATACCTTTTTTTCGGTTTAATTTTCTCAAATTCTTCGAGATATAAGAGAACTGAGAGTAAAATTAGAATTACTCCAATCGAGTAAAACATTGACGAAAGAGTTCGGCGATAAATAAAATCATAAAAACGATATATAATTCCAAATGAAGTAAATATTATCCCTACTATCAATATTGTCCTTATAAACACGCGCTTAATAGTATTCTTCCGTTCCTCTGAATCGTTGAGGGTATTGAAATTAAAGAAGAAATCTCCAACTACAGTTCCGATTATGAATATTGCGAAATAAGCTAAAATTGTAAATGCTTCTTCAGGATGATATAAGATGTGGAATAAAACGCCATAAATATTTTGTTGATCGATATAAGAAAGCAAAAATGGGAAAAGCAAATCATTTGCAACCAATAATCCAATCCCTAAACCAATTCTTAAGTATTTCGGGATGCCTAATAAAGGCCACGCTAATAAGAGCGATATCGAAATTGTTTGGAGAACATTCCATGCCCAAATCCCCCTCAAATCGTTTAACGCCAAAGCGGTTGCAGTATTATAAATTAATCCTATTGCTAATAATAACAGAGCTCTAATGAAATAGATGCTTCTAGCTTGAGTCATAGTAATATCAGTAGAAGTTGCTGCCTTCCTAGCTCTACTTTTATATGCTATTGCTGCACTGAAACCAGATACTAATAAAAATCCCGTAGCAGCTATTGGCGCTAAAAATGAGAATAAAAATGTAATTAACCAATAATCAGGCCTTATAATCCACCAATCAAGCAAGTGTCCGAGCACCATAAGAAATATACAAAATCCTCGAATCATATCAATGCTCTGGACTCTCTTCATTTTTCATACCGATTTTATCAATTATAATTAAGATAAGATGTTTTACTATTAATGATTGTTATTGAAAAAAAGTTGTAGTAAAATTATAGAAAAATCTAAAAATGGACTTTTTGCTATCTGATACTATGAAATTTAAAGAAGAATTACGAGAAACCTAGTAAAAACTTATTTCCTAAATTAACATTTACAAGGTATTTTTTTGCTGCGTCTAAACATTTATAAGCGTGTTTCCTCGAAGTTATAGGTAAATCTTTCATTTGATAATCAGGATGAAACACTAGCAAACTATAAGGTATCTTATCGCTAATTTCACTAATAAATTTAGCAATCTGCTCAACTTCTTCATGATTCACATAACCTGGAACTAATAGAGTGCAAGCGCTCATTTCTGGCATACTCTCTCTTCGTGAACCAAAATAATTATCAGCTAAATGTTTGAAATTTTCAAGTGTTCTACTATTACTAACGCCACATAGTGCTAGATTTAACCTTTCATTAAAAGACTTTAAATCGAATTTAATGTTCCCTCCAGAATTTACGGCAATTTGCATACATTTATCAACTAAAATTTTGTTACCACTGCCATTCCATTCCCAGCATACTCTAAATTTTCTTGGATGTTCTTCCTCCTTGATTTTCTCCAAAATACGATTCGCTAAATTAATAGTAAAAGGTAGTTGCACCTCAGGAGTACCCCCAAAATAACAAATACATGTAATAATTTTGTTGTTATATATTCTGTCAGCTAACGATTCGACATCAACAAGATACCTCTTTGAAATTTGTTTGTGTGAAGCGTTTTGGCAAAAGAGACAATTAAACGAGCATCCATACAAAAATGCCGCATATGAGTAGGTGTTATATTCCCCATTACAGAACCATGTATTACAACAGTTAGTTGGTATTGGATCGAGGTACCCGTGAATATAGCCTTTTCGTTTAGAAGGAATTGGTAACTCACCGCTCTGATTTCTCTCAATACTTCTTAATCCGCAATAGCTTAAAGCATTTTCAGAAAGAGCACACTCGTTAAGGCAAAAACTACATTTCAACTTAATTTCGTTATTTTCTGCTTTCGGAGGTTTCGAAGGTAGGTCTACTAAAGCCCTAACTTGTTTATGGACATTTAAAATGTGTGGTTTAACAATTTCCCAATCTTTTTTGAGTATGCAATCTCGACATAAATTTAGCACATCAGAAATATATTTATCAGTTCTTCCGCAAAATTTACATGTTCCTATATTTAATCACCGCTTTTTTAATAATAAGAAAGTCTGTCCTGATTTCTGATTAGGATTCTGTTTGACGAAAAATCCATTAAACCCATTATTATTAAAAGATGAGGTAAACATTTCCAGTTCATGATCGTTTTTAGGGTAGAATTCAATTATAATTCTTCCATCTGGTTTTAGTAATTTATACAAATATTTTGCAGTATTATTTGCAATTTTCGTTTTATCTCTTATTGACTTTGCTCTATGGGTGATGAAATTGTAGGCTGAGATAGAAATTGCGTGATTTATTGAAGAACTTCTTAAAGGTAAATAATTTATGTCTGCTAAAAGCAGCTCGAGATGGTTTTGATTTTTCATGTGATCCTTCTTAGTTTTTACTTTTGAAAGCATGTCGTGTAGGATATCGACTCCGACTACCCTAAAACCACACTCTAATAAAATTTCAGTGGAAAATCCAGTTCCACAGCCTAAATCAAGAATGAAAAAAGATTCGTCTTTTAAAAAATTCGGTTTCTCCAGTTCATCTAATTTTTCGTCATACAAATATTGTGAACAAAGGAGTGTAGTTTTTTTTTGATTTCTCTCCATCCATATTGATGAATCATAGTCTAGAGAATTATTCCCAAGATATGAGTCTGGGAACTTCGGGGTACCATCGTGTTTAGGCATATTAGAATTTTAATTCAAAATAGTAAAAAGTATACATATAAATTAGTTAAATAAGTTGATCTAATATATTAAACGAAATTTAATATAAGTAATCAAAAAAAAGTATCAAGATTTGATATGTCAGATAAAAATTCTATTCTTATTTGTGATGATGAGCCTGATATAGTTAGTCTCGTTCAAAAATTTTTGCAGCTTGATAATTACAATACCCTTACATGTAGTAACGGTAAAGAAGCATTAAAGATTCTAGAAGAGAAATATGACGAGATCTTATTAATATTGTTAGATGTTATGATGCCAGCACTCAGCGGATTTGAAGTTCTGAGAACCATTAGATCGAAGGACTCCTATAATGATGTTAAAGTAATTCTTTTTACAGTTAAAAGCTTTAAGGAGGATATAGAAAAAGGCACAGAATTAGGTGCTGATGGCTATGTAACCAAGCCATTTTCAGGAAACGAGCTTCGATCTTACGTAAAGGAAATATTAAATAATTAAGGGTTATTGATTATTCATTCAATTATCGGACTTTTACAACATCTCCTATTGCCTAATCGCATTAGAATTAATTTCTTTTTAAATAAATAAATTGATCGAGACTAGCGATCAAAACACGCGAATCATATATACTATTTAAATAACCAAATTGAAATTATATTAGGTATAGCTATTAAAAAAAGATTAAAATTTAAGAATTTTATATAAAAATTAGCCTTATCTGAAAATAGAGTTACAATGTCAACAGTAAAAAAGATTTTAATAGTCGACGACGAGGAAGATATTACAAATCTGACGGAAAAGTTTTTACAGTTGGAGAAATACGAAACGATTACATGTAATAATGGTTACGATGCGTTAAATATTGTAGAAGAAAAACATGACGATATAGCACTAATTTTGCTTGATATTATGCTTCCTGGAATGAACGGATATGAGATATTAACGGAGATAAAAGCAAGATATCCAAAAATTCTTATAGTTTTATTTTCTGTGAAAAATTTTTATGAAGACATTCAAAAAGGTAAGGAATTAGGTGCTGATGGTTATCTAGTTAAAGCTATTTCTGGTAATGAAATTATAGCATATGTTAAGGATATCCTTAAAAAAAATAACTAATTATTTAATCTCTATTAAAACTAACTCTCATAGGAACTTTTAAAGAAATTCTTCGTTAATTTCTTTTGTAGCCTTACTTATAATTTTTACCAACTTCCCATGCTTTTGCGAATTTTTCTCCTACTTTCCAATAATGACCCATTGAAAAGGTGAAAGTTTTAAATTTAGAAATGTCTGGAGCACCCTCGGTTAAATACTCGTCATCCGCATAAGCGTTCACTACTTCTCCAATAAACAACTCGTGGCTTTTCTCAATATCAACAAAGTCGCTGATTTTTATGGTTTTAATAACTTTGCATTCCAAATTTAGTGGAGACTGACTTATCATAGGTGCAGTCTTAAGATCTCCGTAGAAAACATCAAATACTTCCGATTTATCAGAATTTTTTCCTGAAACTATACCGCAATAGTCAGTACCCTTTAGAATATTCTCAGAAGGAGTATTTACGCTAAATACGCCATTTTCCTTTATTCCTATATTAGTATAATGAGTCTCGTAGGAAGCTACTGAAATTAAAGGGGGTTTATATTCGACGATACCCACATAAGCTATTGGCTCAAAATTTGGTTTTCCATTTACATTTGCACCAATTAGCGCAACAGGCATAGGAAATAAATAAGCACTTGGTTTTATTTTATTTTTCATCAAGTCACTCACATTTTTTACATATTTACTTTGATTAGGTATTATTTGATATACTACATAGATTAAAGAATTATCAATCTAACAATTTCATTTTAGTATAATCATTTCAAAATAGAAAATAACTGTAATATCAACCCGATTTTATTGATATGTCTTATTAGCTAGGTAGATCTTCGTTAGTTGGGTTACCACTAGTATCCATTTCCTCGATTGCAACCTGATACTTGCTTAAGACTATTGTAGCAAAAACAGTAAAAAGTAAAGAGATAAAAAATAATGGAAAATTCGCAAAGGTTTGTTTAAATACGAAAATACCAGCAAAAATGGGAAATAATAAAGCAATTGAATCTAATATTGGATACATTATAAGAATTTTCCCTTTCTGGAACCCGCTTTGATAATACGGAAGACTAGTAAGGTTAAAAATAGCCATCATCCAAAATCCTAAAAATATCCATAAAACAATGTAATTTCCTGCTAAAATAAACCAGAATATACCAAAAGGTAATTGGAATATTGTATACCATTGAAAATCACCTGCTTGAATTAACGCTTGAGCTAATATGTTTGTAGCGGATCCTCCGAGAGCGAAAAGAATAGCGCCTCCAAACATTATAAAGAGGCCCTCAGAGCCCTTACCTTTTTTTTTCCTTGCGAGTGTCAAAGAAATAACGCTGAGGGAAACCGAGATTGTTAAAAATATAACAAGTGAAGGTACAAATTCGACTAGATCTAATTCAACATCGGATATCCCTGAGAGTCCAATGAGAATTGGTGAAACCGTTAAGATTCCTATTGCAATGTACTCGACAATACCTACTCTCTCTTTTAATACTTTCATAGCTGCAAATACAAAAAATATAAAACCAGTCGCCATAACCGGTTCCGTAACTAGAACTCCAACCAGTCCAATAGAAATAATATACGGAAACCAACCTGCGACTCCTAAAATCGCTCCAATTAACCATGGTCTAACTTTAAATAACTTCAGAAACGTTTTTACTATGCTGACGAAGCCTTCTTCAGTCTTTATTTCAATACCCATTACTGCAGCTTCTTTCAAACCCTTTTTTTGATAAACAATACCTATATTGAAACAAAAAGTAGTGATTAAAGCAAGAATTATTCCAACAATTGCGTTAATTAAAGTAACTTCTGACATAGATATTAGGTGAAAAGTATTATATCTTATAATTTTCACTTGTTGGTTTTTTCAGCTTACTTTTTAAACAATAAAGTCAAAAAACTAAAGAAAAATCCAAAAATATGCAATTGTGAGCAGTAAGCCAATACAAAATATTCTTCTAGCCGTATGTGCATAGTGAAAGCGCGGTTTTCTTCCTTTTTTATCTAATAAGTTAGGAAATAAAGCCTGGTCGTGTGGTTCTACCTGATACCAATAAGCAGTGGACGACCAATCATCTCTACGATGATTATCGTGCCCATGCTCAATGGTTACTAGAATTTTTTTGTTGAAATAGATTGGATCTTCAATGTGGTATCTGTAATAAGAAATTTTCCCCCACCAATTTATTCCCCCCGCTTTGATTGTACCGTGATAGGGAGCGTGGTATTTCTGACGTTGTGCCCAAGACTGATTTACATAATCTTCTGTACCCGTACCATGTAGAGTAGGAATATTTTTATCGATATCCTCGTCTATGTATATCATATCGTCGCCTTCACCTGGCCAATTAATATACCATGGGAGAAAAGTTATATTATCAATATCTAAATGACATCCTACAAAATGACCTTTTCCTTGGGCTTCGAGAATTTTGTAATTCTGAGATCGAGGGTCTTCGATGTTATCTCCGCTATAGGCATAGTTTTTAGGCTTGATTTTAGTGAATTTTTTACCCGTGTTACTATCTTTCTTTTTAGGTATGGTCGGATTTTCTCGATGCCAGAGTACGTGAAAACGGCCATAATCTTTTTCATTTTCAAATCCCTCTTGAAAAATTTCGTAATCGATATAGAAAAAGAACCTCATGGTTTTTGAATTATCGTTTTCTACTGTAATTTTGAATCCTTTTGAAAAAGGCATCGGCCACCAACAATTAAATCCTTTTCCCCACTGAGGACTCATTTGGAGCGGTAAGGAAACGTAATTTTTATGTTTGGCATGACCTAATCCGAAAAAATCTCCTATAGGAGCTTCTACACTCGGAGAATCGTCTTGTTCGTTATCCCAATACATTCTAAGTATGATATTTCTTAAATAATAACGTGATTTGCATAAAATCGTGCACCAAATATGAGTAATGCTACCCGGATCATTCACTTCAGCTATTACAACTTTTTCCCCGGGTTCAATATCAATCCAATCATGGTTGCCACCAGAAATGTCATAACTCGAAATTCTTCTTCTTTTCACGGAATCCGGTTTTATCTTTGCGATGTCGTTTAAACTCGATTTACCTAGTTTCATAGTTTAAATAAGCATTAATTAGTATTTTAATTTTTAATTTCCTTGAAAAAAGTTTATTTATTAATTAATTATTTCAGTTTGTTTTTCGAAATTATGTTTTTCTACTTTATTAATGCAAACACTCTATTTTTAGCTTATTATTGCTAATTTTCCATTTTTGCTAAAAATCTATTAAAACGATTTCTATGCTTGTTTTGAGACAGTATTTTTGGATTTATTCTTTTCTATAAAAAGAATAAATAAAACTTATAATATAATCACTGCTAGCTACTTCATTATTACCTATTTTATCGCTGAATTAACCTACACATTTTTCTCGTTTGAGTTAACTGGAACAGCTCACTTTGCTCACGTGGGAGGCTTTGTTGCGGGCGCAATAATGGCATCTATGTTTAAGGCTGTAAAAGGTAGTTCTTATAAGAAAAAGCCGAAGTGATTATGAAATAACAAATAATTAACTTTTTATCTTTTTTTTTTTTGATCTATAATTTTTTGAATTATGATTTATTTAATCCAATAACAACTCAAAGATCGTATTCAAGTTTAATTTAAGAAAATGACGACAAAAATTGTAGTAATTGGAATGGGATATGTTGGGATTCCCATGGCAGTATTATTAGCTGATGTTGATGATTTTTATGTTACAGGAATTCAGAGGAGATCACAGAGATCAGCATGGAAAATTGATTGGCTTAATAACGGTAAGAATCCTTACGAAGGAGAAGAACCGGGTTTAGATGAACTAATCGAGAGAGTGGTAAAAGCAGTAAAATTTAAAGTTACAGATAGCTATGATGATGTAAATGATGCTGATTTCATATTGATCGATGTTCAAACTCCTGTTGATGACGAAAAAATTCCAAGATATGCGTCTTTAAAAGAAGTATCCATAAAAATTGCCAAACATATAAAAAAGGGAGCAACAGTAATAGTTGAATCTACGGTTGCCCCTGGAACAACAGATAACATTGTCCAATCAATATTGGAGGAAG
Organism: Promethearchaeota archaeon; assembly: GCA_004375715.1. Classification (GTDB taxonomy): domain Archaea; phylum Asgardarchaeota; class Lokiarchaeia; order Sigyniarchaeales; family SOKP01; genus SOKP01. The sequence continues at coordinate 1,773 of SOKP01000154.1, read as the reverse complement.
AAAGTGGATTAAAAAGAGGTACTGACTTTTATTTAGTATTTTCATTTGAAAGAGTTATGCCAGGAAAATTAATTGAATATATCACGGATTTTCCACGCGTAATAGGAGGTGGATGCGATCAAGCCAATGAAAGAGCTAAATTTTTATACGGCAAGGTCGTTAAAAAAGAACTACAAGTAACTGATACGCTTACAGCAGAACTAACAAAATGCATAGAGAATGCGTATAGAGATGTAAACATCGCATTTGCAAATGAAATGGCTTTATTGTGCGAAGATTTCAATAGAAATATATTCGAAATTATCACTCTAATCAATCACCGCCATGACAGAATGATGCATTATCCCGGTTCAGGAGTAGGAGGTCATTGCCTTACGAAAGATCCTTGGCTCTTACTTTACGGTTTTAACAAATATACCGAAAAAATTAACGAATCGAAAATGAAAATAATTCCTGATGCAAGAAAAATAAACGATTACATGCCATATCATATGATTGAGTTGATGGAAAATGTATTTAGAGATTCACATCAGTTAGTAGACAATATTAAAATCACTCTTTTAGGCGTTTCTTACAAGGCAAATACTGACGATACCCGAAATACTCCAACTGAAAATATTGTAAAAATCTTAAAAAATCGATATCATTCCCATAATATTGTTTATTTAGCACACGATCCTTACGTAAAAAAGCGAGATTATAACCTCACTGAACTTACAAGCGATTTTAACGAAGCTGTCGATAACGCGGATGTTTTACTTTTTACGACGAATCATTCTGAATATTACGATATAGATTTGGATGATCTTAAAAAAAGAGTAAATACTCCAATAATTATTGATGGAAGAAACATATTTGATAAGAAAACTGTTGAAGAAAAAGGCTTCATTTACCGGAAAGTCGGAGAAGGTGCTAAAAAACCGGTTTAGTATCTATTTAAATTAAATACACTATTAAAAGTTAATTTCGATTTTTAAAAAATTTTAATTCTTGTATGCTTGATAAGTTAATGCAGAAAAAAATGTTGTTTTATCTCAAGTCCTTGCGAGGACCTTATTGATCAAATCCTACCATTTAACGACTTAACCTTCGAGATTTATTTTTATTTATTTCTTATGGGTTTTTTTATTTTCTTCAGTTTTGCGCGATTTTAAAGCTCTTAAGTACCACATATTGATTAACGATCAACTGGTTAAGTAACAATCATCATCAAAACCGATATCAAATTCGTATTCTTCTTCAGACATAAGGTTTAATCACTATTATAATATTATTTATAATAGAAAAAAGAAGACTATTAAGAGTGTGTTTTATAAAAAATAAGGTTCTAGAACATTATGGTTGTTCACCAAACTAATACACTTATTTCTAGAAATTCCTTTAATCTTAAATTTTGGTGGGATCTCAAGTTCTTGCGGAACTTTAGATAAAATCCTAAAATTTTTGATTTAATCTATGAGATTTTTTTTAATAATTATTTTTTTTTTGTTTTTCTTTCTTTACGCTTTTTTTTTAATATATTAATTATTTGTATAAATCCATCAGCCATACTTCAGCCCGTACAGTAATATTCATCTGAAACTGGCTTTTTAACTCTGTTTTTCCATTCCGACATAATATTCACAAGAGTCTTCTTCTTATTGTTTTTATAAAATAACGGATTCTTAAAAGACTATTGATTATATTTGAAATGCTATTAGACTCTCGGATAAAAAAAACTTTAAATCAAACTTACTTTAAGAAGATTATTAGAATAATTGTTAATCTCGAATA
>SOKP01000143.1 GCA_004375715.1 Promethearchaeota archaeon | reverse complement strand
ACTATTTCAGGTTGGATATCTACAGCAGCATCAGAAGCTTCTTCGAAATCCATAGTATAAGTTCCTCCACATGGAAGCAGTGCGACAGTTATGTTTCTTTTTTTTAGATCTTTCATTTCTGGAATTCTTTCAGTATCGCCAGCATGATAAACACTTTTACCCGCTGATTCTATTATAGTTCCCGTCCAATTATTGCTTTTTGGATGGGTACTTTTCTTTATTGTGTATGCTGGAAAAAGTTCTATGGTAAAATCTTTATAAGCGAACTCTTCTCCGATTTCTAAAGCTTGTCCATCAAATTTTTTTAAGCTACTTTCAATACTAGTAGGACCTAATAAAATCGTATCCTCTTGCCAAATCTTCTTAATATCCGATCTCGAAAAATGATCTCCATGCGTGTGAGACGAGACTATTATATCAGCTTTTTCTTCTCCATCCCTAATGTTATAAGGATCTAAATATATAATCCTACCGCTAAATATTTTTATTTTAAAACAGGCATGACCTAGCCAAAAAATTTCCATTTGAGCGTCCAAATTTACTACCTCGATTTTTTTTTGAAATTTAAATTATCATATCTATAAATGATTTTCGAGATTATAATCTTACCTTGAAAAACATACTAATCATATATGATTCGAATTGAAAATATTAATATTGATGTTTATTTTTCATTTATTATTCAACTACATTTCCCTATAGAGTGAGAAGAATGAATTTAACAAGAGATGATTTGATCCAGTCAGATGCTACAATGAATCAAATGCGTAATATGGTTTATCACCTACAACGGTTTATGAAAATAAACGATGTGTCAGAAACAAGAGAAAATTTAAGGAGAATGGGACGGAATATTGCCCGAACTTATGTAAAATATTGGAAACCAATTGATCATGTTAATAAAGCTAATTTAAATGATGTAATAACTACAATCTATAAAAAAATCTTAAATAGCTCCGTTTCAGTAGAGCTAGATGAAGTAAATAATATTGTTTTGGTTAAGGATAATGATTGCTCTTTATGTAAATACCATTTTAGCGATATAGATGTTGCGGGATGTGAAATTATTGCAGCAATGATATCCGAAATAGTCTCTTGTATTAATGAAGAAACATCTCCAATAATACTAGAACCACTTGATATTCTTGAATCTCGAACATTTGGACACAAATCTTGTATTCAAAGCTTTAAATACAAAGAGGGAGGTGTTTAAAAATGGGAGCAGTTCAATGGTTATTAAAAAAGATCACTAAAGTTTTTGGAAGGAACACGAATTCCCTCTTTTATGTTCTTCTCTATCGCGAAATACTAAAGGAGATAAATGAGATTACGAAAGATGAAGAGGATAGCGTTATTATTCTTAGAGAGATCGGAAAAAAAGCTGCAACTGAATCATGTGAGCGTCACACGGCTGTTTTTAAATGGATGCCTGGGAGCCCAAGAAAAATAATTGAATATTTTGAACTTTTATGGGTTGTTGTTTTTGGAAAGGAATTAGAAGAGGGGGACTTAACTTACGAGGAACTTCCTAAAGAAGGCTCGAAATATAACGATTATCTTGTAACGATAAAAAGTTGTCCACTTTGTGCAGGGTATGGGGTAGATGCTGAAGATACTTTCAATTTTCAAAAAATAAGCAATAAGGATACTGAAGGTCTTGCGTGCGGTTTAACGGGAATGTTAGAAAGTGTTGCTAATTTCATACTTAAAATAAAACGAAGCGATTATAGAATTAATATAGTAGAACAGAAGTGCTTAGCGAAAGGTGAAGAACATCTTCAGTTTATGTGTAAAATTTATGATTCTCTGGAATGGAAAGAACTAACCTCCGTTCGAATTCAAGATAAAATTAAATCTGGAGTTAAATTTGAAGAATCTATAGAAGAAGATGTTGTTCAAGAAACTAAGTTAGACATTATTGATAAACTTCAAGAAGTTTTATC
>SOKP01000215.1 GCA_004375715.1 Promethearchaeota archaeon | reverse complement strand
AATTTTGATTAGATGGATTTTTCTAATTTTAAAAATTAACAGTTTTAACTATGAACAACGAATTAAAAAGTAGGAAAAATTATTCTAAAATTTTAGTATGAATTTCAAAAATTCTGTTCAAACAAGAGCACCTACAAGAATTTGCGACATTGGAGGATGGACAGATACATGGTTTTATCCAAAAGGAGCTGTATTTAGTTTCTGCGTGGATCTCTATAGCTATGTAAAACTTGTTGAAAATGGAAGTAAAACGATAAAAATTTTTGCTGAAAACCTCAAACAAAGTGCTGAAATTCTTAATTTAAAGAAAATTGAATACAATGGTGTTTTGGATTTGTTAAAAGCAGCGATTAAAAGAATGAATATAGAACATGGATTAGATATCTTTGTGAGAGCAGATGCACCACCGGGATGTGGGACAGGTACTAGTGCGAGTGTTGCGGTTACTTTAATTTCTGCCCTAGCCACCTATAAACGATTAAATATGGATCAAAGCAGTATTGCTGCATTAGCACATAAACTCGAAACTGAAGAACTTGGATTAGAAAGTGGAGTTCAAGATCAGTATGCCGCCGCATTTGGGGGAATAAATTTCATGGAAATTGATTATCCTAAAGTAAAACTAACTAAAATAGAAATTGATGAGGATCGTATTCTAGAACTTGAAAATCAGTTTATCTTAGTTTATTTTGGATCAAGAAGTTCGAGTAAGATGCATAAAGCAGTTATAAGTAATTATAAAAATCGAGATGAGGCTACAATCAATTCTTTTGAAACCATGAGACAGTGTGCGTATGAAATGAAAGCTTCGATTAATTCTGACATAGATTTCATTGGAGAGATTATCAATAGAAATTGGGACGCTCAGAAATCTCTCCACCCCCTAATGATAAATCCTATAGTAAGTAAAGCAGAAAAAATTGCTAAGAGTAACGGTGCTATAGGGTTTAAGTGTAATGGTGCAGGTGGAGGTGGTTCAGCTACCATTTTAGCTGAATGTGGTTACGAATATCAGATCAAAAAAAAATTAATTAAAAACGGTTATACAATATTGCCATGTAAATTAAGTTTTACGGGTGTTAGAAGCTATGACTAGTAGGGTTTCATTGTATAAAGAAACTAATACGAGTCTCATTTCTATAGGTTTATCTTTAATTTAAATTAGAGAAGATGCAAAAGTTTGAGCTTTTTATAGTTTTAATCTAAAAATCTATCATGGGAATTCCCGATCACTCGGCAATAGTATCGAGGATAAAACAAACGCCTGAAAAATTAAAAATTCACAATTTATTTATTTTCAATAAATCAGGTATATGCATTTACGGATTAAACCTTACAAATCTTTACCCTATAGAGCAAGAACAGCTTATTTCTTCTTACTTTACCGCCCTAATGTCGTTCACCAAGGAATTAATTGGAGATAAAATCAAAACAGTGGAGATGGGGGGAGATATAAAGCTCGTCGTGTTTGAAAAAAAAACGCTATTTTACAGTATTCTTTGTAGTACAATTGAGAATTTAGAGTTTCTTGAAGAGTTAATTTCCAAAATTGAATCGCAATTTTTGAATTATGTTAAAAAAAATAACATTAGAACGGATTTAGAATATGTTTACGACGAGCATTTAAACTATCTTATAGAGGATATTATCAAGGAGCCTTTTACTAACGAATTGGATATAGTTAAACAAAAAGAAGTAATAAATTTTCTAATCGATTTTAAGTCAAACGACGATATCAAAGGTGTTATTCTTCTAACTCATAGAGGAAATGTAATTTACTCATCAATGAATGACAATATATTGAAGCCCTTCTTAAAAGAAGTGGATTTTAGGGTGAAAATATCGAATAATTCTATTTTAAAATTATTTTATACTTCTAAAAACAAGGAGTTAATTTTTTCTGAAAATGTTAACGATTTGTTTATAGTCATTCTTATTTTTGAAAGTAAAATTAGATTTGGAATAGCGGAGTTTTATTTACAGAAAGTAGTAAGAAAAATCAAGAACTTAATTGGAATATAACTAATATTTGTGTTAAATTAATACTATAACATCTAAAACCTTCGCACTTGAAATGGAGAAACTGTAAACAATGATTCTTTATTATTTATAAAATACAAATTAAAATATCTTAATAAATAATAAAATGTAAAAACCTAAAGTGAAACTTAACATGACTAAATCAGAAGAGGGATTAAAAACAGCTTTTGCTGGTGAATCCCAAGCCAATCGGAAGTACTTGGCTTTTTCGAAAAAAGCTGAGCAAGAAGTTTTCCCCGGTGTAGCACGCTTATTCCATGCTGCTGCTGCCGCCGAAACGGTGCACGCACATAATCACCTGCGGGTCTTAGGAGGTATCAAATCAACCACTGAAAATTTAAAAGAAGCAATTGAAGGGGAATTTTATGAGTTTACAAAAATGTATCCGGAATTCATAGAATATGCAAAAACCGATGGAAATGAAAGCGCTGAGCGTTCTTTTAATTACGCTAATGATGTCGAAAAAGTGCACCATGAATTATTCAAAAAAGCATTAGAATTACTAGAAAATGGGAAAGATTTAGATGACAAACCTATGTATGTCTGCGCTGTTTGTGGATATACTCATGAAGGAGACCCTCCAGATACATGTCCCGTTTGTAATTCTCCTAAAAAAGTTTTTAATAAAATCGCTTAGAAACTTATTTTTTTTTTATATTGTCCAAGGTTTATAACCACCCTGTATTTTACGGAAATAATCGTCAATAGAAAATCCTAATTCCTTTTCAACCCTTCGTAAAGCCCCCATGGTTGCCCCATTAGCGTAATACTGTAAGAGCAATTCGGAAATAGAAGAATCACCCAAGGAAATAAGTGTTTGTAGTCTCGCAGCATTGATTGTTCTTTTTGTGTGTTTGAATTTAATTTTAATTGAAGAGAGGCTTTTTAATTCTTCTTCTAATGATTTAAATCTCTGTAATAGAATATTTAGATTTTCAGATAGATAATAATGACATTTATTTTCATATGGAGTGTTTAGTTTAGGAATGAATGGGTTAATATTTACTTTTAATTGATTTCCAGTAAATCCTAGCTTTTCGATAGACTTTAAGAGAGTAACTATTCCTATAATGTCGTCATCAGTTTCTTCGGGTAATCCTATTAGAAAATAAAATTTTACATTTCTAATTTTGGACTTGCGAATCATCTCTATTGCGTTTAAAATTGAGTCGTTTGAAATTTTTTTGTTTAATTCGTATCTTAGCGAATCATTTCCTGTCTCGGGAGCTATCGTAATAGTTTTTACACCGCTACGCTCAAAGATTTGAATAATTTGGGGTGTAATATGTTCGATTCTAATAGAAGGTATACTCAATTTTTTACCAGAATTAAGAATAAACTCACAGATTTCAGAAAATCTGGGATGTGAAGAGACACATGAGCCTATAAGGCTAAATTTTTCAAAATTTGAATATTTCAATCCATTTTTAATCGATGTAATAATTTCCTCGAAACTTTTATTTCTAAAAGGATAGTTATGAAAAGAAGATAAACAGAACTTACAGCGAAAAGGGCACCCTCTATTTATTTCAACAAAATAGTTTTCTTCAAAAATTTTTTTGATTTTATCACTTTTCGATAATAGTTGGTATGCTGGAGTTGGTGATTGATTCAAATTTTCCAATACTGCGCGATTTGTAGGATTATCTATACTTGGGATATAGATACCTTCAATTTTTGAAACATTGTTAAAAAAATCTTCAATGGGATAATTTCTAGATTTGAAATCTAAGAATTCGTCGAAAAAGAATTTCAGGTTTGGTTCTGCATCTCCAATAAAAAAAAGATCAAATACTTTGCTCATTGGTAAGGGGTTAGACGTTATAGCGGGACCACCGCCTATTACTAGAGGATAAGGTTCTGATTTTCGAGATAAATTGTTTAATCGTTTTTCAGATTCCAAAGGAATTTGTGCTTTCTCCAACATCCAGAGGATGTTTTTGAAATCGTTTTCATAATGAACGGAAAATCCTAAAATATCAAAATCTGTAGGTAATAACTTAGTTTCAATGCTTCTAATGCGATTGATAGGGGAGCTATCGTCAGAAGCGGGATATTTTATATTCTCTGGAAGGAAAAATCGTTCACACACATAATTTGGATTTGAATTAATCATAAAATAGAGCAATCTAATAGAATATGAAGACATACCCAGCTGATATATGTTCGGATATATTAATCCAAACGATAAATCAATTTTTCTCCAATCTTTAATAATTAGATTTTCTTCAAACATACAGAAATTACCATAATTTGTTAGAACTTTGTATGATCAAGAATCTCGCTCTAGTTCTTTTAATAAATTCTTAATTTCTTCAACAATTAAAGGTAATACTCTCCCAATTTTATGATTAATCACTACTTCTGCTTTCTCATCTAAGTCTGTTGGCTGATCATTTACAATTATTAACTTTCCCTTTTCTCTTAAAGTATATAATGGTAAATCACACACGGGAGCAACTGAAAGAGAGGACCCTGCAATTAACATTACATCCGCTTTCTGAGCTAAAGCTTGAGATTGGTGCATCTCGAACCGGGGTAGACCTTCACCGAACAAAACAACGGAAGGTTTGAGGGGAGCAGCGCAATAATCACAGATCGGCCCTGTTTTTTTTTCTCTTTTTAATTTTCGATAAATTTGTTCTTTTGTATAAGATGCTTTGCATCCTAAGCAGCTGAACCTATTGACACTTCCGTGGACTTCGTAAACTATTACAGAACCAGCCTGTTGATGAAGTTCATCAATATTTTGAGTGATTACTGCTTTCAATATGCCCAAATTTTCGAGTTCCGCAAGAGCGTAATGCCCTAAATTTGGTTTTGCCTTGAATATATTTGGAGCAATCTTTTGAGCCATTTCCCAGAATTTCTTCGGATTTTTAAGAAAAGATTTGATGTTTCCATAAATTTCTGGTTTGTACTTCTCCCAAAGACCTCCTTCGCTCCTAAAATCCGGAATTCCTGATTCTGTAGAGATTCCCGCACCAGTTAACGCTATAGCTTCTTTTGAATTAAAAAGTAAATTTGCTGCTTGCTGAATTTTCTTTTTTTCAAGTAAATTAATAATTTTCATATACTTTGGTTAAAATTGCTAGATTAGAAATTAAATATCGATACAATACTCTAATGGCTCGATTATTTTTATTATATTTTTAGAAATTATTAAAAGTTACTTGTTATTGACGTACAGAAAAACTATAAAATTCCTAAAATTAAAATATATCTCATATTTCTTCTATTTAAACTTAATTCAAACAAAAAGAATTAAATTTTACTTAAATTTAAGTTCTTAAAGGGATATTTTAAGTATTTAACTATAGTCTTTAATATGATTACTGGTTTCTCTATAATCTTAGATGATGAAGTATTATACGTTTCGAATGAAAACAAGTATCCAGCATTTGAAATAGTATTATTCGTAAAGAAATTAATAAGTAGTCTTAATCCTAAAAATCTCTGGCGTTTAACTGACATCTATTTCGAAGGAGAGACTGGGAAAGAACGAATGATAATAAAACACATCGTTACTGAGAATAGTTTAAACCTTTTTTATTGTATTACAGGTGATTTCCTTTCTAATTCTGAAGAAGTTTCTAAGCTCATGTCAGAATATTACGAAAAAGTTACATTGAACTATGAAACAGTAGAAATAATTCAAAAAGTCTCGAAAAATTCTGAATTTTCTAAAGTTATCAAGCTCATTACTGCTTATTTATGGGATAAATATCGAGAACCATTGGAAAATGAAGATATAGAGTTACAATGTTCTGATACCAAAAATAAAATAATGTATTGCGGAATTTCTTCTCAAGGATTACCGATTATTTCACAATTATACGATAAAACGCTTCTACACAACTTTCACAGAGAAATCACGAACGAAAATATAGAATTGCTTAGCTCGAATATTTCAGCTAATTTAGCCACGATAGCTATGAATACTCAAATTAGAGCTAAAACTAACATTAAAGAAGTTCATTTTGATGATTTAGGGGATAATGGATGCAAAAAAATAATTCTCTATAGTAACATTAACGATTACTCCTTAGATTTCATTGCTTCAGGGGATTTTGTTAAAATTAAAGAAATTTTCAAACGATTGGAGGATAGTATTTCGCAGGAACAAGTTTTAAAGAACGAGTTCATGGGTAATTTAAAACCATATAGATTTTTAAAAACTCATCTCGATGATATGATCCTTCAATTTGATCAATAATCAATAATTCCTAAATAAAATGTTTCTTTCTTATTCTTATGAAGGCTGTTATTTTAGCAGCAGGAAAGGGTACACGGCTTAATCCCATCACATCTCTTCGGCCAAAACCAATGATACCTCTTGGAGGTAAACCGTTATTAGAACATGCTATATTAAACTTAAGGGATATAGGCGTTCAAGAAATATTAATAATCGTCGGATATAAAGAAGAAATTATTAAGAATTATTTTGGTAATGGGCTATCTAAGTTCAATGTTAAAATCGAATATGTTACGCAATTAGAACACTTAGGGACTGCTCACGCTGTTGGTTTTGCTAAAGATTTCGTAGGAAAAGATGACTTCTTACTAATGTACGGTGATTTATTAACAGATCCACAAGTATTTAGAGATGTTCTAGAGATTTACAAGAAAAGTAGCTGCGAAGGACTAATTTCATTATTTGAAGTCAACAATCCAAAAGAATATGGGATTATATCCTTGAACAAAGAAGCCTATGTTGAAAATATAACTGAAAAACCTTCAGTAGATTTAAATCTCGGAAATTTAGCGAATGCCGGAATATTCATCTTTAACCCGTTAATATTCAAAGCTATAGAATTGACAGAGTTATCTATAAGGAATGAATATGAGTTTACTGATTCAATGCTCATCATGATTAACCAGTTAAAGGGAAAAATTAAAGGGTATGTTATAAAAGATTTATTCTGGAGTGATATCGGATTACCTTGGCACC
>SOKP01000207.1 GCA_004375715.1 Promethearchaeota archaeon | reverse complement strand
ACATTGCATAATCTATATAGCTACTCTTCATTTCATCTTTTAGAGAAATCTCTTTGATATTTTCTGCTGTCATATTCACAACCTAAATCTAAATTTTAAATAAAAAAATAAAAGAACAAATTACAAATTAAACGTCTAAAACATTAACCTCATCAAAATTGGCAAAAATAAACTTTTTACGGGATAATACCTCTTTACCCATCAACTTCGTGAAAATAAGGTCGTTTTCAATATAATCATCGTAAGTAACCTTTTTCAAAAGTCTTGTTTCCCGATTCATTGTCGTGTCATATAATTCTTCGGGGTTCATCTCACCCAAACCCTTATATCTTTGGACCTTTACTGATTCTATATTCTTTATGTTATGTTTTTTCTCTAATACTTCAAGTTTTTCTTCTTTTCCTTTATCTGATAAAACATAAAACGTATCTCTCTTATACGATACTTTATAGAGCGGTGGCGCAGCTAAATAGAGAAACCCCCCATCTATTAGAGCTCGCATATATCTGAAAAAGAATGTAAGCAGGAGAGTTTCGATGTGTTTTCCGTCGATGTCAGAATCACACATGATGATCACCTTATGATATCGCAATTTACTTAAATCTAATTCCGGTTCTGTTTCTTCGGAATCCTCATCGTCTCCATTACCGTTAGATGTGCCATTTGCTTCATTAAGTCCATGGATCCCCACTCCTAATGCTTTAATAATTGAAAGTATTTCATTATTTTGCAGGATTTTATCCATTCGTGCTTTTTCTACATTTAATATTTTACCCCTGAGAGGTAGTATAGCCTGATAAGCTCTATCTCTTCCTTGTTTTGCTGATCCTCCTGCTGAATTACCTTCAACTATGAAAATTTCACATTCTTTTGGATCGTTTGACGAGCAATCAGCTAGTTTGCCAGGCATTCTCGCGCTATCCAATACAGATTTTCTGCGGATCAATAATCTCGCTTTTTGGGCAGCTTCTCTTGCCAATTTTGCATTAATCGTTTTTAATACTATCTTTTTAGCTATTTGGGGGTGTTCTTCTAAGTATTGAGTCAATTTATCAGTAACTATTTGACTTACGATTTGCCTAACATCGGGGTTACCCAGCTTGATTTTTGTTTGGCTTTCAAATTGTGGATCTGGCAATTTAACAGAAATAACGGCGGATAAACCTTCTCTAGTATCAGCTCCGCTTAAGACATGTTCTTTATACTTCTTATCCATAAAGTTTTCAACATAGGAATTAAACGTTCTTGTAAGTGCGGATTTAAATCCTGTAAGATGTACTCCTCCCTCAACGGTATTAATTGTATTAGCGTAAGTAAGAATATTAGATTGATATGTAGTATTATACTGCATCGCTAAATCAACGTAAATAATTGAACCTTCTTCATTTTTAGCCGACTCACTTATATATATTATATCATTATGGAGAGGTTGTTTATCTTTATTCAAATAGGAAATAAATTCTTTGATTCCACCCTCGTAAAAAAACTCTTCTTTCTCATCTTTAATTTTATTATGAAGCTCAAACCGAGCTTGAGGTGTAAGGAACGCGAGCTCTCGCATCCTGCTGGATACGGTAGAAGGATTATATATTACTTCGTTTTTATCAAATTCAAATATAGTGTCGTCTGGATAAAAGGAGATTTTTGTATACGATTTTTGGCTTTCTATTTTGGTTATTTCTGGTTCTGATACTTTTTTTCCTTTAGAAAATCTTTGTTTGTAGAGTTGTCCATCCCTACAAATTTCAACATCCATCCATTCTGTAAGCGCATTAACTACTGAAAGCCCAACTCCATGTAAGCCTCCGGAGATTTTATAACTTTTATTATCAAACTTTCCTCCAGAATGCAAATGTTCCATAATTACTTCAAGGGCAGGTTGATTATATTCGGGATGAATATCAATAGGAATGCCTCGTCCGTTATCATGAACTAGGACAGAATTATCTTTATAAAGAGTAACTATGATTTCATTGGCATAGCCACCAATAGCTTCGTCAACAGAATTATCAAGAACTTCAAAAATAAGATGATGGAGACCCTTTTTTCCCTGATCTCCAATATACATCGCCGGACGCTTTCTGACACCTTCCAGGCCTTTCAGAACCTTAATATCATCTGCATCGTATGAGTCTTGATTAGGTTCGTTATTAGCCATAAAAATCTAATCTTATTATAAGTGATGTAAAGGTAAATATATCAAATAAAGTTGAAACTAAGGCGATATTTTAACAATTTACATATAATATAAGGTAATGCGCGATTATAAATGTTAGCACATTTTTACAGAGTTCGAAATCAATAATTAGTAGAGAATTTAAGCCATTATAACTATAGATTCTTGATTTTTTTTTGAATATCTAAGATCTACCTAAATTTCTTGGTATTTTAATTAAGCGGCATTCTAATAACCCCTATTTTATTTCAAAAATTAGAGAGGACTCAATCGTTTTTTCTGATTTCTTCAGCAATTTTTATGATTTCCGTCAATTGCTGATTTACATCATGAGTGCGAATTATGTGTGCTCCTTTATAAATTGCTATTGCTGTCGCTGAGAGCGTTCCATTTAATCTTTTTTCTGGTTCTGAGATATTTAATATAGCACCTATAAATGATTTTCTGGAAATCGCTACTAATATTGGCTTATTAAGAGAACGAAGTTTATCCAAATTCCCAATTATTTTCAAATCAAATTCAGGTGTTTTTTTATCTACCCATCTTCCAATTCCGGGATCAAGAATTATTTTTTTTCCATCGTAACCTCTGCGTCTTAGTAATTCAATTGTTTTGTTAAATTCATGTATTATTGTATCAGTTGTCAATAAATCTCCCGGAACTTCCTTTGAAGCCATTAAAATAATGGGTAGATCGTTTTCTGCAACAAAGTCACCTAGACTAGGATCAATTTTTAAGCAACTGACATCGTTAACAATGATTTTTTTCTTAAATTTGGCTGAAATTTCTAATGCTCTCTGAGCTACTCTTCTATATTGAGTGTCAATTGATAAAATGATATTATCTGGGATAATTTTACATACAATATTCATCGCTGATTCCATTCGGTTAATTTCTTCCTCAATAGTTATCTTCTCCGACCAAGGAGCAGTTGATCTAGCACCCAAATCCAGTATTGCTGCACCATTATCAATCATATTCCTAGTCGCAAATTCAATTTTTTTTGCATTATCGTATACAGAACCTTTATAGAATGATTCTGGACTTAAATTTAGCACCCCCATAACGATAGTAGGGTAATTATCGCCAATTTCTAAGAAATCGAAAAATTTTGCATATATTTCATTCATGGTTAACGATATTTTAAAAAAAGTATATCAAATAAGTTTAATTCTTTTTATTATAATGGAGTTATTTGCGCTGAAACTTCCCTTGATTAAAAAAGGAGACCCACTCCTCAATATAATTATATCAGTATTAGATGAGCAAGGAAAATCACTAAAAGAAGGCGATATTGTCGTCATAGCCGAAAAAGTTGTTGCAACCTCCCAAGGAAGAGTAGTTAGTTTATCCGATGTAAAAAAAATTTCTCTAGATGCAAAAAAACTCTCTGAACTTTACGATATGGACGAAAGATATGTAGAGCTAATAATGAGAGAGTCGTCAATGATTATAGGTGGAATGACACATGTTATATTGGCGAAAGTCAATGATTTTTTAATCGCTAATGCTGGAATAGATCAATCTAATGCTGGACCGAACAAAGTTGTGTTACTACCTAGCAACTTAAAGAAAATAGTGTGGGAATATCGCGATAGCCTAAAAAAGAAATACAACCTAAAGGATCTTGGTTTAATTATTGCTGACTCAAGAGTTCAACCTTTAAGAAAGGGTACAATAGGAATTGCTATTGCAACAGCAGGATTTGAACCAATCGAAGATTTAATAGGACATCCCGATTTATTCAATCGTCCGATGGAAATCACAACGAGGGCTATAGCAGATGATTTAGCTAGCGCCGCGCAATTTTTATTGAGTGAAGCAGATCAAAGAACTCCTGTCGTAATTATCAGAAATAGTAATATTGAATTTACAGAAAACCCCGTGTCAACTCCAGAAATGGAAGCTGAAAAATGCCTTTACATGAATATATTTTCTAAATACCTACAAAGCTTGGAAAAATAATATTAAATAGTGTTTATCTTAAATTATGTCTCTCGTCCCTAAAAAAGTCTTTTTTGTAAAAGGAATAGGCCACCATAAGTCTAAGTTATTCGCATTTGAACAAGCCTTAAGAAATGCTGGAATAGAAAAGTTCAATTTGGTGAATGTTTCTTCCATTTTACCTCCTCACTGCATTGAAATAAATAGAGAAGAAGGGTTTAAACAGCTGCGCCCTGGGCAAATTGTTTTTACAGTATTATCTAGAGCAGATTCGAATAAGTTAAACCAAATGATTTCGGCTTCTATTGGAATCGCAAAACCCTCTGATAAACATCAATATGGGTATTTAAGTGAACATCATATGTATGACGCAAAACCTGAAGAGGTAGGAAAATACACAGAAGAATTGGCAGCTGAAATGTTAGCTACAATACTTGGAATTGATTTTGATCCCGAAGCAGACTACGATGAGAAACGCGAAGTCTTTAAAATGGGAGGGAAAATCGTTGAAACTAAGCATATTACTGAATATACTACATGTAAAAAAGAAAATGAATGGGCTTCAGTTGTTGTTGCGGCAGTATTTACCCTATAAGAATTCCTTTCTTGTTCTAATACTTCAAAAATTTATTATTTTATGCTCTATTCTAAATGAACAAACATTAAAAAAAGACATTTTTTTTAATTATCATTTATTCTAATTGTTGAAAATGAAAGAATCTGAATATATAACAATTGAAGAAGCTTTAAAAAAAGGAACTGGTAAGGTTAATTTAAGAGGATGGATATACCGACAAAGAGCCTCAAACAAGTTTGTTTTCATCGTGTTGAGAGATGAATCGGATATTATTCAATGCGTCATTCCTAAAAGTAAAAATCCAGAAATTTTTGAAAAAGCTGAAAAACTGACGATTGAATCTTCAGTTAAAGTTTCTGGCGAGTTAAAGGAGGATGTCAGAGCTCCTACTGGGTTTGAAGTTTCAGTATCGGAGTTGGAAATCATCCAAATTGCCGAGCCCTTTCCAATAACTGAACACCAATCGCCTGAGCTTTTATATGACAATAGACATCTATGGATAAGATCAAGAAAAATAAACGCGGTTTTAAAAATACGCCACACAGTAGTCGGAGCGATTCATGATTTTTTTAGAGGCCGTGGTTACTACGAATTTGATGCGCCCATTTTCCAACCTAGTCAATCTGAAGGCGGAGCTACATTATTTGAAGTTAAATATTTTGATGATATTATGTATCTTAGTCAGACATGGCAGTTGTACGCTGAGGCTGGCATCTTTTCGCTCGGAAAAATATATAATATGGGACCAACATTCCGAGCTGAGAAGTCAAAAACTTCAAGACATTTGGCAGAATTTTGGATGGCAGAAATGGAAGGAGCGTGGATGACACTCGATGATATTACTGAAGTTGCTAAAGATGAAATAAGATTTATTGTCCAAGAAGTTCTGAAGCACAACAAAAAAGAACTTGAAATATTAGGGAGGGACATTAAATTACTCGAACATTACGCGAAAGCTGAATACCCTACGATCAAGTATGCTGAAGCATTAGAAATCCTTAATGATAAATACCAGATGAATGTCCCATGGGGTAAAGACTTAAGAACATTGGAAGAAGCAAAAATCGCTGAGCATTTTAAAGTCCCTGTAGTCGTTACGCATTATCCTACTGAAATTATGGGATTTTATAAACCGCCAAGCAAGGAAAATCCTAAAGAAGCTTTGTGTTTCGACATGCTAGCTCCAGAAGGCTATTGTGAAATTATTGGGGGCTCGGAAAGAAGTTTATTAGTCGAAGACATGAAAAGAAGATTGGAAGCTGATGGTGAAGACCCTGAGAATTATAGCTGGTATTTTGCGTTGAGAAGTTATGGCAGCGTTCCTCACGCGGGTTACGGTTTAGGAGTGGAACGTGTCGTCCAATGGATATGCGGTTTAGATAATATTAAAGACGCAATTCCTTTCCCAAGAACAATGCTAAGAAAATCACCTTAATCTAATAATTATAAATCTTATGACAGAAAACACTGCTCAAAAGAATAATAACTTATTTGATAGAAATTTTCTTTAGAAAAAAAATTATTTTTGATTAATGTTAAGCGGTTTCTGCTTTTATAAATCCGCTTAGCTTTAAGCCATTTATCATCATTTCAATGATAACTGCAAAAAAAGTCTCATTCCAAAATTTTGAATTTGGGATTATGGTTCTACAATATTTGCTTGTTATAAAGTCAATTGATGGGTTTTCATTATACCATTCAGTTAAGGAGTCCTTAACTTTAAAGTATAGATCTTCCATTTCATCTAATATTTGTTCAAAGTGTTTATCTTTCCATACTCCAAAATGTGCTAATGAGATTGAGTTCAGTTCGCTTCTCGTATCTCGTAATTTATTAAATGTTTTAAGAAGTTCTTGTTCATGAAAATCAGGTGGCATTAGAGGAACAAAAAAGGCATCAGGATCTAACCTATTTATTGCTGCACATCCAGCGAATATGTTTTTATTTGTTTTATCAAATAAACCAATAGAATCCATTGTATGTCCAAAAAAATTTAGAACTTCTAGTTCTAACCCATTTATATCGATTATGTCACCTTCTTTTAATGGAGTAATTTCTCCTTCGAAAGGATATACCTCATCAAATCTCTCAAACCCTTTAATCATTTTTTCCGGATGTTTTAAATTTTCTACCGCATTTTCTGAAGCTAAAATTTCTACATCCAAATCTTTCATTAAATTATATATTTTTGAGATACCTTGAGCATGATCCCAATGAGAATGAGTTAATACGATTTTATGAATAGGATAAAGCCCAAAATCTTTGAGTTTTTTTATAAGTTTACGAGCTTTTAATGTTTCTCCAACGTCAATCATTAATCGCATACCGTTGTTTTCAATAAC
>SOKP01000042.1 GCA_004375715.1 Promethearchaeota archaeon | reverse complement strand
AGCATAAGAAAATATAAGAAACAGGAAATAGAAAAAGATAAAATTGAAAAACTTATGAAGGCAGCATTACTTTCTCCATCATCAAAAGCCAGGTATCCTTGTGAATTTATCTTTGTAAACGATAAGGAATTACTGGCAAAATTATCCCAATCAAAACCACATGGTTCAGCATTTTTAGCTAATGCTCCTTTGGGAATTGTAGTCACTGCTGATTCAACTAAATCTGATGTATGGATAGAAGATGCCTCTATAGCCACTACTTTTATTTTATTAGCAGCTGAAACACTTGGCTTAGGAGCTTGTTGGATACAAATTAGAAAAAGAAAATATTTTAAAACCATTGACTCTGAGGAATATATAAGAAATATATTATCAATTCCAGATAATAGGCGTGTCTTAGCAATGGTTGGAGTGGGATACCCTGATGAAATTAAGATGCCAAGACAAGAAGGAGATTTGGAGTATGATAAGATATTTTTTAATCAATATGGTAATTATTGAAAAATCCTTGAAATGTATAAGAATCGAGAAAAGAAAAAAAGAAAAGGGAACAAAAAATTGTATTTATCAACAATTAAGGGAGGTTCTGAAAGTACTATGAAATCATCTCCAAAACTAATCTCCACAATTTCCGGTATCGAATACCCATTTGAGAGGATTGAAGAATTTGCTGATAATGGCGAATCCTTAGAAGTATTTATTCCCAACCTGGAAAAAGCAAAGATTAAATCGGGGGAATATATACGGCAAAGATTTGCGGATTTTCTTCCTTTTACGCAAATGAGTGAAGATTTTCATTTAGGCGAAGGAAATACTTCCTTAATTCAAGCTGATCAAAGATTACGAGAGTTCACCGGAATTAGTAATTTATTACTCAAAAACGAAACCCAAAATCCCACATGGAGTTTTAAGGATAGGGGATCTTTAACTTGTATTTTTATGGCTAAAAAAATGGGAGAAAAGGTAACAGCTACCATTTCCTCGGGTAATATGGGAAATTCAATTGCTGCTTATGGTGCGAAAGCCGGTATTAAAGTAATTGTGTTTGTTCCGGAATTCATCCCAAAAGAAAAGATTATGGCAATATCCATTCACGGTGCAACCATTGTAAAAGTTAAAGCTGAAGATTATTCAATGATGAAGAAGCATATATTAAGTTTTGCCAAAAAACTTAAATTAAGAATTGTTTCGGGAAATGGACCAGTTAGAGTCGAAGGGTATAAATTAACAGCTTTTGAAATGTTTGAGCAAATGAAAAATAAGATTCCGGATTACATTGCAGTTCCCACATCTGCTTGTGGACATATTAGAGGTTTATTTAAGGGGTACCGAGAACTGAAACAAGCGGGAATAACTAATAAATTGCCAAAGATGATAGTTGTCCAAGCTAAAAATAATAGCCCGATCGTAACTGCTATTAAACAGGGGAAAGCGCACGTTGTGCCATTTTCAAATTTTCGTACTATTGCCGAAGCTATTACTACCGGTAATCCCATGGGGGGAGATGAAATTATTCAAAAAGCAAAAAAATATAATTGGCTTGCTGAAAGTGTGTCAGAAGAAGAAATACTTGTTTCTCAAAGGAAACTTGGAGAAGTTGGTTATTTTGTTGAACCAGCTTCTGCTACAAGTCTTTATGCGGTTAAAAAATTATTTAAGGCAGGAAAGATTGAAAAGGGGGCAACAGTTGTTATGATGTTAACCGGAACGGGTTTAAAAGATTTAGATGTGTTTCAATATTATCATCTGGATGTTATGGAAAGTGATATTGAAAAGATAGAAGATGATGTCCGGAATTTACTGAAAAATATTTACAATTAAAAAAATAAGGAGACCGTAGATGTTCTTGCCCACTACCAGAGAAGAGATGAAAAAATTATCCTGGGGTAGACTGGATGTAATTATTGTAACCGGGGATACCTATATAGACAGTCCTTACATCGGAGCAGCGGTAATAGGAAGGGTGCTTCAGGCGG
>SOKP01000072.1 GCA_004375715.1 Promethearchaeota archaeon | reverse complement strand
CTTTTGCTTCAATTATAAAATCTAAAAGCACAAAAACATAAAAATTTTTTTATTGGTGTAATCTGTTATATTAATAATTAAAATCATAAAAAGAGAACTTTCAAAAAATTCGTTAAAACGAAATAGGTGCGCATAATGGCAGAAATGCTAACCGATTTATTAAATTCAATTTACACAAGAATAGCTCAACTTGGTCAAGCAATACAAGGATTGAAAACATCTTTAGACGGGCTCAACCAAAACATTGAGCAGAAAATCTCCAATTTAAACGAAAAACTAAAGGAATTCTCTGGTGAAATAGAAACTACTAAAGGTAAGCATATTGAAGTTTTAAGAGATATTGGAGAAGGTACAAAACGAGAGTTGATAAAGATTCAGGAAGGATTAGGATTAGACTCGCTTGCAACATTAATATCAAATCTGGAGGAGTTTGAAAAATTATCCGGAGAAGTACTTAACCAAGATACCGTTAATTTGTTACTTTCCGAAGCAATTAGTTCAGTAAAAAAAATGAAAGAAGGAAACCAAACAAAAATATAAAATAATACAGAGTAAATTTTTAAGAGTTGAGAATGTTATGGC
This sequence comes from Promethearchaeota archaeon, assembly GCA_004375715.1. Classification (GTDB taxonomy): domain Archaea; phylum Asgardarchaeota; class Lokiarchaeia; order Sigyniarchaeales; family SOKP01; genus SOKP01. The sequence goes on along the minus strand of SOKP01000072.1, from coordinate 1,395 downwards.
CGAAAAATTATTGGACAACATGATTACTAAAATTAATCAAATTACAACGTCGCTTGACGGAACAATTGCTCAAATCACCCAAATGAGTACTGCAATTCAAAATATGTCGCAGCGATTTTCTGAGGAAACGATTTCTGTTAATGAAAACATCAGACTAATAGTGGAAGTCCTAAAACAATTTCGTATGAAGTCAAGTGAGAACCTACAAGAAATATCAGACGATTTTAATGCGAAAATAAAAGAACTGTACGAAAAAAAATCTATTGAACTTATAACTGAGGAGGAAAAGAAAGCTATTGATATGATAAAGCAAGCTTCTAAAGCCGTTTCTAATAACCTCTACTATGCTCAATTATTAAACATAATTCAGTCCATAAGAGAAGAGACTAATAGGATTATCAGTAGTAGAGACCAGTAAATTTTTTAATTTTTATGATTTCGTTTGATTTATATTATTATTAAATAATTCAAAGAGTTGAAAAATTATGCCGATGGGTAGTTTTGTGGTATTACTTCCTTTAGATGCCGATTACAAGATATTAGGTTATTATAATAAGGAGGGGAAATCTGAATTTGAAATCACAAACGATTTGTTTCTTAGACTTAATTTAGATCACTCAAAAAATGAATTTACATTATTAAAACTAAAAGATCATAGATTATTTTCATATATATATAATTTCAAAGGAAAATTAGCACGAAAAGCTTCAGGAGTCATCATTGGATTATTATTTAATGAAACTGACAAACCAGAAAAGTTTCGTTCTGCTTTAAAAGAAGGAGCTGAGGCGGTTGAAGTTTTAGGATTAAAAATTTTAACCATGAATCCTGAACAATTTGAACCGTTATTGAAAGATATCTACTTAGCGCATTTAGAGTCATTAGTTGATATCCTCAAACCTGAAGCTTTGAAAGCTAGCGTCATTGCAGTCACGAAATTGATGTTAAGCGGGGGAAAACAAGAAAGAAAAATAGCCCAAGATTTATTGAAAAAAGTAGAAGAAGGAGAACACAGCAAAATCACAGAAAACTTTAATAATGCGAATAACGCCTTGAAAACATTAGATTACGAGAAAGCATCAAAATTATTTAAGAAGGCTGCTGAAATAGCTAAAGAATTATATATTATAGATATTGCAGAATCGCTAAGAGAGAAGGCTAATTTTTCAGGAGATGTCCCAAGTATGGCAAAAGCAAGAGATAAATTAGTGCGTGAGGCGAGAAATTTCCTAAAGGGAGAAGATTTTCATTCAGCGTACATATCTTACAAGAAAGCTAGCGATTTGTCTAAAAAACTCGTCGATTTTAGTAAAGAAGAAGAATACAGGTTAAAATCGAAAGCGCTTGAAGAATTCTCTAAAGTTGATGAAAGATATAAGAAAAAATAATTTTACT
>SOKP01000168.1 GCA_004375715.1 Promethearchaeota archaeon | reverse complement strand
CAAAAATAAGAGGACAAGAGGAAACAGGAATAGAAGGCAAGATATTAGATTCAAAAAATAGTGATGAAAAGTTAACGGAAGAAACATATGATAAATTAACCAATAATAATACACCTAGTAAAACCTCTTTTTGGTGGGATTGTTGTATCAAAGATCATCCCGCTTGGAAGACAACTCCCAACCATATCTCATATGATAAAAGCTGGTGTCCAATTTGTAAGATGGGTTTATACACACATTCAGAATTATTAAAGTTAGCGAAGATGCGAGGTTATGAAGAAACAGGAATAGAAGGCAAGATATTAGATTCAAATAATAGTGATAAAGAGCTAACGAAAAAAACTTATGACAAATTAACATCAAGTAAAAAAGCAAGTACCGTGTCTTTTTGGTGGAGTTGTGAAAAAAAGCACGCTCCCTTTAAGAACAATCCAGCAAATATTAGAAGGGGACAATGGTGTCCTATCTGTTCAAGTATGCAAGGTAAATTCGAAAATATTATAAGACAGCATTTTCAACATATTTTTAGAACTCCATTTCCAGAAACATACATGCGAAATCTAAATCTTATTTATACGAAAATGAACATTAGCTTGGATTTGCTAAAAAATAGCAAAAAAATAAAGTTAAATGGATATAATATTCAAGCTAATAGTAATATATCTAAATTTTATAAGGGAAAAATGAGATTTGATGGATATGCTGAAATATTTAAAAATAATCAAATGGTGAAAATTGCTTTCGAATATAATGGTATCCAACACTATGAATTTCCTAACCATTGGTTTGAAGAATCTCAAGAAGGTTATAAGGAATGGTTAGAATATATTAAAAGGGATCAGTTAAAAAAAGAGATTTGTAAAATCAATAATATAATCCTAATTGAATTTCCATATTTTGTAGATAATTCTTTAGAACACTCAAATAAGGTTCAATCCTATATTATTAATAAATTTGAAGATAAAACAGGTATAAAATTAAGTTCTTAAAAAGCGACGAATTTTGAAAACTTGGGGGTTACTTTAATAGATTAATAAATTTATTAATATTGAATAAATTTTATAAAGATAAAAACAAGAGAAATTGATATGGTATATCAAATAAAAGAAGATATTAAAGAAATAATCAATCACCTTGAAAATGAAAATATCTCTTTTAAGGAGAAAACGGTTTTAGTTACGGGTGGTGCCGGTTTTTTAGGATCATGGGTTTGTGATGTTTTAGTTCGGCAAAAAGCTAACTGCATTTGTTTGGACAATTTATCATCAGGAAGATTTGATAATATATCTCACTTAATGGGAAGAGAGAATTTTCGGTTTATAAATCACGACATCTCAAAACCGGTGTTTTTTGGATTTACTCATCATCCAAATGGAATTTGTATTGGGGATATTAAGAGAATTGACATAGTTATGCATATGGCGAGCAGAGCATCTCCATTTGAGTTTAGCAAATACCCAATTCCAATACTAAAAAGTAACACTCTTGGAACGATGAACGCATTAGGTATTGCTAAAGCCCACAACGCTCTATTTTTCTATACTAGCACCTCTGAGGTTTATGGCAATCCGCCTGATAGCGAAATTCCAACTTCAGAGGCTTATTTCGGGCACGTAAATCTAAATTAGGTTTTCCTATAAGAGCGCATACCCCGTAGGCCCCAGAAGTTGCTACGATGAATCTAAAAGAGCTGGAGAAGCTTTCGTTAAAGCTTACGAACTCCAACACGGAATTAAAACAAAAATAGTTCGAATTTTTAATACATCTGGTCCCAGGATCCGATCCGGTCCTGAATTTGGTAGAGTTATACCTAACTTTATAAACCAGGCGTTGAATGACGAAGAGATAACTATTTTTGGAGACGGTTCACAAACTCGCTCCTTTATGTATGTTGTTGATGAAATTGAAGGTATTTTAAAATTCGTTCATGAAAGTAAAGGCATCGGAGAAGTCATTAATATAGGAAACAATAAAGAATACACAATTTTAGAAATAGCAAAAAAAATTAAAGAATTAGCAAACTCAAAATCAGAAATAGTGTTTAAACCCTTACCGATTGATGATCCCGTCAGAAGAAGTGCTGACTTGAGAAAAGCGAAAAGGATTCTAAATTGGCAACCCACGACTCTTTTAGACGAGGGTTTAATGAAAACCATAGCCTGGTTCAAAGACAATGCCAAAAACCGATAATACGATGGAAACTAGAAAATTAAAAAAAAATTATAAAGAATTTGATAAACTCCTCAAAATTCTCTTAATTATTGGTATTATCATTATATCTGGTTTTATAATTTACGCCGTTTTAACTCCTAAAGCGGGCTATTGCTACCTTGGTATTTTGAATTCTGACAAAAAAGCAGAAAATTACCCTACAGAAGCTGCTGTTGATGCAAATATTACTTTTTATATTTCTGTTGGAAATTATTTAAATCGGGATTTTTCATTCCATATAGAAATTTTGAAGGGAGATAACGAAACTGTACTAGGACCATCACCTTCTTTAAACGCAACCTCATTTGTAAATTCGTCGACAATTACTTTACTACATAGAGCAGAATGGATTTCAAGTGCATTTAATATTTCTTTTTCGCAGCCGGGGAATAACCAATCAATAATTGCAGAACTGTGGGAATTCCCTTCTGTAGGTGTTAGAAGATTTTATGATGTAGTTTATATAAGATTAAATATTACTTCCTAACTCTGAGCCCCGATTATTTGAACATTTTCAATTTTTACATAGGGTGCGGAGTAAGGCCCGTAAATCTTATATTCCTTTGATATAGAAGTAATACTTTCAAATAAGTCTAATAGATTTATACCGAACATAGTTTCATTTAAAGCATGCTTTATTTGACCGTTTCTTATCAAATTTCCTTGGGAAATCAAGCCTGAAAAATCACCAGTTGCAATATTTGGAGAATCTGCGGTTGAGTTTAACAAAATACCTTCTTTTACATTTTGTATTAGTTCATCTTTTTGAGTTGTTCCAGGTTGAAGAATTAAATTCGATATTCCTATTGAAGGGACGGAGCTAAATGATCTTCTTGAGGCATTTCCTGTGCTTTCGACACCCTCCTTTCCGGCGGTATAACTGTTGTGCAACAATCCTGATTGCAGAAATTGTCCATGTTCGATAATTTTTTTATTTGTACAAGGAAAACCTTCACCATCAAAAATATTAGAGCCAATTCTACCATTAATTAAAGCGTTATCATCTATATTAATTAAATCTGAACCTATCTTTTTTCCTCTTTTGCCAACTAAAAAACTTCGTTTATATTGGTATGTTTCTGCATTAATTGCAGATGCGATTGGATTTAATATTAGATTTATTGTCCCTTTAGGAGAAAGTATCACTTGCATTTTTTTTGTTTTAATTTTTTTTCTATGCAGATTCCTCTTAGCATTTTTTAGTGCTTCCTCTGCAGTTTTTGTCGCATTAATATCAACTAGCTTTCTTTTCATTTGAGATTCATATCCATTTGAAACTTCTCCATTAATCGTATCTTTCACTATCATATTTGACGATGTATTGAAATAAGTCTCCTCTCCATTTACCTCTATGCCGTTCGAGTTGAAAATGTAAGAAAAATTGCTATTAGCTGTAAAATCTCCAGATTGCGATATTGCTTGGTCATCCTCAGCACAAACTTTAATTAAATCTTTAACGTATTCTATTGCATCTTCGATTGATAAGTTTTTTATGCTTTTATCGTATAACCCTTCAACCGTTGCGTAAGGTTTTAATTTTTCAGGTAAATTTTTAAAGTTTGGATCGGGAGTTCCAACACGCATCATTTTGATGGCATTTTTAACCATTTTTTCTACAACATTTTTTTTCATTATGTTCGTAAATGCGAACCCAATGGACCCATTTTTTTGATAGATTCTGATTGAAATTCCATGATTTCTCCCAATTTCGCTGTATTTTACCGAATTTTCCTCTACTTCGATATTAAGATATTGGCTTTTTCCGATAAAAATTTCAGCACATTTATAATTAGAATAATTTTTTTCGGCAATTTTAATAGCAAATTTAGCAAGCTCAAATACATCTATATCATCATACATTTAATTCAATCCTCCCACCGTGATGTCATCAACTCTGAGATATGGCCCACCATCGCAAACTCTAATGCTTTGGCCTCCCTTTCCGCACACACCATCGCTGTAGCTAAACGATTTTTGATCACCTATCGCTGAAACTTTTTTTAGCACCTCAAGAATCATTCCCGACAACGCAACATCCCTCATTAATTCTTTTTTCTCTCCATTTTCGATTTTATATGAAAATTTGCACTTAAATTGAAAGTTTCCAGTAGTTGGATTAGTATAACCGTACAAAAAATCTTCGCAAAGAATTCCATTTTTTGTGTCTTGTATTAATTCTTCGATGTTCCAATCTTTTGGTTCAATGTAAGTGAACCCCATTCGGACTTGAGGTTTAGCGGAACTAGATGATGCTCTTCCGTGACCGTTTGGTGGTAAATTCATTCTTGATGATGTTTCTAAATTATGCAAGTAGTTTTTTAGTATACCATTTTCAATAATTGTTGTTTTTTGGGATGGAATTCCTTCGTCATCTATAAAATAGCTCCCAAATAACTCATAAGGAAGTCCAAGTTTTTTACCTTGCCCCATTGAAGGATCGTCGATTACATTGATATCTGGTAAAGCTATTTTTTTTCCTATTTTTTCTTTCAAAATACTTTCTTTACTTAAAACCAAATCAGCCTCACAAGCGTGTCCAAGAGCTTCGTGAATTAAGGTTCCGGCTAATTTAGGATCAGCAATAATAGTAAAATGTCCACCTATAGGAGATTTCGCATCTAGTAATTTAATCGATTCTTGAGCTGTTTTTTCGCTTAATTTTTCTGCTTTTTCCGTTGATACTATCTCAAATCCACCTAAACCTCCAACAGAATTAATAGATTTCTGGGTTATTCCTGCTTTTCGGGAATATACCATGTTTAGTAATCGTAAATACGAAAGTTTTTGTTTAATTTTACTTCCAAAAGAATTGATAAAGATATAATTGCTAACGCCATCCATATAAATTGTTCGCGTGTTTGTTACTAACTTAGAAGAACTTGTGGCAATTTTTTCATGATCTTTTACTAATTTTATTTTTTCTTCGATATTTACATCAGATAAGGGTAGTTTGCTATCAATTTTGAAGCTTTTCTCTAAAGGATCCCTTTCGATTATTTTAAACTCATTTTTTAGTAAGGATCTCGTTAATTTCGCTAGTTTTATTGATTTTAAGAAGCTAGATCTAATACTATCCTTATTAAGATCCTTGAGAACGCTAAAACCCCATCCTCCATTTATAAAAGCTCTTATTCCACAATTTGTCATCTCATAAGAAGAAATCTCCGTGCTCCTTTGATCTGTGAAATCTAAAGTCGTCCCTTCACTGACTGTTGCTCTAATATCCCAATATTCAACTTTATTCCCCGCCTCTCGTAATAATTCTGCTATAAAAGCATTGTCAAATAGGTTTAATTCATCATATGTCTTCATAAAACTCGTCAAATCACAATATAAGCATAAAACTTCTTGATAAATAATAATAAGAGTCTTAAGAGAATGAAGAATAGAGGTTTAAATAATTTTTTTCTTTATAGGATTTTTTAATTCAAATTTTTTTCATAATTAAGAAATTTAAAAAGAGTTTCTTTTTCTCCTTTCATTTTAATTTTCTTGATAATTTTAATCGCGTCCGTCAAAGTTACTGTTCTTGTAACCTTAAATGAGTTTTTAAACTGAAAAGATCGATTACACTTCCAACATTTTTTCGTTTTTAATATTTTATTACTATAATACCACTCTCCACAATGATAACAACGAAAAAAGTAGAATTTCTGAACATTGCGCATTATAGGGATCTAGCAATAATATTAGCATTTATGTAAAATAAGGCTACAAGTTTTCTAACATATAATATATATATTATGGTTAATATATAGTAAAGTTAAATTTAGGAGTGAGACTATTATTCCATATATAAAATCCTAAAAAGTTGGGGTCGTTATGAAGGAGATAACTGAGAAAGAATTAAAAAAGTTAAATATCGACGAATTAACGCACTTATTTGTAGACAATATAAATGAACAAAATTTGAAGCTAATTGAAGGCATAGAATTTCTTGTCGAGGAAAAATTTGATGAGTTCACGAAAAATTTAAATTACGTGATCGAGACTAATACCGAAGTACAAATCAAGAAAACTTTTGAGGCTAAAATCTTCAAATCCAAACTAATGTTCTCAAAAGCAGACAGGTTAAAACTGTTCACTAAAATTAATGATATCAAGGGTATTGGAGAATTTATCGCCAATAAAATGCTTCTCTACAAAGTTGTATTTCCTGATAATGAATTTAAAACCCAACTCATTAGCGTTTTAAAATCATTAAAATCGATTTCTAATGGATTAACTGAAGCGATAAAAGCTATTGGCTCGGATTTGAGTAAAGCTCAAAATATTTGTGAAGATGTGAAAGATGAAAGACGGAAAATGAGAAAAGAAGAGTGGCAATTACTGAACCGTTTGTATAATTATGACATGGATTATTTATCAAGAACTTTCCTTTACTTGAAAGAACTAGTAGAAGATATTATGATGTTGGCTGACCATATTAAAAGTTTTTCGGAGTATATTCAATTTTTAGCAACAAAATATTTAATCTTTGATTAAAAAAACTGATTGTTATGGCAGTTGAGATAATTTCAATTGTAGTAGTAGTTTTAATTGTCTTGGCAATCGCCCTCGCATTTTCTATAGGCGCAAACGATGAAACTCTATCCACTTTAGTTGGAGCTGGAGTTATTAAATTTAAAGTAGCCTTATTGATTGGTGGCATAGCAGTTGGAGTAGGGATGTTCTCCTTTAGCTTTGCGTTTGTAGCAAAAACCGTTGGTGCTGATTTATTAGGTGAGGCGGTAACTTATACAGAATTTATGTTGTTAGCGGTATTAATAAGTAGTATCTTGTGGTTAGTAATTGGCAGTTTCGCAGGAATTCCCTTAAGTAGCACCCATTCATTAGTAGGAAGTATATTTGGAGTTGTAATTGTATATGCATTAACACATGGAGATGTTAATCCTGAAACAGCGTTTAATTGGGTAAAATTAAATAATATCATTCTTAGCTGGTTCCTTTCTCCACTGTTCGGATTGATCATAACATATGTGCTTTTTAAGATTCTTGCTAAATTTTATCTATCAAAATTAAAGGGTCTAAATCAAATCGAGAGTTCTGAGAAACGTTTTAAATGGTTATTGTTAATTGGAATAATTTTTGCTGAGATATGGGTGGGAGCAAATTCTGGTGAGGCGGTAGGTATCCTTTATGGATTATTGGATGGAGGTACTTTGAACTTGGAACAATATATATTCTTTGCATTTATTTGTGGTGTCTTCTCTTGTCTTGGGATATATATTGCAGCGCGGTATGTTGTTAGAAATCTGGCATCTCAAATGATGGATTCTCGACCTAGCGAAAGTCTCATTACTCAAATAAGCTCTGCCTTGATTCTTATGATTGCCACCTTATTAAGCTTGCCTATTTCCCATAGTCATGTAATAGTATTTTGCATACTTGGAATGAGTGTGGCTCAAAGAAAAGAAGTTGACTACAAAGGCTTAGGAAAAATGGCTATATACTGGGTTCTTACTTTTCCAGTTGCTGCGATTCTAGCAGGGTTGATTTATTTTGGATTTCATTTATTTGGATTAGGCTAATAAACTATAAAAAATACTTTGTAATAGTAAAATATAGCACTAATAAAGAAAAGAAAATATGTGATAAAAATGGGTTCGTTAATAGAATTTCTGAAAAGAGAAACGGCATTGAACGTTTTAGAAAAAACAATCAAACATGCCCAAATCGTTCAACAATGTGTAAGAGAATTAGAAGTAGGGCTTAAAGTATTGCTTAAGGAAGAGAATTTTGAAAAATCTCGCGAAAACTTTAACAAAGTTGATCTTTTAGAAGACGAAGCAGACAAGTTAAGAAGAGATATATTAAAAGATGTTTCGAAAGGAGAATTAAATCCTAGCATCAGACAAAATTTATCACATCTTATAAAAAGATTAGATGATGTCGCTAATTGTAGTACGGGCGTTGCTCGTAGAATTACTACCATACCCCCCAAATTTTGGGAGCAGAGTAGTCAAGAAACTATAAAAATCATATTAGAAATAATTGAAACGACTGTAGAAGCGGTTAGTAATCTTGATAAGCTTGTTATTGATTTAGTGGGCGAAAGGAAAAGTGTGAGAGAGTATGCCCAAAAGATAAATCAACTGGAACATGATGTAGACCTATTAAATATTAAACTAAGAGAAAACCTTCAAAAAACAGAGTATGATGTTAATTTCTTTACAATTTTCACTGTTGGTAATATTTTCGATATTTTAGAAGCAATATCCGATTCTATTGAGGGCGTTGCCGACTATATAATAATGCTCCTTACAAGTTCCCGCGTTCTTTAGATTGGAATGTTTAATAAATGTAGCTTATTAAAACTTATTGATATTTTAGTAAAATGCGTTAGTTCTTTTTAAAAAAAGTATAGTAAAAAAAAATTAATGCTTTAATTCACAGAATTAAAATTAATACTAATATTGGCGAGAAGCTCTTTGTACCTTGAGCGTAGGGTGACCTCCGTGACCGATATTACACGTGAAATGTCTTTTTGAGATACTTTTACATTCTTCAACTTCGCTATAAGATATATCGCACCCGCACATAATCCTTTAGGATCTTTTCCAGAAATAGAGGTTTTTAGAATAAAGTTGCGAAGCACTTTCATTGCTTCTTTTTCTACTTCAATTCCTAAATTTAGATCAGCGCAATAACGCGGTATAAGAGTTACTGGATCAATATGTGATATCTTTAAATTCAACTCTCGAACTAAAATCTTATAGCACTTCTTTACGATATTGTCGTTAATGGAAGCTTCTGATAGTATTTCTTGAAGCGTAATAGGTACTTTTTCGTCTTTACACGCATAGTACGCACATGCCGCAACCATTCCGTTTATCGATCTTCCTCGCAAAAGTTGTCTTCTAAAAACTTCTTTATACAGTCTAACGGCAGATTTTTTCACTCTATCGGGAAAATTTAGATTTCCCCCTATTCTTTTCAGTTCGGTAATTGCCATTAACATGTTTCTCTTCTCCCAAGACAGATGCGTATTCCATTTAGCAGCTCTTCGTAAATCAGGATTTTTGATTTTGGTCCTATCGATAACAGTACTTAAACCTATATCTGGCATCAAGATAGACATAGGAGACCCTGTTCGCTCCTTTCTATCTTTTTCGTGTTTCGAATAAGCTCTTATCCCACTATGGCCAATATCCAAACATCTCTCGTTAACTACTAGTCCACACTGTTGACAGACAGTTTCTCCTCTTTCTTGTATGATAAGAGTACTTCCCCCGCATTCGGGGCATAAATTTGATGATACATCTAATTCAACAACCATATTAAAATACCACTTCAATTACAGTTTATTTATTTTTTTTGTCGTTCCTTTTTTTTACTATTCTCATTTTTCAAGGGAATAATAGGACAAATATTATTACTTTTGAACACACATAAATTTTGTTTGTTATCTCAATCAATGATAATTTTATATTTAAACATTGTGCTTTTGTAATACAAAATTTGTTTTTAGTAGTACTTTTTTTTTTTTTACCCTAATTTCCCGTGAATTATAGGAATTTATATAATTTGAATATAAATATTTTTTTTTGAATTAATAATAGATATATCATTAGGGTATATATTTGGATTAAAAAATGATTTCTCTTGAACCGAGGGTGAAACCATGTCTTTGATTTAGCTTCTTTAAAATTCAGATATCTCATTTTTCATGCAAAGAGAATTGCGACTTTATTCTTTATCGAGTTAAAATATGTAAATAGTTATCGAGTTATCTTTTTACATAATATTAAATAAAACTTTTAACACTAATTTTTTGAACTTTATTAACATTTTTTTAAAAGTAACATTTTCTTTTTAGGTGAAAAACAGATATCGCAAGAATCGGAAAAATCAAAAAAGAAAGAAAATCCATCCACGATGAATGACAAGAGTTTGAGTAAGGATAAATCATATGATAAACCTAAAATGACCGAAAAAGAAATAGAAAATATTAATCTTAACGACGAAAAAATAAAGCATTACATGAAAAGGTACAAAGAAGAGAACGATAAATACGCAATTTGGAGAGGAGCGATAACTGAAGGTTTTAAAAAGTGGTTAAAAGGCGAAAAAATCTACACTCGCGACAAGGAAAGAATATCTTTATATGTTGACGATAAGATTAAAGGAAATTGGCAAAAATTTATAAATAAAAACAAAGAATCCTTTCCTACTTTTTCAGAGTTAATAAGACAGAGCGTTAAGTCATTTATGGGAGATTCCAGTAGGGTTTCGAGTGAATTATCTAAACTTAACCCGAGTACCCTATCTAACATATCTCATGCCTTAAAGGAACCCCTAACGTCTATTAAAGGTTATTCTCAGTTACTTCTTGAAAGCGAAGAATTCAAGGGTCAATTAAGTGAGCATGTTGAGTTAACAATAAAAAATATTTTCGATCAGAGCAATTTACTAGAAAACATTATAAAGAATTTCCTAGACAATATTGAACCTGAAAGTACTCCCTACGACATTTTATTAATTGAAGATGATTTGGCAACAATCCGGTTAATAACAAGCTATTTTGAAAGTAAGCATTACATCTGTAAGGGAGTTATAAGTGGGGCAAAGTGCTTTGAGGAATTAAGAAGAGTGGTCCCAAAAGTTATACTGTTAGACATTATATTGCCTGATTTAAGCGGGTATGATATATGTCAGACAATAAAAACCGATAGTACTTACAAAAAAATACCCGTTTACTTTCTAACAGCGATATCCGCATCAGAAATAAAAAAGCGTTTAAATGAGACGCTAGCTGATGGGTACATACTTAAACCATTTAACTTTTCTGATTTCAATGTTATATTTGAGATTTTAAATGGAAAAGCGAATTAATCTGAGTATACGTTAACTAAATAATCCCCATCAAGAGAAAGATGGTGATTTTTCTTTGAGTTTGTTAACTTTTAAATAAAGACGATATAATTTAATTAGATTAAATTTATTTTTTGTGAAGAATTACTTTTAAGTAAAAAATTAGTTTACAAAAAATAAAAATTTTTATACTAAGCAATATATTAATTTTAGATTTTTAAGCGTAAAATTACTCAGAAATAAAACATATGAAAAAATCGTAGGTGTAAAAAATTCCTAACGAAAAAAAGAACGATAGTAATTCAAATGGCAAGGAAAATGACTCAAGTCCAAAACTGACTGATAAAGAAATAAATGATCTGGACTTGAATAGCGAAAAAGCGAAAAAGTTGATGAGGGTGTATGAAGAGACAACGGATAAGTATGCTAATTGGCGTGGAAACATAACAGAAGGTTTTATGAAATGGCTTAAGGGAGAAAAAATATACGATAGAGAAAAAGAACGTATTTCCTTGTACGTAGCCGATAAAACCAAAGAAGAGTGGAGCGCGTTTATAAAAACTCATAAAGATAAATATAACACCATTTCTAAACTTATAAGAGAGAGTGTTAATTATTTTATTAAGCAAGAATCCACTCTAATCAGTGAAGATTTGCATAAAATAGACAATCAAACTCTCACAAACATATCGCATGCTCTAAAGGAACCGTTAACGTCAATTAAAGGATTTTCTCAACTATTAATTGAAAATTATCGTGATGAGATGGAAGAAAATGTTTTTAACACCATCCAAAATATATTTGATCAATCTTTACTTTTAGAGAACAAAATCATCAGCATTCTGGACAATATAAAAACAGAAGCTTCTCAATACGACATATTACTAATCGAAGATGATTTAGCGACTATTCGTTTATTAACAAGTTATTTTGAAAGCAAAGGTGTTTCCTGTAAGGGTGTAGTTAGTGGAACAAAAGGATTGGAGGAGCTAGCGAATAACCCACCTAAGTTGGTATTGCTTGATATTATTCTACCCGATTATAGTGGTTATGAAATCTGTAAGCGAATTAAAGCAAGTAAAGAGCTTCAAAACATTTTAGTTTATTTGCTAACTGCTATACCAGGATCAGAAGTAGAAAAGAATCTCGAAGATAGCAATGCTGACGGTTACATTCTAAAACCTTTTGATTTCTCTGATTTTGAAGTAATATTTCAATATTTATAATAAAATAGTAGCGCTTTTTATTAAAGAATAAGCGGGCTATGAGGGAATCGAACCCCCGACCTGCCGGTTAAGAGCCGGATGCGCTACCTGACTGCGCTAATAGCCCATTTTGTATTACTTGCCAATGAAAACGCACCTGGAGGGATTTGAACCCCCGAGCGCTTACGCGCACTGGCTTACTTGATCGTGTTATCTACTCAAGGCCAGCGTCTTACCACTAGGCTACAGGTGCTCCAATTATTTTGATTCTAGGCGGAATAATAATAGAACTATATTTCTAAGAATTATCTGCTTGATATTTTCAACCTATATCTGTAAATTTTTTATTCGTAATATTGTGATATAGATATTAAAATAGTTTATTTTTAATAAAATAAAATTCTTTTTATTTTAATCTCGTAATTCCTAACCTTTATGAGAATACTAAAGAAAAAATATAAATTTTATGCTACATTGACACATAATTGAGATGATGTAAAAATGAGTGGGGCAAAAAATTTTAGGTATTTGATACCAGATCGATTATTTAAAGAACTTATTAAGAAAGCCGCAGAGGTTCATCCAAATATCGAACACTATTGGATTTTTGCTGATCGTAAGGAAAACTTTGGAATTGTTAATAAATTTATCGTTAATCCAGATTTAAAAAAATCAAAAACCCACGTAAAACCAAGAAGTTGGATGAGGTATAAAAAATCAAAAATTTATAACATGCGTAAGTTTAAACAAGAACTTAACGTAGATATAGTCTGGCAAGCACACACACATCCATCGGGAAACGATAAACTGCACCAAATTGATAAGAGGATACTTAAATATCTTTCAAACGGGGTTATGATCATTATCATCCCTCATATTCCGGAAAAAGGGTTAGAAGGGCACATGGTAGGGTGGTATTACGATAAGCGGTATACAAAAAAACCGATAATTGAGAAAATGGTTTTTGAAATCATTCAAGAATGATTATGAGTTTCGTTTATTTGATACTCTTTTTTATTTTTTTCTTTTAATTTTGGGATTGAGAAAAGCTTATATTGATACGTGCTCTGAACAATATAAAAACTTACGGTTTTAATTTTAATTTCAAAAGGAATTTAAGGGTATCGTAATGGATGCTGAAGATCAAAATTTAATTAAACCAGATGAATTTGAGATTAAAGATAAACGCTTTTTTCAAATTGATTTTATAAAGGCTATGATGATTTTTTTAGTAATATTTGACCACACAATTCCATGGGCTATTAAATCAGATATGGGAGTCATACTTTGGGAACGTATATCGATTCCTGTTTTTCTTGTGATTATGGGCTTTAATATGGGTCTTTCTTTTCAGAGAAATGGAGAAACTACCTTAAAAAAATTATATTCATGGAATTATTTTAAGAAAAAATTTTGGCGTTATATCTACCCCTTTATTATACTCTATATTGCTTCATCATTAATTGGATTTATGCTTAATGGAATTGAAGCGTTCAGCCAATATGAAGGTCACTACGCTCCGGAGCATCTAATTTTAGGTATATTACCTTTCTGGGGTCCAGGAAATTGGTTTCTTCCAGTGATTTTTATAAGTATCCTTATAGTGCCTCTTCTATATAAGTTTTTTTCAGGAAAATGGAGAATATTAGCACTAATGCTGTGTTACTTAATCGAACTTGCTACATATTTGTATCTCTATTTCGGATTTTATCAAGATCCATTCACAAGTTTGTCTAATTATAATGCGTGGTTATTCAATCGTGTTACTATAGCTATTATTCCGTTTTCTATGTTGTCAGCTATTGGCCTTGGTTTGTGGCTTTCTAGAAACCCAAATATATTTGCAAAACAGAATATTCTTATCTGGATTCTCGCTCCTTTAAGTCTTATCTATCTTATTGCTTATGGGTTTTATGACTATCGAATCTCTTTTATGGCTGGAGATTATCATTTGTTTATATTTCCTTATTCGGCGTTTTTAGTTTTATTGGGAATCAAACTAATACCAAAGAGATGGAACAATTGGTTTACTAAAGCTATCTCTACAATAGGAAAATCTACTTATCACATCCTTCTAACACAAATATTATATTTTTCGGTTGTTTATTCTGTATATGGAGATCATTATGGAGCAAGTATCTTAGGGATTAACATGTCATACGATTTAACTATTTATTTGTACTTAATCATCAACTGGGTGATATGTATTCCGTGTGGAGTTTTCTGGTATTACATTGATTTTAAGCTAAGAGATTACTACTTGCTTCATAAAAAAAATAAGTACAGAGAAGAAGAACAGGTTTAAAAATACAATTTCTAGTTTATTTTTTTAACCATTTGTTTATTTTTAATTTAAACTGCTCATTCCAATGAAAAAGTATTAAAATTTTAAATTTTTATATACAAAATATACCACTTGAAGATTATAACAACATTAAGCAAATGTCGCTTAGCTTGGTAGAACGCTTAAGCGTGCTAAAAGCGCTGGATTGCTAATCCAGTGTCCAACGGACTCGAGGGTTCGAATCCCTCCATTTGCGTTTATTATTTAAAAAGTTAAAACTTTAAAATCGAGAATGAATTGCTTTTTTCTTTAAATACTTATGTTTTAACATATAATAAACAGGTTTTAATGAATATGTTTTCACTATACTCCAATAAAAAATTTGTTAAACTTACTGAATATATTCCATTCAATCAACTCTATTATCTTTTCTATAAACAAAAATTAGAAAGAACTAATTTAAAATATATTCAGGTTATAAAGTTATTGAAGTATTTCGTTAGAAATACTAAAAGAATGCAAAAACTCATTAAAAGAATAAATTTAAACAATAAATACAATGATATTTTACAATCAAGGATTTTAGAGAAATTCGACTCTTTTTCTCTCATCAAAAGCTTAAATCATGATTTAGATACTAGTTCAGAAAAAATTGAAGGCCACTCAACATTTAATTCCTACCTAACAATATCTGGAATTAAATACAAGATATATTTAATTAGATTAATCATAATCGTTGAAATGTTAATATTTAAATTAAATGTTATCGTCAAACCATCTTTAAGTTCTTTTCCTAAATTTGTGTCTCATACAAAAGATTTAGAGGAACAATATCAACTTAAATATCATAAAAACAAAAAACATTTCCATTCTAATTCAAAGAAAGAATTAAAGGAATTTACATCCTTTTTAAAAAAAATAAAAAATAAATATCTCAAGCTTAGTAAAAAATATAATGGACTCTTTACAAGTAATGAGAGATCATTTGAAGGAGACTGGATTAAAATTTTATATTTAGAATCAAATACAAATATAAAAATAGATAAAGAGGTTTTCTCTTCAAAATTTGAAAAATACAATCATGAAATACAAGATTATAGTTTATATCACTATAATCTCTCTCCTTTAAAGGAGGAAAGATCAAATATTTCATCGGATTATAAAGGACAATACCTTTCTGAAAAAATCGAGAATTTACATGATTTGAAAGAAAATTGTCGAATATCTCTTGATAAGGAAGAATTAAAACTAATATTAGATGAATTAAAACGAAACCAAAATCTCTCTTTACAAAAAATTAATAAGAAAATTGGCTTTAATATAAAGAATTTTTTATATGGCTATACAGACTCCTTAAGTGTCAAAGGTTTTATTAAATTAAGAAGCTTGGTTGGAAGAGAAATAAAATATAAGATTTTGGAAGCTTACAAAATTATAAAAGAATTACATCAAAATGAACAATTAGCAGAATTTTTAGCGATTATGTTAGGAGATGGTAATCTTTATGAGAGACTTTACCGAATACAAATTTCATTCAATGGAGAAGAAGAAAAAAGATATATTGAATATGTTAAGAAATTAATGAAGAGCATTTTTGACCTCGCACCTAAAGAATACTGGGAAAAAGAAAAAAAAGGAGCACATGGTTTAGAAAAAAATATGTACCTCTATATAAATAATAAGAGTGCTTTTTATGAGTTAATTTCAAACGGATTAGTAGCAGGTAATAAAGTAAAACATCAAGTAAGTGTCCCAAAATGGATACTAGAAAATTCTAAGTTTATAATTAGGGGTTTAAGAGGGTTGCTTGATACGGATGGCTCAATAAGTGTTTTAAAAACGAAAAAAGCATTACTGATAGATTTCACCAGTGCATCTTTGCCGTTGGCACAGAATTTTAAAGAGATGTGTGAAAAATTGACTATAAAAACTAGTCCAAAAATCGTTAAAAGAGCTTGGAAAAACCCTTCTTCTGGTAATGTTTCAACTTCTTATAAAGTTTTTATTGCCTCAAAGCATGAAATTTGTAAATTCTTGTATATGATTAAACCTAAAAAGTGGGAATATAAATGGAGGGAAATTAAAAGAAAAATCGAAAATAATGGTAATTATATGGAAGAAGTTCTAAAATATAGCAATGAAAGTTCACTTAATTCATATGCTAATAAAGTCTTAAAGGCATTAAACTAATTGAAAAAATTAATAAAATGTAAAGTAATTATTTTAAATAGCCCAAAAAAAGGGCCCATGGTCTAGTGGTTATGATTCAATTTTTAAAAATTGAATAATATACGTCTCGCTAATATGGTATGATTCATACTTATTCGAGAATACACCGAGAAGGTCGGGAGTTCGATTTTAAAGCGAATTTATCGCTTATACGAAAACCTCCCTGGGCCCATTATTTATAATTTCGATTTATATAATTTCTTAATTCTTTCGGGCCGAATTGCGTTTAGTTTGCAGTTTTTAAGATATTTTCCTATATCTGCTATAATTCCTGGAGCTGTAGTAGATTCTCTTAATATTACAATGTTTTCTAAAAATCCGAATCGTTCTATTGACACAATATCTCTATAATGTCCGGTTTTCACAAGTGCTTTTTTGAATTGACCTTTAGTTTCACCACTTACAAACACCGCCTCGAGATTCTCTGAAATTAGTTTTTCGTAAATATCTAACGTTTTTTGATCCAAAATACCTTGAATTTGTTGCTTTTCTTTATCTATTGCAACAATTTTAACATAAACAGGGAATTTATTAATAAAATCATAAGTTTTTATAATATCTGTCAATGAAACAATTTTTCCATTACACAGTTGAGTTCTCAGGTCATGAAGGCTTAATAATACATCTACTTTAGGGTTTACAACAGCACAGTCTGCAAAAATTCCAAAACCTACTTTTCCTACATCCAATAAGACTCCTTTAAAGACGACGTTTGTCTTAACATCTTCAAATTCATGTATAGCCCCAATCTTTTTCTTTAGTAGATTTAAAATGAATACTTCCTCAGCTCCTGAAATGAGAATTTCAAACCTATTATCAAACTTTCTTAATTTCTTAATACGTATTTTAGTGCCCGGAAAGCTCTGGCTTACTTCTTTTAAGTATTTAAGGTACCTAATCGATATATCTTTGATATTGCCTTTTTTTGGGATATTATATATTTGATCGTAAAGAACCAGTGTTTTTACCATAAAAATTCTCAAAAATTAGTGATATAAGATAATATTAAAAAGAATTGCTTAAATCTAAAATTTCCCTTTTTCTCACATCATTTCAAGACTTTCATTCGTTCTAACAAAATTTATATTAGTGTGGTTTTATGATCCATTAAATACAATATTAGAGAATTATGGTGGAGATATGGAACTACAACGGTTTAAATATTTAGTAGAAGAATTAAGGGAGTATGATGGTATGGAAGAGATTTTTGTGTTGAGTCCCGAAGGTGAAATCCTTTTTAAATCTGAGGACTTTCAATTATCAAGTGAAGAAGCGAAAGTCATCTTAAAAGCGTGGAAAGAAAATGAAACTGCGTTAATGTTCCAGGGTAATAGGTATGCCATTTTAAAAAATGATGAAATACAACTAGCGGCAAAAAATATCGTTGGAGGAAAAGGCAATATTGTTGGATCTATTACGAAAGAAGGAGACTACATCATAACCCATACGCAAGATAAGGGACTTATTGTGCTTGAATGGTCGATTTTTATCAATAAAGTTGCTTGGAGTTAAGCTAGAAAAACTTTTTTTTTTATAAATTAAACCAGATCTAGTTAAAGAAATATTAATTGTTGATCAAAATAGTTTAAATTTTAATTAAATTTTATTAAAAAAAAACATTCTACAATATCTAATATAAATATTTTATAAAGTTTCAGAGATTGAAAATTAGATTACTTAATATTTTAAATTAAGTGTAATCTACATACAAAAAACACTCTCTGGAATGTTCAAATTGATACTAAAAATAGAACTTTAAGGATATGAAAAGATGGAAACTAAAGCAAATAAGATTTACATGTTGGTAATATACGCAATTTTCCCTATAATTGCTTCAATAATCTATATAATTGAAGAACCAATACCTTATCTAGGATCCGATGAATTAATTCATAGAATTGGTAGTATATTTGGAATTTTCGCTTTTATTTGGATGTGTTTTAACATTATCATCATGACAAAGATAAAAATAATTGAAACAAATTATAGCTTGGATTGGTTAAATAAATTTCACATGTGGACGGCGGTTATTGCAATAACACTTGGCTCTCTCCATTATCCGTTAATTCGTGGAGTAGGGCCCATTGATCCAATTCAATTACGTACTGGAAATTTTGGATGGGCTTCTTTTGTTCTTCTGATGGTCCTGGCAAAAATCTTCATGTCAAATAATCTGGTGAAGTACAAAGCAATCGGAAAACTGAGATTGTCTGCTTATATTATGAAATTTAAATATGGAGCCAATAAAATCCTTCATAATATTATGATGGTAGGATTGGTTCTCATTTTTTACCACTCGATAATATCGTTCACTTCAGCAAGTTCGTTGTACATGCTAGGCGTATACTACTTCTTTTTTGGCATTACATTTATCGGATGGTTTTATCACAAGGTGATTCGAAGGTTTCGAGCAACAAGTGACCCCTATGCTTATCGTAAAAGCTTATGGGATGATACAAGCTTGGATGGCGTCTCAGAAAAAAATAGCAAGTGGGCATTTCGATCATTAAAGCAAAACCCTTCGCTTTATCCATGTTTACAATGTGGAACTTGTACGTCTAAATGTCCTGTTTCCATTGTTACAAAGGGAAACTATAACCCAAGAAGGAATATCTTAGCCACTCTTTTTGGGTATAAAGATTTGCTTCTAAATGAGAACGATTTAGGAATCTGGGGTTGTACCGATTGTCATACTTGTGATGAAGTATGTCCTCAAGGTATCGAACTTACAGATTTATTCGCCTCCTTGAAGAACCAGAGTATTGTTTTAGGTAAAGGTCCAGATTATATTATCGAACAAGCCAAAACAATTTTTGATAATGCGAAAGCTATACCTTCTCAGCCAGCTATCGAACGTAGGCGACAAGATTTAGGGTTACCAGCAGTTTTAGAACCAGATATTAGTGAAGTGCAAATGTTACTAACTAACTTAGGAATTAAAGATAAATTTGAATTGAGAACTTCACTCAATAAATCGTAAAAAGTTAAAGAATAAACGTTCAAAAAAATTAAATTATTGTTCTAAGGATTGAGATTTCATATTTTTTTCGTGTTTTTTTATTTTTATTTTTATCTGGATTTTCAGATACAAATTACAATAAAGGTTATAGTTTATTTAGACAAATTATAAATTTTATTGATTATTTGATTATTCAAATAGTAAAAAAAAAACGTAATAAAAATTAGTTAAAAATTCTATTAGGATAAATATCATGTTCCAGCAAGCAGGAAGGGGCTACGATATGGCTATAACTCAGTTTTCCCCTGAGGGTCGTCTTTTTCAGGTTGAGTACGCCATAGAAGCTGTAAGAAGAGGAACAACATCTATTGTGTGTAGAAGCAATCATTCCGTAGCTTTTGCCGTTGAGAAAAAGAGTTCCGAGCTTCAAGAGGTTATTGGCTCCGAGAAAATTTTTAAAATTGACGACCATATTGGTGTGGCTATTGCTGGCCTTACTGCTGACGCAAGAGTTTTAATTGATAGAGCTCGCGTCCAAGCACAGGTTAATATTTTAAATTACGACGAAAAGATTTCTGTAAAGGACAGCACATTAAATGTTTGCGAGTACCTCCAAATGTTTACCCAAAATGCGGGTGTAAGGCCTTTTGGAGTAAGTCTCCTTATAGCGGGAATCAATTCGGGTGAGGAAAAGAAGGCTGAGCTCTATTTGACGGATCCATCTGGTGCGTCATGGGGCTACCGTGCTTTTGCGATTGGGTCAGGAGCGACCGAAGCAAGAGCATACCTTGAAGAAAATTATAAAGAAGATATAAGTGATGAGGACCTAAAGTTATTACCTTTAAGGACCTTGAAAGAATTAATGGGTGAAAATTTAAATAAGGATACTTGTGATGTAGCTTTCATTATGAAAGACGATTTAAAATTTAAGCTATTAAATGATCAAGAAAAGGAAGAATTATTAGCTAAAATATAATCTTCTTATAATTATATCTGATTCAAGGTTATCTCAAATTAACGTTTATCTAATAATAGAAGACAAAAAACATTATTTCCATAAAGCAAACAGAGATAAGTTTTAATGATTGGCAGAGCGCGGATAGATTTAGGTGGTTTTATAATCGGACGCATTGCAAAAGAGGGTCGAACATTTGAAATGCTTCTAGACCCAGATCAGGCTTGGGAAGCGAAAAAAATGATTCGAGACGAAATCAATAAGCGTCTTGTAGAGGGAAAGGATAAATCTCGTTTTTCAGTTGACGAACTTCTAAAAAACCCTAAGATATCAATTGAATTAATTTTTGAAAGTTTTATTGTATTTGAGGATTTAAGACGAGGAAAAAAAGCTACTGATGGTGATATGGAGGCTGTATTTAACACTTCGGATGGGAGAATAATAGCAGGCCATATTTTACTAGATGGGGAGATTAAATGGACACGCTCTCAAAGAGATGAAGAAAGGGAGAAGAAATTAAAACAAGTTATAACAATAATTACCAAAAATGCAATAAATCCTCAAAATAAGAAGCCACATCCTTATCAGAGAATCGAGAAAGCAATAGAAGAAGCTAAAGTTAAAGTTGACTTGATGAGAAGCGCAGAAGAACAGGTAGATGATGTTATCAAACAAATACGGGCAATAATACCTATTCGGATGGAACAGGTAGAACTCGCGCTTAAAATACCCTCTGTATTTACAGCGAAAGGTTATAACATAGTAGCTCAATTAGCACAAATTAAGAAAGAAGAGTGGCAATCGGATGGCTCGTGGGTATCAGTTGTTAGTTTGCCAGCAGGGTTGCAGATGGAATTAATAGATAAGTTAAATAAACTTACTCATGGAAGAGTTCAAACAAAAATTATAAAATCTTAACTGGATAATTGTTGACTAATTTTTGATAGATTTTTTTTTTACAACATTGGTTAAGTTAAAACATAATTAATAAGAAGAAGTGAGTTTAAGAAATGGAAGACGAGAAAAATGAACCTAATGAAGAACCTACAACAGACAATTCTGAGGATGTCGATGAGTTTGATGACGAGGAAATTTCCCGCGACCTTGTAGTACCTGGAGAAACTTTAACAGAGGATACTAAAACTTTTCTACCAGGACGTGGAACTATTTTTAATAAAGATAGAACTAAGATTATTTCCCTAAATATTGGATTAAAACAAGTCAAGAGAAATTATATAAATGTAATTCCCCTTAGAGGATTTTATACACCCCGTCCAGGAGACAAAGTAATTGCACTAGTTACTGATAAAAATCCTGTTAAATACATCTGTGATATAAACGCGAAAGACAGAGGTATTTTAAAGCCTAAAAACACTGTAGCAAGAGGAAAACCGAGAGGATATAGAGGTGGAGCACCTGATCGTCAGGATAATTCTACGGAAAAGTATAAAATCGGAGATATTTTAATAGTTAAAGTACTTTCGGCAGATAGGTTAAATAAACCGGAATTAACAACCGTCGGAAAATACTTAGGAAAACGTCGGGATGGGTTAGTAATCACAATTGACCCTCCAAAAATACCCCGAGTTATAGGCCGTAGTGGTTCGATGATTAAAATGTTAAAAGATCTAACTAAAAGTAATATATTTGTGACCCAAAATGGGCGTATCTGGTTAAAAGGCGAAAATTTGGCTCATGAAAGATTATTAATAGATGCGATACGAAAAATAGAAAAAGAAGCTCATACAGTTGGGCTAACAGACCGAATGTCTGAATATATTGAGAATGAAAAAAAGATAAGAGGTATGAATTAAATGCCGTTAATTATTAAAGATGAGTATCCGGAGAAGTTATTCCGTGAAGATGGTAAGAGGCTAGACGGTCGAGATAAGAACGAGTTGAGACCTATTAAAATGGAAGTAGGAGTTTTAGAAAATGCTGACGGTTCAGCTTACTTAGAATGGGGTAACAACAAAATTTATTGTGCCGTTTATGGACCTAGAGAAGTACATCCTCACCATTTAGCAAAACCTGACAGAGGAATCTTACGCGTTTTTTATCGGATGGCAACTTTTTCGGTATTTGAAAGAAAACGACCTGCTCCTGGGCGCCGAGAAAAAGAAGTTTCAATGGTAATAACTGACTGCTTGAAACCCGTTCTATTTTTAGAACTTTATCCTGGAACATCCTTTGAGGTTTTCATCAACGTTTTAGATGCAGATGGTGGAACAAGATGTGCTTGTGTGACTGTTGCAGCGTTAGCACTAGCAGATGCAGGGATTCCTATGAGAAGTTTAGTAACCGCAGTTGCTATAGGTAAAATTGATGGAGAATTAATAACTGATCTATCAGGGATAGAAGATAAAGCCGGTGAAGCAGATTTACCTTGCGCAATGACTTGGTTTAACGAAGAACTGTCATTACTTCAATTCGATGGTAAGATGGACTTAGATGAATTTAACGAGAGTTTAGGTCTTGCTAAGGAAGCAATCTCGAAAATCTATGAAATTCAGTTGAATGCGTTGAAAAAGAAATATATCGAAATTCAAGAAGAATACAGTGGAGGAGAGAAATAAAATGATGAATATAAAGCGAGTAATATCGACCATAGAAAAGAATTACATTCTTTCTAATCTGAAAAAAGGAGAAAGAATAGATGGCAGAGATATTTGGCAATATAGAGACTGGAATGTTAAAAGTAATATGATCGCTTCAGCGGAGGGATCTGCTGAAGTTTCTTTAGGAAAAACAAAGGTGATCACTGGAGTGAAGTACGATGTAGGTGCACCATTTCCAGATCTTCCTAACGAAGGAGTTTGTACATTTATGGCCGAACTATTACCTTTAGCATCTCCTTTGTTTGAAAGAGGACCTCCTAGCGAACAGGCTATAGAATTAGCACGCGTTGTTGATAGGGGGATTCGCCACGCAGATTGTGTGCAGACTAAAAAGCTGTGTATAAAGGAAAAGAAAGCAGTCTATATTATATTCGTAGATATTTATGTCATTAATTATTCAGGAAATTTAATTGATGCGGGTGGTATTAGTTCTTTAACTGCGTTAATTTCAAGCAAAATCCCTGAAGGAAAATGGGAGAACGATGAAGTTGTATGGACGGGAAAATATTTGACTGGAGATACACTTGTGAACGAATTACCTATAGTTTCAACGTATGGAAAAATTGGAGATATTATTTTTTCAGATCCGAGTTTACCAGAAGAATTAGTATGCGATGGAAAAATTTCAATTTCGGTAACCGAAGATAAGATAACATCTATTCAAAAAAGTGGATTCGCTACTTTTACTATAGAAGAAGTTGAGATGTTAACTAAAAAGTCTATGGAGTTTGGTAAGAAGACCAGAAAAGATTTAAACCTCTGGCAATACAAGCTTTAGGACTAATGTTTTTAGATAATTTAAATTTTTTTAATTTTTATTTTTAATTTCAGTATCTAAGTATTTATTATTTTTTCTTTTATTTTTTATGGTCGACACACCGACATTATTTGTAATTTACCCGACCACCCCCTGTGATTTTTTCTCCAAAGTAAGAAAGGTTTTAGCTAATAAATCCTGGTTTTGATTCAATGTCCAAGCCTTTTTTCTTCCACATTTCTTTATTACATTTTGAATCTGCTTTTTATTCATCTTCCACGAATTATAAAGAAGCATCCTTGCCATAATATCTAAATATCGTAGACTATCATAGTTTGACTTCCATCGGCGATTAATTCGATTTAAGTCGGAAAATCCCGTTTCAATTAACCATCTTCGACGATAAAATAACGAAGTGCGGGACGCCCATGAGCTTGTCTTTCCTTTAGGCTTCTCGGTAGTCATTATGGTAAATATTCTATGGTAAGCATCCTTTAAAGTTATTTTTCCGCTTTTATAATCTCTTTTGACGCCTTGAAGAGAAAAGCCCCTCTTCGCTTTTATTATTAGGTAAACATCTTTCCAAAATCGTCTTTTTGCTGCGGGAGCGGTTGAAAAGGTGTATTTCCGCACCCGACCATGCTTTCCATCGAGATAATCGGTAATGAACTGTTTGACTTTCTTATATTGCTTGGCAGGAATTAAAACATGTCCTCCTTTTCTTTCTATATCAGCAATGAGTTCGGCTCTATAGAATTCGCGATCCATCAATACATATTTCAACTCAAATCCTAATTTTAGTAAATGATCGAGAAAATTTATAATAATTGGAATCTTAGATTGACCCATTGCTATGTGTTCTAATCCTGCGTAAAGGTGAACTCCACGAGAAAGAAGCGAAAATCCAAGATAATGTCGCATTTTCTTTGTTCCCTTCTGCCGATTTGTACCTTTGATCATCTTATCTTCCCGTTTGCCATAATATGGGTGCTCCGTAAAATCAATTAGAACATTCACCTTTTGTGAAATCAGATTTAGTTCGAAAGCTTCCTTTAATTGCTCATCAAGACATTCACGCAAAATATTGCGTGCTCGCTGAAGTCCAATTCTTCTCAGAAACTTGTT
>SOKP01000173.1 GCA_004375715.1 Promethearchaeota archaeon | reverse complement strand
TATTATCTATCTTATTAAAAATAATGGTTAGAATTCCAAGTATTGAAGACGTGAATATCCATCTTTTATAAAATCATAATCGAGAAGTTCAATTTTTTCTGGAATTATTTTTAAGAGGAGATTTCTTTTTCCTCGGACGATTTTTTGAACCTTATCAAATTCTTTGTCCCCTTCTCTTAAAAAGACTAATCTCTCTTTCCCAGATGCGGTAATTTGCATACCTTGTATTTTACCAGTATCCATAGGAGTATAGATTCCAATACTAATATTTGGATTTTCTTCAATGTTTTTTACTTTTCTCCCAGGAGCAGGTCCCACATATATATTAAAATCATTTGCTCTCTTGTCCATGTAAAAATCCATAGGTGTTGCGCGGGGCGCATTATCCAAACAAGTACAGAGTACGAGTATCTTTCTTTTGTCTAAAAAATCTCGGATTACTTTTTTTAATTCTTCTTCAGGCATCTTATTTCCTATTATAGATTCACCTTGATGTAATTGTTATGAATTATAAGGATTTTTTTAAAAAAAGGTTATGGAAGGATGAAAATTAAATATTAAATATTGATACGATTAAGAATGATGTTAAAGTTGACTTGTCTTAGAGTGTGGAAATTCAGTCCCATCTATTGCCGCTTGAACGTATGGCGAGATTGGGCCTCGACCTAACGCCATAATCCTAATTTTCGATCCTAGAGTTGGATTTAATGAAGTTCCGAATTTAAGAGACGCAGTCTCCGGAATTTCGTTGGAAATTGTTGAAATGATCTTGTCTATTTTAGATAATGATAATTGATGATCACCAGAAACAGAAACTATGCATTTATCAACTTTTTTTGTGTCAGGTTCTAAAAGAGGATTGTGTAATGCTAGTTTAGCCTTTTTTATTAGATCGACTTCTTCTCCCAAAGATTCTGTAATACCTATTAGGCCAGAAGGGTAATTTCCTTTTTTTTCTAACACTTTTCTAACATCGGCGTAATCAATATTAATCAACCCACAGTTATTTATTAGAGTGATTATTTCTGTAATACACCTGATTAAAACCTCATCCATAATCTTAAAACCTGCTAGAATAGGTAACTTTTGGTTAAAGCGGAGAAGATTATCGTTTGGAATAGGAATTAATGTATCAGAATATTTCATAAGTTCCTCTAAACCTTTTCTTGCTCTTAAACTTCGTTCCACTCCTTCAGATTTAAAAGGAACCGAACAAAAAGATACAACCATGGCATTATTTTTTTTCGCTTCCCTAGCAATAATAGGAGCTGCTCCAGTACCGGTACCACCACCCAAGCCAAAAGTAAGGAAAACTATGTCAGCGTTTAACACTTGAGAGAGGCGATCTATATCTTCTTCAGCAGCCGCCATACCTATACTGGGATCGTTACCAGACCCGAGTCCGTTGCAAATCTCTTTTCCGATTAAAAGTTTCTGGTTAGAATTTGAATAATATAAATCGTGAGCGTCGGTATTAATGGCGAGCGTGTCGAAGTAATCAGAGTCAATATCGAGCATTCTTGAAACGGTGTTATTGCCAGCTCCACCGACCCCAATAACTAAAGACTTAATTTTTAAAACTTTTAGCAAATCAGCTAGATATGTGTCGTCGTCTAAATTTGACACACTATTTGATTTAACATTATGACGCGCTATCTCATTAAACCTAGACCTAACAGAATCTCTCGATTTTACAATTTCGCTTAGATCAAATTCCTCGTTATTCATTAATCATTACCATAATATGGAGTAATTAGCTATATAATACGCTAATAATACATATCAAAATTAATATTATTAATATAGGTGTTATTTGGGTAATATATTGAAAATACATCAAATTTCTAACTGTTCGTGTGAAAATAAGGACAAATTTTGAAATAGATACATTTAAATGACTGAAGACTATGTTCTATATGCCCGGGGTTGATTAAAAATAGAAATTGAAATGAATAAGAATGCAACTGAACAAACTTTTGATAGT
>SOKP01000204.1 GCA_004375715.1 Promethearchaeota archaeon | reverse complement strand
GAGATTCTCAATATTGTTATAATGGTTTAATTTCTAAAGGACATAAGTCATTCGACCCCTATTTGAATCAACAAATTGAAGTTGTGCATTTAAACGTTGTAGGAAATACCCAAACAAATAGTCTTGAGAATATGATCCAATCATTAAAAGATTTTCAAAGTTCTAGCATAAGCGTTTATCAAAACAACGAAAAAGAAGAAATTGAAACTTCTCGCTCAATATCAATTACACAATATGGTATTGCTCATGAATGTGCTGATACTACTCAAGTAAATTTAGCCGAAGATTTACCAGATGATTATTGGGAACCTTATACCGAAATAGATTATGGTATTTATAGGAGAACCCCCACAGAAGCTCAAGTAAAAAATGACCTCCAATATTATAATCGTGATTATATTGAAGGAGGACATGGTTATGTTCGCGATATTAAAGCTTATGCGATATATGCACACAGCGATCCCGCGTCAAATACAAAATGGTATATCCGAGAATATTGGGTTTGGGATTTTTATCCTTTTTTTGGACATATGGTTGAAGAATGGATTACACCAAGCGAAATTGAAGCTCTTTGGTATCATTCTTATAATCCATTATCTGATATTGAAGTAGATGTATATCCTTACGATATGATTATTCATGCTACGGTTTGCTATGGTTATTCTGGTACTGATGGAACCCCTCATATGGCCAAAGCTTTTGTAGATGAAGGGGCTGCAGCCTTTGTAGGTGCTACAGTGAGTGTTCCATTTGCTCATTGCGATGAGTTTACCGGAGACTTTTGGTACGATTTATGCCAATCTGACGATACAGTATATCAAGCTACACAAAGCTACATTTCAACACATAATTATTATGACGATTATTCTGGAGATTTAAATATTGATTGGGTTTATGGTACTCATATTAAAATTTATGGAAGTACGGGTGTAAGATTAGGTAATTAAATAATTAATTATTCTTTTTTTTTTCTTAATAAATTGTGATTTGCTTATATCATGACTATAAAACAGTTTATAAACAATGTTCTAGAAAGAGTTTTAAAAATTTATACTATTTTTGTTATATATAGTTCTGTTCTCGCAGGAATTCTCTTTCCAATGTTATTCATCGGAGGGTTCTTCTTATTTCTTAAAAATTTTTATAGGTTTTCTTGGTATCTCGCAGACCCAACAATTTTTGGGCAAGATCTTAGAACATGTTGGCTGAATTCACATTTGCAGATCCCTTTTTTTTCCTCAGATATCTGGTTATTCTTAAAAGTAATGATTTTTATAGCTGGTCTTATTCTTTTCGTTATTTCTTTGGTATGGTTAGTAATTGGAATTAGAAAAAATTCTGAGTTGGTACAAAATAAGATATATAAACACATGAGACATCCTCAAAATCTATCTATTATTATTATGGCTTTTCCATTATTTTTGTATTTAGGATTTAGGATGGGTGATTTTGTCTCTTGGGTTCAATTTATATTCATCATGATTATTTTTTCTGATATTGGAGATATTAAATTAAAAAAAAAGTATCCCAAAGAATTCCAATTATACTACGAAAAATCAGGCTTCTTTCTCCCAAGGCTTATACCTTATCGAATTGGTCGTTATTTCTCTGCTGTCTATAATAAGAAATTTCGGTATCCATTACTGTTATTAATTTATATTCTGAGCATATTTACACTGTACCAAATTTTTTTGGTTTTACC
Source organism: Promethearchaeota archaeon (assembly GCA_004375715.1). Taxonomy (GTDB): domain Archaea; phylum Asgardarchaeota; class Lokiarchaeia; order Sigyniarchaeales; family SOKP01; genus SOKP01. Next base: position 5,441 of record SOKP01000204.1, on the reverse strand, counting down.
TTTTTTTCCCTTATATATTTAAATGATATTAATTATCTCATAGCTCTGTGCATAAATTGTTGAAGAGAAAGAAAAAGATTGGTTTGTTCTAATTCACCCCTCAAATACAGAGCCTATAATTAGAGTTATTTGTGAGTCAAGAGTGGATTCTTTTGCCCGGATTTTCTGTGAAACAACAACAGAATTACTAAACCTAGTAATTGGGAAACAAATTTAAAGATTTTTTAAAAGTTTAATTATTTAATTCTTTTAAAATAATATATGCTAACTTTTTACCAACTAAATCAGCGAGATCTTCGAGAGAGGCTTGCGTCTTTTATTTTAAAAACATTGAACCATTGAAGAATTGAATTCAATTCATGAATTTTTCTTTATAAGTAATGTGTGTTTGTGTAGTAAATATAAATATAATTATAGTAAAAATGAATAATAAAAAAAAGTGTGAAAAATTAAGTTCAATTTCTAATTGGGAGGATAGGGTTCTTTAGAGAATACGGCGAGGGAAGCAGTAATAGCAGAGAAAACAATTCAGAAACTGAGTCTGAGAGCGAGACAGATAAAGAAAGTGATTTAAGTGGTGATACCGAGGAAAATTCCGAAAGATTTCACCAAACGAATTTTTTCCTTTTAAATATAACGAGTTTATAATTTTATTAGATAATTTTTAATTAAAGGTAGTAAAAAAATGGATTTTGGAAGCGAAATTAAAGGTGATGTAGGATATTTAGACGAACAGAAAGAAGAAGATGAAGAGAAAACAGAAGATGACATCCCTGAGATAATTAGTGACTCAGATGAGTTGGACGATGATCTTCCTGAAGATTCCGATACTGATAAAAAGTACGATTTTGATCCGTCCCTTGATTTTAGCAAAATAGACGATAATGCTTTCGATCCGTCCCTTGATTTTAGCAAAATAGATGATAATGATTTTGATCCATCCCTTGATTTCAGCAAAGTAGATGATAATGATTTTGATCCGTCTCTTAATTTTAATGAAAATGAAGGTAAATTAGTGCAAAATGAACACGGAAAAGAATTAGAGCCTAATCAAGCCGAACCCAACGAATATAGCACTGAAGTGAGTTCAGAACAATTCGATCCAAACGAATCTGAGAACAGTGAGGAGAAAGAAGAGTTTAACCCTAACAGTCCCGATGAAGAAATTGAAGCCGAACAATTTGATCCAAACGAAGGTAGTGAAAATTCAAACGAATCTGATCAATCCGAGATGATAGGTGATGATGAGTCAACTTATGATCCCTACGAATACGGAGATAATTTTGAACAGGAAGAATACTCTGGAGGGATTTACGAAAATAGTTACGCTGAGTCAATGAATACCATTTTACTTAGTGAAAACCAGATCTATGAGTATCTACAAGAGTACATGCGATTATTTGTAGAAAAAGAACATGAGGTGAAACAAGGAGAACAAGCTGACACAGATAACCCAAAAGAGGAGGTTTCCGAGTTAGAAAAATTCTTAGAAGCAGAACGAGAAAGAATTCGGCTCGAACAACAACAAGCTGGGTTAGATGAAATAACTCATCCTGAGTCTGAATCCGTGGCTAATGAAGAAGAGGTAGAACAAGACCAAGAGGAAGAGGTCAAAATTCAAGAGAATAATTCTGAGGAAGCGTTTTCTAAAAACGAAGATGAAGGCGAAAATCTGGAGATGGAAGTTAAAGAGATTTTACAACCTACTCTTCCTAACGAGAGTGTAGAAAACAATGAATTTGAAGAAATAGAAGAGAAGAACGAAAAATCACAACTGAATGGTAACAAAGAAAAAATCCATAACTTAGAATTGGATGGTAAAAAAATTGAGGGTTATAAACAATACCGATTTGAAGCTCCCGAAGATGAAGATGAAATCGAGTTAACTGTTCATGATGAAGAACTAGAAATCACCAAAGAAGAATACATGGAAAAAAAAGATCATGAAGAATTCATTGAAGAAGGAGAGCTAAGTCAAAATAAGCAGGAACTTGAAGTAAAGAATGAAATAAAGTCTAATGAAACCGAGACCTTAAATATTGACAAAAAAGAAGAAGAATTAGAACGAGAAGCTAACTCACCATATAGGGAAGAAAAATGTAGAGAAATCGAAGAAAATATAGATCCTCAACAGGAATTAGAAGAGATACTTGAACAGAATAGAAAAATAGAGCAACAAATTCTTCTCGAAATAGAAAAAGAAGAATTTAATTCTAACTTCCTCTTTAAGAAAGATTACGAGACAGCAAAAGAACTCTATCGCAAAGAGACTGGGAAAAGACCAATTTATGCTAATAGGGAAACTAAAGGATTTGCAGAGTGGTTAGAGCAGAATAATGAATCAGAGGAAAATTTAAAAAGAGAACAGCCAGAGGAACAAAAAGTGGAACAAAAAGAGGAAAAAGAGTGGATATTTTTTCTGAAAAACTGGATGAAGGAAGAATCCGAGGAAATTATTAACCCACAAATGAAAAATCAATTAAACCAAATAATTGAAAAATATAACGAGTTAGATGAATTGACAAAATCATTTAAAGAGTTATACAACAAAATGAAGCTCAGACAACTCTCTCAAACTGAAATAATGAAATTTGAGATTTTAATTAAAATCCTTCAAAAGAGCGATCCATCAAATATTTTACTTTTCACTAACTTACGCTCAATTAAAAACTATTTAACTCGTCAAAAATTAGATGAAACGCAAAAAAATCATATGTTAAACCATTTCTTTACCCAGTTTCCCCCTATAAAACAACTAAATTATGTTTTAACCCAAAAACTACAGGTTGTTCCAGATATTGATATTAAATTTGAAAAATCTACTACAGAAGAAATTTCTAAAGATCAAACTTTGAAAAATTGGAAGGAGGTTTTAAAGGAGAATTTGTATAAAATTACAATGTTTAGCTTAAACGAAAAATCAATAATAATTAAAATTATTAAAAAGGCTAAGCTTGATGAGGATGATAAGAAGCAACTTATATCAATATTAAGCAAACTTCCAACAGAAGATTTGAATTCTTTATTAGGAAATGATTTTGAAAATCATACAAGAAATTATGTGAAATGGGGCTGGGATTATGATCTAGGATTAAAGAGATTAATGCTAAAAGAGTTCTTAAAGAGAATGAATATTTCTTATAGAGATATTAATAATTCATTTGATGTAAAAGCTCATGGTAAAACGGAAAAAATTGATACAGAAACTCCGTTTTATTCCGTTGCGGAATTTTTTCGAGATCTTAAGAAAGAGATCAGAAGAATAACTGGACAAAAAATTACTTATAGAACATTATCTAAGAATTTTCTTAAGATGAAAAATAAATGGGTAATAAATGATAAAATTCTACATTCAAAAGGCAACCCTGATTATGTAATTGATGGAATTTTGTTAAGTTCATATGAAAGGACAATTAAATCCAAGTTAGGTAAAAATTTTTCAAGGTTAAAACTGTTCTTCGATCGATATAAATCTATAAATCTAAACAATAGATCAAAATCATCATATAATGATCATCCAAACATGGATATTACTTATTATAAAAAAATTGATTCAAAACAAAAAGCTTATTGGCTAGGATGGCTGTTTGCAGAAAGTCATTTATCTCGTAAATTTCTCAGAGTACAGATTGGAGTAAAAGATGGAATCTTGATAAAAAGGTTTATTGAAGATCTTGCGCTTAATCCACGAAAAGTTTATTTTTTCAGACGTTATAATTCAAAGAGCCGTAAATATTCGTTGGTCTGGTCTATCAAAATTATTAATAATATTTTTAGAAATCACTTAATTAATCTAGGATTTCCTGTAGGTAAAAAATCAGATATAATTCGCTTTCCTAATTTCTCAAATCCCTTGTTTGCTTCTATTGGGATTAAAAAGGAGCTTGAAATGGCTTTTGTCCTCGGTTTTTTCGATGGTGATGGAACACATGGTAGTAGAGCTAATGGAAAGCCAAATACTCCAGTCATAACTTCAAAAAGTCAAAAATTTCTTCAAGATATTGTTGAGAAATTTAATCTTTCATCTTATATAACTCCTAAACCTAAATATGATAAAGAAGGTAAATTTCAGGGCTATTATTATTTAGGAATTGGAGCTAAATTTTTTATGTCACTAAGTGATAACTATGACAGAAGTCTTCCAAGAAAACGAGTAGTTTATTCAAAATTCTATGGTAAATTTTTATTCACTAGAGATGAATTACAGAAAATAGTTAGAAATAACCCATTTATCTCATCAAAAGAGATAGTTGATTTACACAATAAATTGAAGGGTATTAAAATTTCTGAAAGAACGGTCAGTGATAAGATAAATGGATGGAAGATAGAAAAATTATCTAGAGATGAATGCTATAGACAGAAAACAATTGAATTACGTCTTAAAGGGTGGTCTCTCAAACGAATTTATGAAAAAGAGTTTAAATTCAAAAATTGGGGTACATACAGCAAGATATTTTTCAGAAGAATATTTAAAAAAGATCCTCTTGTATCTAAAAGTAAGAGAGACATTCATAAAAAAATTGAAGAGGTATACAAACCAGCAAAAGTGGATAAATCCTTAAATAAAATGTAAAACTTTTATCTTTTTTTATTACTATTATCATTATTCTTTTTTAAATTATTTACTATTGTCTCAGCTAGCTTCTTTCCAACAACTTTGGTTAATTCCTCATAAGATGCTTTTTTTATACCTCCAACGCTTTTAAAATGCCTTAATAGCTTATTTCTTGTAATAGGACCAACCCCTTTAATGGCGTCTAAAACCGAACCCGTTATTCTCCTTTCCCTTTGCTTTTTGTGCAATTTTAAAGCGACCCTATGAGCTTCGTCTCTAACTCTTTGAAATATTTTAAGAAGATTTGAATTTCTAGGTAAAATTATAGGATTCTTCTCGTTAGGGACAAAAATCTCTTCAAATTTTTTAGCTAATCCAATGATTGGAATGCCTTCAATTCCGAGTTCTTTTAAAACAGAATATCCCGCGTTAAGTTGCCCCTTTCCCCCATCAACAAGGATTAAATCAGGCAATGATAAATTGTTCTCAATTAACATTGTATATCTTCGCTTGATCACTTCTTTCATCATTGCAACATCGTCTGGAGTTGATTTTATGCGAATTTTGAAGTGGCGATAATATTTATTATATGGGCGCCCTTCAAGAAAATAAACCATAGACCCGGTTGCATCCGTTCCTTCGATATTTGAAATATCAAAACCTTCAATAATCCTTGGTATTTTAGGTAAATTTAATATCTCTTTAGCCTCTTCCAGAGCTTCTTCAATTTTGTTGTCTTCTTTTCTTTTAATTTCTTTCATTAGGATTTCTTGATCTACTATCACCTTTGCGTTCTTATTAGCAATTCTAAGTAAACCAAATTCCTCTTCAAGGGGAACTCTTATTTTTATGTCTATTTTATGTTCCTTAAGTATTTCACTAAATA
>SOKP01000048.1 GCA_004375715.1 Promethearchaeota archaeon | reverse complement strand
TACTAAATAAGTAAAAGAAAAAAAATTTGATAATCACCTAAAAGGTGTTAATACCATAATTTTTATTTTTTTGTTATTATTTTTATATATATAGAATCAAACATTATCGAAATCAATAAAAATGTTATAAAACCTAAGTGGTACTAAGACAATGGCTAAGAAAAAGGCAGAATTTAGAGAAGATGAACAAAATGGTACAATTAAAACCGAAATAGTTTACAATCTAAAGGACCTTCCCGGGGTAGGGGATACTACCGTAAAAAAATTACAAGAAGCTGGTATCGGTTCAATTAGGATTTTAGCTATTTATCCCCTTACTAAATTGATGGAAGAAGCGGGGATAGGGGAAAAAACAGCCCGGAAGATAATTAAAGCCGCTCAAGACATTGAAAAAATGGGATTTAAAAGCGCTGACATAATCTGGGAAAAAAGAAAACATTTGAACCGGTTGACAACGAGTAGTTCTACATTAGACGAAATATTAGCTGGAGGTATCGAACCCGGTTCTGTTACTGAGTTTTATGGAGAATATAGAACGGGTAAGACTCAAATTGCTCATCAACTCTGCGTTAATGTTCAATTACCTTATGAGGAAGGAGGTCTAGAAGGTAGTGCTCTTTACGTCGACACGGAAGCAACTTTTAGACCTGAGAGAATAATTCAAATGGCAGATGCGAAAAATTTAGATTATAACAAAACTTTGAAAAATATTATTGTTGGCCGGGCTTATAATAGCGACCATCAAGTATTATTAATAAAAGAAGCAACAAAAATAATTAAAGAAAAAAATATTAAACTCGTTGTCGTGGATTCGATAATAGGTCATTTTCGAAGCGAGTACGTAGGAAGGGGCACTTTAGCAAATAGACAACAAACTCTGAACGTTCATATTCACGATTTATTACGACTAACTGAAGTGTTTGAGGAGCTCGCTGTAATGTTTACTAACCAAGTTTCATCGAAACCTGATGTATTCTATGGCAATCCAACAGTGGCTACGGGTGGTCATATTATCGCTCATGGTGCTACTGTAAGAATATATCTAAGAAAAGGAAAGGGCGAACAGAGGGTAGCGAAAATGATCGACGCCCCACATTTACCAGAAGCGGAAGCTGTGTTTTCAATAACAGAAGAAGGAATAAAAGATTAAACTAGTTAGCTTAAACATATAAAGAGATTGTTTATTCAACGAGAATATTATATGTATTTTCTATCTTTGTTTTCACGGAATTAGCGAGAGGACACGCTTTTTCAGTTAACTCTAAAACTTTTAAAGCCTTTTTCTTCTTCTCGGTTGATGGAATTGTCAATGTTATGTTATTTTCTATTTTTTCCATTATTTTAATACCTGTTGAAGTATCAATGTAACCTTCTGCGCTAATTTTAAGCGTTTTATATTTTAAATTTGAATTACTTGAGACCACAGAAAAAGTTGTAAAAAAGCATCCAGATACTGCGGCGATAAAAAAATGTTCGGGAGTATAATGCTTCCGTAGTCCATCTTCTCCTTTAGGACCATCATAAGCAAGGGGTAGTTGAAAATCTATCTCAGATAAGTGAGTACTATCAGGTATTTGAATAGTTTGAACTCTCTTCCGATTATTTTCTTTTAATGTTTCGCTTTCACGTTGAAAAATTGTTAATTTAAATTTATCCATTCTTTTTCACCATAATTTTATTTTATTAATTGTTTGTTTGATTTAATGAACTTTAAAGGCATTTTTTTCGTGCCACATTCGCAGCTATAAGAATAGGATCCCAAACTGGAGCAAAAGGAGGTGCGTAGGAAAGATCAAGCTTTTGAATATCTTCTATTCTCATTTTCGCTGCTAGTGCTGTTGCTAAAACATCAATTTTCTTTCCACCTAACGGAGAGGGCGCAGTGATCTCTGCTCCCAACAGCTGATGAGTTTTTACATCAAATAATAAATATGTTGTCATTTTGAGTTTGAATTGATTTCCTCTATTTGGATAATAATGAGCGATTTCATTGCTTTCAATGAAAACTGAACCCGGATCGTATCCCAATTCTTTAGCTTCTATTTCTGTAATCCCCGTTTTTCCACAATATAAATCAAATACTTTCCAAACAGATGTTCCAACTACACCCGGAAATGGATCAACAGTATTACCTGCAATTACATTTCCAGCAATTCTTCCTTGTTTATTTGCAGCAGGGGCAAGAGGGAAATATACATCTCTTTTTAAAATTTGATGGTAAACTGTTGAGCAATCACCAGCTGCAAATACATTTTCAATATTAGTTTTCATGTACTCATCAACAATTATTGCACCGCTCATCATTTTCAGTTTAGTACTTTTAAATATATCCGTATTCGGAACTACTCCTATAGAAATCTGTATAAAATCTGCTTCTAAAGAATCTCCGTCCTCAAAATTAACCCTTAATCGATTGTCTGAAACAGCCTCTAAGTTTTTAGCGTATTTTCCGAGAATCACTTTGATTCCATTTTTTTCAAGCTCTTTTTTAATATAGTCTTGGCTTTTTGTCCGGAAAATCAGTCTGGGTCCAATTATGGTTAAATCATCAATACCTTGTGATTTATAGGCTTCGACCATTTCCAGGTTAATATACCCAGCTCCAAGAAGAATTCCAGATTTTAGTCCACTTCCGCTTAAGTAATTTTTTACATTATCTGCATCCTCAATAGTATGAACATGAAAAATATGTTTATGTTCAAGAGCTATTTCCGGACGCGTTTTGGGTTTACCACCAGTCGCAATTACCAAGTGATCATAGTCTTTCTCGAAGATTTCATTAGTCTTACTATCTTTAATGTTAACTATTTTTGCATCAAAATTTACAGATAATACCTCATGAAAAATGTGAACTGGAATATTTCTTTTTTCTAGAAAAGCTTCCTTGGTAATAGTAATTAACTTGTTTCGATCTTCAACGATTCCACTTATATAATACGGAAGACCACATGAACCATATGAAATGTAAGGACCTTTTTCGTAAACATCAATTGTCCAATCGGGATGTGCTCTTCTTACTGCACTCGCAGCACTCAAACCAGCGGGATTTCCACCTATTACAACTAATTTCATCTTTTCTTACGCACTCAATGTTTTAAAATTATAAAAAAATAAATGATTGATTTAATTAAAACCTAAACGAATATCTTTAAAATCGTACCTATTTGCTTTCAGATCGTTTTATTTTATAGTGCCGAGTTAAATGGAAAAATAGTCCTACAAAATAAAGGGTTATAATAAAAATAAATTGAAAGGCAAACAAGATAGTAAATACCAACATAAGTATGAATAGAATTGCTTCGATTCCCAAACTCACCTTGCTACTATAATACTTTGAATCGAAAAAAGATTCTGCTTTTTTGAATTTTGTTAAATATTTAGGTAGGTTTTCAAATTCCTCCTTAGATATTAGCAATTTTAAACCAATTTGTTTTTTTTGAAAATAGAAAAAATTGGTACCCCAATCGAAAGTATCTACAATAATGTGTATAGAATAAGTTAAACCGCTAAAAATTACGGCGGGCCATAAAAAAATTATTCCAAATGTTATGAATAGTAAACTTGGGAAAATTGAATGAGTTATCAACATTCGATGATTATGGTCAACAGCATACTTAGCAAAAAACACATCAAAATCGCAAATAAATGATAAGAGAACAATAAGCAGAAATTCCAATAAAGTGAAGTTGAAAGTTGAGTGAAGAAGTGAACCAATGATTATTCCTATCGCAAAATGACTGTTTATATGCATTCTTTTTTTCCTAAAATGATTTAATTAAAATAATTTTTTCCTGCTACCCTTTTTAAAATACTTTTTCTTGTTTCAAATCCCTTTGGACCCTTTTTTTCAACTAAAAAAGAGGCTGCTGCCGAGGCTATGTGAGCATTTTTTTCAACAGCTTCCCAAGTCATCTCAGAATTAAGTAATTCATATAAAAAAATTGTTAAATAGACATCTCCAGCTCCGGTTTCATCTAAAACTCTCTTTGGTTTATAAGCAGGTATTTTTAAAAGATTTTCACCGTTTTTTAATAGTAATGATCCTGCTTCTCCCATTGTCATAATGAAGATTGCTCTGTTCCCAAATTTTTTGAAATAATCCATTATTTTTAGAGGTTCTTTATGATTTGATAATAATTTCATCTCAACTTCAGATCCCTTAAGAATTAATCTATCTCCAATCAAATTAATTATCTTAATCATATTTGAGACAATATTTTCATCTCTGATATACGATACTTCTCCGTTGTCATTAATATATCTTATAAATCCTTGCAAATCAATTCCGATATATGTATTTGGGAACTTTTTTACTATTTTTGAAACATATTCAAAAGAAATTTCGTTACACAGAGGTGCTAATACCAGAATACTAGGAGGAGTTGACAATATTTTTTCGGGAATATCTTCAAATTTTAGTTTAGGACTGCAGGATTTAAGAGTTAAACTCCTCGAATGATTTGAATAATTTAATTCAAAATTAGTGTTATCAGTTTCGAAAGTTTTTACACCACTGAAATCAATATTTTTATCGTTAAAATGTTTTAGTAAAGATTTATTAAAATTTTTAAGTCCTAAATTAGAGATGACGCTAATTTTTGTTGATTTAGTATAAGTTTTAAGAGCAAGGGAGCCAAAAGTCACAGTCCCACCCAAGGATGGATTTCTTTTTTGTTTAAACCGAATTATCGTATCAATTGCATGATGTCCAATGAATAAAAATGATACAATTTCTTTCTTACCAATAGCCATCTATTCTTCATTTAATATCTTATTATTCATAAAACTTACTTAATAAAAAGTGTTCAGAGTTTCTACGTGAAAAAGTTTTTCAATTTTTTTAAAGGAGGTTAACTTTCAAATCAGTAATTTCTTTTTCCTTTTCAGAAAGCGTTATTTTTAGCTTATTTATGTTCTTCTGTAAATTTTCAACTAATTCTGCCATAGAGTTGCTCGGATCTGAAGTAGGAGATATTGCCGATAACTTTAAATCAGCTATTATGTTTTCCCTCTCCCTAACTTTGTTTTCAAGATTTTTAATTTTCTGTCCGTATTCCTCAGAACTTATTATAGGTGCTTCTTTTGTACTGGTTTTGAGAGAATTTTGTAATTCTGCAAGTTGTTTCTTAAGTAATTCGTTTTCTTTTTCTAAAGGTTCGAATTCCTTATCAGTAAGATTAATATCCTTTCCTTCTAACGCGCTTTTTAATTCGTTCTTTTCTTTCTTTAAATTTTCGACAATGCGTTTGTATTTAGTCAAATCTGATTGAAGATCTTGGCACAAGGCTTCAAGAGGTTGAGTAGAAGACTCCGGAGGCATAGGTTTAATTACTTTTTGTTGAGGAGCACTCGCTTGAACTACAAAGTCGAGGGGTTTGCTTTTCAATTCTTCTAAGTAGTTTTGGTTTAGTCGTTCTACTTCATTTGATAATTCTGTCGTCTTACTTTCTAAATTTTTTATGATTATATCCTTTTTCGATATCTCCGATTTTAATTCCTCAATAATTCCATCTTCTGTCATGGAATCGGATCTTATTTGTGTAGTTGCTTTAGTTTGCAAATGTAAGATTATGTTATCCTTTGATTTAATTTCCTCATCCTTCTCTAATAATAACTTTACCATACTTTTAACTTTATTTCCCAATTCTGAGTTTTCTTGCTTTAGATTATTTAATTGCATAGCAATTTCTGCTATAGCTTCGTCTTTTTCAATTTTAAGCTTCTCTTTTTCTCCAACTGCTTTTTTAAGAATTTCCTCAGATTTAGTAATTAAATCTATGTTCGCAGCAATTTTACTTCGTAATAGTTCGTTCTCTTTTTGGATATCTCCAATTAAGGAAGGTTTATTCTCTGTTGCTAATTTCTCTTTCCACAAACTTATAAAATCCTCGGCCTTATTTTCTGAATTTTTTTCCCCTGACATAATTCTCAAAATTTTTTCTTTAATTTTAGTTTTTTTATTTTAAGTTATTTCATTAATATTCCGGAGAAATATCCAACACAATATCCATACTCACCCCGAATATCGCTACTAGTGTAGTACTTTAACAGTTCACCCTTTGTAGCGTCTAATTTCATACAAGTTAACATCATAGTTGTAATTGTTTGTGCACCACATACAGTTGTTTTCAGGGCATTTAAAAGCGTGTTTTTAGGATCTAGTGCTACAAACGCATCAATAACGTCTTGATCCACTTTTTTAAAATCTTCTAATTGTTTTTTATTTGTAATATTTTTGTGCGACATATCAGATGAAGCTACAATTACTATATCTTTATTCGACGATTTTATCACTGAAGAAATATCCGCAGATATTTGTTCATATACGTCATACCCCTTCCTAGCTCCTATTTTTATTGTAACTATCTTTACATCTTTCTCTTTAGCACAATATTTAATGAATGGTAATTGTATTTCGATATTATGTTCTTGTTCCATGAAGCCGGTGAAAGCAGAACGATCTTCAACAATTATATCACTTATATCTAAAATCTTTTTAGATAATTCATCGTCAATGAACAAGTTTCCTAAAGGGGTTTCCCAAGCTCCATCTCCTAATAAAGCCACTTTTCCATAGCCAACATGGTCAGTTCCCAAAACAATAATCGTATCTGGGATTTTTTCTTTAAAGAGATTCAAGTAAGTATGAGCTGCACATCTTCCTGAAAAGGCGTATCCTGCGTGAGGAGAAACTCCACCTATTATTGTTCTTGTATCTTGATTTAATGTTTCAGGAAATAAACCAGGCCCAAATTTACTTTCAGAAAAACTATATTCTAAATCTCTAATTAAATCTTCGCTATTTTTAGGATACCAACTTCCGGCATGTGATGCTTTTCGTACGAATGCTTTTCGTATTCCCAATTTTTCTCACCTTGTTATAAATAACATTTGTTTAAAAATTTATATACTTTCATCCTTTCGAAACCAAATTGAAAGATTATTAAACAATTTTTAATAATTCTTATTAGATGACTGATGAAAAAGAACCCTCTATTTCACTAGAGGACTTAGACGAAAAAGATATCCCAGAAAGAATACCAACAACATATTTAAACAACCGTGTAATTGTTTTTAACCCCCTTTTTGCTTCATATTTATATGTTAAAATGAATTTTTTTGGGGCCCCTCTGGGGATAAGTAAACCCCGTTTAGAGTATTTTTCTAAACCTTCTGAATTATCCTTAATTGAAGCTTTTTTTTTGCTGAAAAATGATAAAATTACAATCTTTGATCCACCATTAGACAAAATTTACTCTCATGACGAATTTCATGATATCTGTAAAAAAACGCACCATAAATTTGAAGAGAAATTCATAATTTACCAAGATTTACGGCAAAAAGGCTATGTTCCTCGTCCAGGGCTTAAGTTTGGAGCCGATTTCGTAGTTTATAAGAAAGGTCCGGGATTAGAACACTCATCCTTTATTGTGCATGTATTACCTCATGACTCAAAAATAACTGCCATCGAGATGGTTAGAGCTGGACGATTGGCAACATCAGTAAGAAAGAAATTTGTTATCGCTAATCCTCTAACTATGAGTTACTACTTCTTTGAATGGTTCAAACCTTAATTTCAGAATTAAAAAAATAGTCAGATAATTTTTACTTTCGATGAATTGCATAGAATAAACTTACTGTTTTATTTAGGATTTCATCCTTAAGTTTTTCGATCGGTTTAAAATCATCATTAGGGACATAGTGGCTAATTCTCATAATCTCGTTAAGGATTTCATCGCATTTTTTCTCATCTATTACAAAACCTTGCTTTACGAGTGGTATGCTATTATTATATAAGAGAAGTATAATCTTGATAAGTCCTAACATTTTCCTGCTGCTCGTAAAATTATCGACTTCATTAAAAGCATTTTGTATAAAAAAAGCATTTCTTACTAGATTGGCGATAAAGAGATCTAGTTTTTGATCTTCGGCCAAGTTTTTTTGTCCTAGAAGCTGAATTATGTATTTTAGTTCGTTTTCCTTTGCTAATATTTCATTTACTTGTTTTCTACACTCAAACCAGTTTAATTTTATATCCGGCCATTCTTTATCAATTTCATCCCACCAATCTGCTACATATTCAGGATAATTTGAATAAGAATTAATCCAACTAATGGCGGGATAATGCTTTAAATATGCCATTTTAGGATCGAGTGCCCATATTCCTTGAACAACTCGTTTAGTAGCGGATGTTACCGGTTCACTAAAATCTCCCGCAGGAGGAGATATTGAGCCAATTATCGTTATTGATCCTTTTCTATTTTTACCACTAGGATCGTGTCCTAAGGTTTCAACAATACCTGCTCTTTCATAAAAACTTGATAGTTTTGAAGGTAAATATGCGGGGTAGCCTTCTTCAGCGGGCATTTCTTCTAATAACCCGGATATCTCTCGTAATGATTCAGCCCACCTCGAAATGCTATCTGCTATAACCGCAACATCGTATCCCATATCTCTGTAATATTCCGCTATTGTAATTCCTGAGAATAAACTTGCTTCACGAGCAGATACTGGCATATTAGATGTATTCACAATTAAGACTATACGGTCTAATAACGGTCTTCCAGTATCAGTATCTATTGTTTCAGTAAATTGCTTAAGAAAGTTAGCTATTTCATTGCCGGGCTCTCCGCAACCTATAAATACAATTAAATCTGCGCTGCAATACTTAGCTATGTTTTGCTGGATAATAGTTTTTCCAGTTCCAAACCCTCCAGGCACTGCAAAAGTTCCGCCTTTAGCTACAGGAAATAGTAAATCTATTGTACGAATGCCAGTCAGAAGTGGCTCTCTTGGGGGTACTTTTTCGCTAAAAGGTTTTCTCTCGGTTACTGGCCATTTTTGCAGCATGCAAAAAGACTTTTCTTCAGTATCACTTTTCAAGCTATATATATCATCAACAATCGTATAATCCCCTTCTTCGGCTAAGTAAGTTATACTTCCGGAATACCCAGGTGGAACCATGATTCTGTGTTTTAACATTAAAGTTTCTTGAACTGTTCCAATCTCATCGCCACTAAGAACAATATCTTTTTCTTTTCTACTTGGGATAAAATGCCACTTTTTAGTCCTTGAAAGAGAAGGAAATTCAAGTCCTTTATTTAATCTTCCTTCTTGAAAAAATTCGAATGTAAGGTCTAATGGTCTTTGTATTCCATCAAAAACATTTGCTAATAGGCCAGGTGCTAGTTCCATTGACAAGGGTTCGTGAAGATTGATAACTTTTTCGTTCAATTTTATACTATTAGTGTTTTCAAAGGATTGAGCTATTATCCGGTCTGAATAAATTTGAATTACCTGACATAGGAAGTTATGTTTACTTATTTTAATTAGATCGTTAAGGCGAACATAACTCTCTAAGCCTTTGATTTCTACAAGTGACCCATTAACAGCAGATATGAACCCTTCTTGAGAATCTTTACTTTCTACAATCAATTTTACTTCTCACCATTTAATTGGAAATTTTTCTCTGAATTATATTGTTATTGCCCTACAAATAGGACATTTTTTTGTAGATTTTGGAATAGTCATCCCGCAACTACTGCATTTCTTAATTAGCTCTTTTAATTCTATAGAATTACCGCATATAGGGCAATGTTTTTTATAACTTGTTATGATCATTCCACAATTTTCGCATTTATTAATGAGAGTTTTTCGATATTTAAAATCAAGGTTAACATCTCGAAATCTTGTTTTCTTAAAAACCTCAGACTCAGTTTCAATTTTCAATTCTATTTTTCTGGGGCGACGTTGAATTTCAATTCGTTTTTTGTCGGGAAATAATCCAGTATAAATTGATTTTTTTCGGTTCTTCATGAAAAACGAACCTATAGTGATTAAAGATACGAAAGCCAACATTAAGATTATAAGTAATGGGCTAATCCCGAGATTAACTAAAAGAAAATATAAAAAGATCATAATAGACAGAAATATGATTATAAATAGGATTCTAAGAGATTTCCTTTCTTTCCTTTCTTTATAAATGTTTTTTTCTGTCATTTTAACAGGTATTTCTTATTTTCCAACATTTGGAAATAAAGCTTATATTAAAAAAAAATTTTAGAAATTAGTTTTTCTGCTTTAATTATGTCATCATGTGTTACTTTTGATTCAATTTCTCTTTCGATTTCTTCGGATATTACATCTTTAATGCTAGCTACCTCGAAAATAATTACAGAATAATTATCATTTAAGTAGAATGGAAGATAATTCACACCACTTCCTTGATAAAATTTAAAGAAAAATTCATAAAAATGAAGCCTGATTGCATTTATAAAAACTAATAATCCCTCAAGTAATATAACAAGCATATTACCAAAAATAGAACTTATTATATTAATGATATCGTTAACAATACCTTCACCTTGAATTAAATCACCCATAGCTATAATTGCAACCATTAGAGATATGTGTGCCAAGGCTAAAGCGAGTAATCTTATATAAGAAGCCACATTACTCATAATTGACAATAAAGTTTCAAACGCTTCCATAGTGCCTTCACCTATAAGTCCTCCAACCGACTCTTCTTTTAAATAAGATAGGTGGAATATCTTACCAAATGGTTTTAACACAATTAACAATATACCAGGAACTAATGGCAGAAGAATTGGGTAAGGTGGTTCTAACCAGGTATAAATATCAAAACCATAAGTAAAAATTAAAATTGTACCCCCCGTCAATAGGATTATTTTCACTAAAGAATCAGTAAAACCTAAAAATTTCCTAGATTGATTCCAATAGTTCAAGAATTGCACAAACCAACCCAGATTAAGGTGAAATACTCCAATTAATACGGCAAACTTGAAAACTGTCATAATGTTATTTAATGGGTTATTTAGAGTAATATTTACTATGGGAATATTGAACGGTTCTAAATGCATAAAAACGGTATTTAATAACTTTATCTCGTGCATGCCAAAGAATTCACCATAGAGAAATCCGGCTAATACAGCGCCAATTCCGCAATATAAAATGATCCAGCAAAAATTTAGAAAATCTTTCCCTTTTTTATTTCTAAAAACTATATACCCGACCAAACCTGATATAATTAAAACTAAACCGTGCCCCATATCCCCAAACATTAAACCAAATATAATTGGGAAAGTTATTGCTATTAAAGGTGTAGGATCAATTTCAGAATAAGTAGGAACCCCATACATTTTAGTAATAGTTTCAAAAGGTCTAACCAAGAAGTTATTTCTCATAATAGTAGGAGCGCTGTCTCTCAAGTCCTTTTTTTTCTCCTCGTGCTCAGTAGATTCTTCCTTAAAATCAGTATCGTCCTTTTTATCTTTCAATTTCCCTGAATGTACATGATCTGTGTCTTTTTTTAATGATACAAATTTATGTTTTTTGATATCAATCGTTTCAATCGTTATTTTATCTTCAAATTTTTCCACCAATCCTTGTTGAATTTCTTCTTTTCTTTCACTAGGAAGGTAAAAGCTCAAACTACTTCGATTTAAAGGCAATTCTTCGAATTGGTGTGAAACCCAGTTGTATTCTTCTAGATTTTGAACGATTTCATAGGCGGCGGCAAAAAGAAGCAGGTTATCTTCCCTTATTCTTTCCAACTCTTTATCATTCTTGTTCAAAGATGTAATAATAAACTTTATTTCTTTTGTAATTCGAGGAAAGTTTATTCCGTTAGAAAGTAAATATTTTTTTAGAATTGGTATTTCCTCAGCATGAATTATACGGATTTTGTCTCTAAATTCTTCTTCTTGTTCCTTAGGATAAATTATAAAAAATGCTATTCTATCATCAGCCAAATAATCGTAATGAAGAAAATTAGGGAAATGAGAAAATTCGAATATATTCTCTATGTTTTCTAAATTCTTTGAAAATGTAGTAAAAGCTTTGAATTCTAAATTCTTGAATTTAGTTAATTTGTCTCTAGTTAAATTATATTTTTCTAAAAAGAGGTAACTAGCGTGTATTGTATTTATTTTTTCTAGCTCTACTTCAATTGAGGTACGATACTTTTTTAACTCATCAATTCGGTTAGAGTAATAGTTAATTTCATTTGTTAAATGGCTTATTAGATCATTAATATCTTTAGCTTCAAATTTTTTCCTTTGATCTGGCTCAATATTTAGTTTTTGCAAATCAGATTCAGTAATACCGAGATTTTTAAATAAGTATTCTAAACTTTGGCTTAGATCATTAATTTTTTCTAAAATAATCTCGTCCTTTTCTAATATTTCGCCTAAGTCCGGTTTTATCTTAATGTGTACCAAATTAAGTTGAGCTAAATATTGTAAAAGGATGTCCTTATAATTTTGGTTAATGTTCGTCGTAAACAAAACCATGCTACTTTTATCCGTCATAGTTAAATCTCACTAACTTAAACTTCTTTTGTTATTAAGTCTTTTGTATTTTTTAATCTAACGTAATTTTCTCTTTCATTTTCTTCTAAAATCTCTTTAATTTTTTTTATATCGAGTTGTAATTCGGGAATTATTATATTTTTCAAGCCTCTAATCCTTCGATTTATCTTTCGATAAGAATAAGAGATATTTAGCAATACATCTTCCAGCATAGCAAAAACGATTATTTGATTAAAAAATTTTAATAAAACTGTAATTAAATCATCCAAATAATGGCTTGTATTCTCAAATGAATAGGCAGGAAGTAATTCTTCTCTTATCAATTCAAATTCAATTAATGGAATTAACGAGCCTATTTTTTTAGTATATTTAATATTTATTTTTGGTTGAAACTGGATCTTACTTAAACTGCTAATTAGGATAAAATCTCTTTTTCCCATTTCTTTATAAGTTTGGTTAAGCTTGATCATAGTTTCTTTATATAAATCGATGAAAATCTCACGATTCTTTATGTATTTATCCCAGTTCTCTTTAATTTCATATATTAACTGTTCCAATTTGAATTTTAAGAAGTTTTCCCCCTTAACTGCAAATGTTAATTTTTTTTTTAACAAGAGCAAATTGGTTTTAGTAGGTTTAAATTCACGAAATGACGCTTTAATCTACACCTCTCCAACATAATATTTATCGACGAATTCTTGACGAATTCTCAATAGCTGGTGCCTTGGAATATGAGATAATGCTTTCCAAGCTAAATTCAATGTTGTTTCAATGTCTCTGTTTTCAGTATGGCTTTGATTTAAAAAAGACATTTCAAATGCTTCTCCAAACTTCAATAAGGCTTTTTGATTAAAATTTAAACCATCTTCCCCTACAATAGATATAAGATCTCTAACTTCAAGAGCCGCGGAGTAAGAAGATAACAATTGAGAGCTTACATCAGCGTGATCTTCTCTAGTCGTCTTTTTACCAATAGCATCCTTCATTAAACGTGAAATTGACGCTAAAACCTCAAACGGGGGATATATGCCTTTTTTATCTATATTACGATTCAAAACCAATTGTCCTTCAGTTATATAGCCGGTAGTATCTGGAATTGGATGAGATATGTCTTCTCCAGGCATCGTCAAAATCGGTAATTGCGTGATCGTTCCCTTTTTACCTTTAATTTTACCTGTCCTTTCATATAGTGAGGCAAAATCTGTATATAGATATCCAGGATACCCTTTTCTACTGGGTATTTCTTTTTTAGCTGAACTCAACTCTCTCAATGCCTCAGCGTAATTAGTCATGTCAATTAATATAACTAAAACATGCATATCTTTTTCGAAAGCAAAATATTCAGCCGTAGTTAAAGCCACACGTGGAACAATTAATCGTTCCATTATCGGATCGTCAGCAAAATTGATAAAAGAAATGATGTTCTGGATGTTACCACTTTCTTGAAATTTCTTCATGAAGAAAATCGCTTCATCCTGAATAATCCCAATACCGCAAAAAATTATGAGGAAAGGTTCCTCAGTTAACACTTTTGCCTGGGTAACAATTTGAGCAGCTAATAAATTGTGTGGCATTCCTTGACTACTGAAAATTGGAAGTTTTTGGCCCCTTATTAATGTAAAAAGACCGTCAATCACAGATATTCCCGTTTGAATAACTTCTGAAGGGTATTCTCTAGCAAAGGGATTAATTGGTAAACCATTTATGTCTCTTTCGATTTCAGTTAAAATTTCCGTATCTAAAACTTGTTTAGTGTTAATGTCAATCGGTTTTCCTAATGAATTAAATACTCTGCCAAACATATCGCTAGATATTTTTATTTTAAAAGAATCTTCGGTAAAAGTAATGGTAGAGTTTTCAGACGATAGTCCAGCTGTGTCTTCAAACACTTCAATTGTTATCGTACTTTCGTCCATTTTGATAACTTGCCCCGTTCGTTCCTTACCATCATTTGAATGGATTTTGACGATCTCACCGTATTGAACATCGTGTTTATTATCTAAAAACACTAAAGGGCCAATAATTTTTTTAATTTTCCGATATATAACGCTCATTTTTTCTTAAATACTCCATGAAGTAATTTTAAAGATTCTATTTCATTGATCAGTTTCTTTTTTATTCTCTCTAAAGCCTTAAAATCATCGTTAGAAACTGAGCGTCCAATTCTTAGAATCTCATTTATAACTTTCAATTCTTTAATATCTTCAATTAAATATCCTTTATCTAGAAGTTGTTTACCCTCGTTAAAAAGAAGTAGAATAAGTTTCACTTGTCCAATTAATTTTTTAATTCCTGTAAAACAATCTGTAAGATCAAAAGCATTTTGAATTAAAAAACTGTTTCTGACTAATCTTGCAATGAAAAGAACAAATTGTTGATTTTTAGGTAAATTTTCTTCGCCGACTAATTGAACAACATTTTTCAATTCATTTTCTTGAGATAAAATGGTATTTATCTGATTTCTACATTCATACCAATCAATATCTATCTCAGGCCAATAAATGTCTCTTTCGTACCACCAATCTGATATAAAATCGGGATATTTTGAATACGATTTTAACCAATTTATAGCGGGATAATGTTTAGAATAAGCTAAATTTGCATCTAAAGCCCAAAAAGCTTGAACAAAACGCTTTGTAGTTGATGTTACAGGTTCACTGAAATCTCCCGAGGGGGGTGATACAGAACCAATAATGGTTAAAGAACCATAATTTTTCTTTCCTATGTCCTCCTCACCGTAGATATTAACTACACCTGCTCTTTCGTAGAAGCTCGAAATTTTTGAGGGTAAATACGCAGGATATCCCTCTTCAGCGGGCATTTCTTCTAATAATCCGGAAATTTCCCGCAAAGCCTCTGCCCATCTTGAGGTACTATCAGCTAAAACTGCTACATCATAACCCATATCTCGATAGTACTCTCCAATTGTAACTCCTGAAAATATACTAGCTTCCCGAGCAGAAACAGGCATATTAGAAGTATTAGCTATTATCACAATTCTTTCAAGAAGCGAGCGACCACTTTTAGGATCGGTTATTTCAGAAAATTGTTTTAAAACATCTGCTATCTCGTTTCCTCGTTCGCCACATCCGATGAATACAATTACATCGGCATTACACCATTTTGCTAGAGACTGTTGGATAACGGTCTTGCCAGTTCCAAACCCTCCAGGAACTGCTACAGTGCCTCCCTTTACTATTGGGAATAATAAATCGATTGTTCTCATTCCAGTAATTAGTGGTTCTTGAGGATAACTTCGTTCTTTGTAAGGCCTACTCGTAGTGATTGGCCACTTTTGGATCATATTAAAAGATTTTTCAACAGTTCCTCTTTTCAAGCGATAAATCTCATCAATTATTGAATATTCTCCTTCTTCAGCAATATAAGTGATTTTTCCAGAAACACCTACAGGAACCATAATTTTATGCTCTATTAATTG
Source organism: Promethearchaeota archaeon (assembly GCA_004375715.1). GTDB lineage: Archaea > Asgardarchaeota > Lokiarchaeia > Sigyniarchaeales > SOKP01 > SOKP01. Next base: position 9,536 of record SOKP01000048.1, on the reverse strand, counting down.
AGTTTCTTGTATTGTCCCTATAACATACCCCATATTTACACGTTCATTAACCTTTCTCAAAGGTGTAAAAAACCACTTTTTCTTTCGTGATAAGGATGGAAGATCTACCCCTCGTTCTAAGAACCCACGCGAGTCAGATTCTAAAAATGTTGCTTCTAACGGTCTCTGAATCCCATCAAAAATTTGACCTAATAACCCAGGACCTAATTCCATAGACAAAGGTTCTTGTAGGCTTATAATTTCTTCATTTAATTTTAAATTATTAGTATTTTCAAAAACCTTTGCGATAACATGATCAGAATAAATTTGGATAACTTCACCTAAGATATTGTGAGTAGACTCCTTCACTAAATCGTTGAGACGGACTTGGTTTTCTATGCCTTTTATCTTTATTAAGGAGCCATTTATGGATGAAATATATCCAGAGATAACTTTTTCCTCAGATTCGTTCATAATTTTGTAAGTATTCATTTATTGCCTGTCTTTGATTTTGAATAAATTTTAAATAGATATTTTCTAACTGTTTGATATCAGTTTCAGATTCAGAAAAAATCTTTGAAAATTCGATTTCAATGATCGATGTATTCTTCTTTAACTGATTTTCTATGGTACCGTTGTAAGAGATATTAACTGCCGGTACTATACATATAAATCCGCCAGTAAATTCCTTCTCTGATTTATTTAACTTGATGCTATTTTTAAATATCTTCGCTATTTTATCTTTATTACTATTAAAGAATTGAAAATCTCTTGAATTTAAAGTAATAATAATCTCCGGTGGTTTATCAACAATATGTGCTATGTTTTTAAGAGAAATTAGTAAATATTCGGTATACTTTGAGTAATTATCATTGATTTTTTTTTCGATTAAATTGGTTAAATCTGAAATAAGTTCTGACATCAACCTGTTTTTAGAGTTAAGTATCTCTTCTTTAATTTTTATAAGAGCTGAGGATAGAGAATTGTTTAATAATCGATTAAAGGTCTCGTTAAAATGCTCTTTCATCTTCAACAAGCTTTCTTCAGCTCGATCCTTATTCTTTTTTTTAATTTCTGCTATTTGAAAAAGCGTTTGTTGGTTTATTTTTTTTATATCATTTTCAGCTTGATTAATTAAATGTAATCCTAATTTTCCAAATCTCTCCTTCAATTCTTTTCCTTCGCTAATAACTCTTCACCTATCATTAAATAATATCTTCTATTAATTCATGAATTATGTCAAATATTTTACCGTGATTTCTAATCTCCGAATTGAAAATATCCGGTAAAAGATAAAGAAATGGTGTCCGATTATTTGTTTTAAAATCAATTAAATAATCAATAATATCATCTGGTAGTTCCATGTTTATAATTATCATTACAATTGATCGTCTTTTTATTATATTTTGAAATATTCGAAGGAAATCGTCTTTGTGTTCTACCACTGTCCCTTCAATACCTAAGAGCCCGAATACTCTAACTATTTCATCATACCCTAATACATGTATTTTAGCATCTACCATTAAAAATCAAATCCTATTTTCTCAAACAGTAAATCTGTTAATCCTTTTTTGTTTTCGAGATAATAATGTTCTATTTTAGTACATAAATCTTTTATTAATATTTCAAATTCTTTCAATTGTCCTCTTACTTCTTCTGAAACCCCAGTTAATGCATTGTTAAGATTTTCTTGATGTTTGTACGTCATTTCTTCCATAATTTTTGCTTGAGAGGATTGAACTTTATTAATCTCCTCTAAACTCTCATCTTTGGCTTTCTCGATTAAATCATCATAAATTTTTTCGATTTCTTCAACCCACTTAAAAATTTCCATTATTTTAATCTCATTCTTTTATTTCTTAATATTATATAATAACCATCAAATTTACAGTTTTTTCAACATTTTAAACTTTTTATGGATGATCTTAACAACTCTCGGTAAAATGTCAAACCTAATTTCTTTTTCTTTTTTTATAAGGACCTCTAGAATTTTGGAAATCGTGAACATATCTATATCGTCAACTTTTATCTCAAATTTCTTGAAATAATAAGTGAAATAAAATTCTTCTATTGATCTAATAATATGTTTTTTATCAAGATTTAATCTAAGAAAGATTTGTTTTGTTTCTGAAGTGTTATTTAAATAATAGGTAATATTTGATATAAATTCATCAACATTAGGGAGATTTAACAAAGAATCGAGAATACCTTCGGACATAAATAAATAATTATCCACTAAAAATTGTGATAATAATTTACGATCGATATTATTTATAATTCCTCTGTAAATCACATTTAGATTGTAAACTTCAGTTTTGTATTTTACAAGTAATGAAATCATTATTTTCTCTTTCTTGTTTAACCGCTTAACCTGGTCTCTAAGACGAGTATAATATAATTGATCCAAAAACGCTTCTAACACAAATATCTCTTTTTTTTTTATATAATAAAGAAGTCCTTCTCTAATCGGAATATTGTATATCGTTTTTTTTAAAAATAATTGAATTTCATCTAAATTTGTGAGTTTTAACATCTCCTCGATGAATTCAGTATTATCTAAATAAGTCTCTACTAAAAAATTAATATTCTTCCTTTTCTCCTCATAATCAATGCCTAGAATTAATCCGATAACAATTTGTTTGAGATTTTGAATTTCAAACTTAAGCAAATAACTTTGTAAAAAAATTCTCATATTTTGTGGAGAAAAATTCAATATTTTACCGACTAATCTGATATAATGATCTAAAAGAGCTCTTTCTATACTTTCAATCGTAAATTCTTTAATCTCTAAATTTGGATAATAAGGTCTGAGATTTTCAATAAAATTTTCGATATTATATATTGTTTTAAATTTTCTTAACGTCTCAGGATCAATAATTAAACGTTTTAAAAAATCAATCTTGATGAATGTATATGCATAGGAGGGAATAATTATACTCGTACAGAAATCACCTGACTAACGAATTTAAAATCAATAATTTTAGATCGGAGTAGGGATTTTTGTCCAAAGTAGTATTGCTACGATTAATCCATATACAGCGAGTGCTTCACATAATGCAACGATTAAAAATGCTTTAAAAAAGCTTTCTTCCCTTTCAGACAACGACGAAATAGCTGCGGTACCTACAGTTCTAATTGCCATCGCACTTCCTAAAACAGAAGCAGCAAGAGATATTGCCGCTGAAAGCGCTAATACTGCTGCTGTTGGAGAATTGTAATAATCAAAGCTCTCTGTTTGAGCAGCCACCATAGTAATAACACCATCGACTGACAGAAATACAGTTAACACCAGAACTAATTGAAATAATCCGAGTAATATGTAAAATTTTCTTTTTCCATTCAAATTGTTCACTACTTTTACTTGTGTGATCTATTGCTTTATTATTAATATTTTAAAAAACAATAATAGCAATTTACGTATAAACTTTACTATTTTAGCTTAAAAATCCTCGAATTAATTGAATAAGATTTTAGGTTAAAAATCTTCGAATTAATTCAACTTCGATAAAGAATTTCTCTTGAAAAAAAGATCGAATTACGGATATAAAAGAGTTAATGCTCACTGGTATAGCAAAACTCTAATTAGATCGGCGATATCGTGGATCCGGTCAGCTAACTGCTCTAAGAGCACGATCGAATCTCTAACCCTTAATAATGTTCTGAAGTCTTCAACATTAGTATAAATGAATTCAAGAAATTGTCTGTAGGTTTTATCTATCTTTGATTCAAGTTCGTGAATAGAAGTAGTGTTATCAAAGACTATATCTGGCTTATCTCTCAAATTTTTTATGGTAGTTTTTAAAATATCAACCATCTCAATTATCTGGTTCAATAGTTTATGGTATTTCTTTTTAATCTCTTTTTCCTTTTTTTCTTTTAGGTTGATATTTCCTAACATATCGACAAATTCGAGGGGGTAATTTATAATATTATCCATCCTCAAAACTAGATTTACGTAAGCTCCCATTTTAAATGCCTGTGCTTCGGAAAAGTTTTGAATGAGACGAATTTTTAATTCATCACCTTCTTCTTCAGACAACTGCATCTTAGCTTTTTTCTTTTCTAAAGTTTTTCTATTATTCTCGAAATCTTCTGCCCAAGAAGTGTAATACACAGCCATATCACTAGTAACGCTATATATTATTCTTGAATGTTCTATGAGTAATGTTATTATCTCTTCTCTTACTTTCCTGAGGGATGACATTTTGCAAATCACTAAATTTTATATATACAAAAATATAATATGATTAAATAAATAAAAATCATCAGTTTTTAACATTATCTAACTCAAAAAGATTATTAGCTTCAAGTATTTATAATTATTATAAGGGAATACACCTTATCTTTAAAATTTAGATTAATTTACACAATATAGCTTCTATTTTAAGAAAAGAATATAATGGTGTTTTATACATAAAATGGGGTTAAAATCTTTAACTAAAAAATGGCGCAAATATTCGGAATTATCTAATTTGGGAATAATTGTGCGGCGCAAATTTTTTAATAATTGCTTTGACGGGGCTCTAACTATTGCGGGCATAGTTAGTGGAAGTTTCATTTTCTTTTGGTCACATCCCGATTTAAGTGCAACTATTATTATTATAACAGGATTTTCTACTGCTTTAGCAATTGGCATTAGTGGTTTATGGGGGGCGTATCTCTCTGAAGTAGCCGAACGAAAGAAAAAACTTGACGATCTAAAAAAAGAAATGGTAATCATTGAAGAAAGTGATGAAGAAAAAGGGAAAGATCGTAAAGAGATAAATTCCGAAGATAAGATTGAGGAGATTTTACAGGAGGAGGAAGAAATTCAAAAAGCAATGGTAATCCCTATAAAAATAAATCGAAAATTTTCGTTAAAAAGCAAGAAGAAGAAAGTGAAAAATTCTAAAACTTTGATTGAGCGATCTGAGAGATTTGCAACTGTTGTTGCCTCCTTAGTAGATGGAGGAGCACCTGTTTTAGGATCGGTCTTTCCGCTGATTCCATTTTTTTTTGGTACTAGCTTATCAGTGTTTCATTTTATCTTTTCATATGCTATATTGATAGGGATATTAGTTTATTTAGGAATTTTCCTCGGAAACATTTCTGGAGGGGGGCGTCTAAAATATACCTTACATCTTGTTGCAGCGGGCATCACTACTTTAATCGTTTCTCTGCTGCTAGAACTAGCGATCTCTCCATAAATCAACTTTAACTAAAACAAAATATCCAAAAGTTGTGAATAAAAAAAATATTTCAAAAAAAACTTACAAAAAACTCATAAAAATTAGCTTAAATCTTATTAAAGTTAAAATAGAATGATAGGAAGATTTAAAACATACGCAAAAATTACGGATTTTTTATCTATTGCCCGTCGTTATTTTGTAAATAACTTTTACGACGGAATGTTAACTATTATTGGCATTTTATTAGGATTTTTTATACTAATATTTAAAGAAGGACAACAAACTGTAGATAGTCATATTATATTATTAACGGGGTTTGCAACATCAATTTCAATGTTTATGTCCGGATTAAGTGGTTCATACATATCTGAAAAAGCAGAACAGAAGAGATCGAAATCAGAGTTAGATAAGGCAATGGTGATATTGAATGAAGATGATGATGAAGAAAAGGATGATAAGTTATTAGATAACAACGATATTAAGAAAGCAATGCTAACGGTTAATTTTAATGATAAAAATCGAATAAAAAATCGAATAAAAAATCGAAATTTAAAAAAATCAAATAAAAAGAGAAGGAAAGCAAAGACATTACAAGAAAAGGCAGAAAGATTTGCCAGCGTAATTGTATCGCTAGTAAATGGATGTGCGCCGCTTTTAGGTGGAATTGTTCCTTTAATTCCGTTTTTTTTTACTCTAAAAGCAACGTTTAGTTTCTTCATCTTTTCTTTTTTAATTGTTTTTGTATGCATTGTTCTTCTAGGCATTTTTGTAGGTTTCATTTCTCGAGAATCTTTATGGAAAAATGCTCTTCAAATGCTAGCCGCTTTTGGTCTAACCATAATAGTTTCAATTCTTGTATTAGATTAAAAAATTATTTGGTTTTATCGAAAATTTAAAATTTTTAAAACAATTTCTTTACAAAATAATAAATTCTATTTGATGAAAATTGAAAACTTTTATAGGAATTGATATTGGCTCTCTTGCCACTAAAATCGTTTTACTTAGTGATGGAAAGATGTTAGATCACCGCACAGAAAGATCTACATATGATTTTAAAAGAATAGGGCATAATTTATTCGATGATTTATTAGAAAAGAATAATTTAAACAAAGATGATGTGTTTTTGATGAGCACTGGTTACGGTAGAAACACAATAGATATAGCAGATGACCGCGTAACTGAAATTACTGCCCACGCAAAAGGTACGCAATATTTCTTTCCAGATGTCCACTCGGTTATTGATATTGGTGGTCAAGATAGCAAAGCTATTGTAATATCTAAGAAAACGGGAAACGTCGTTGATTTTCAGATGAACGATAAATGCGCAGCAGGAACAGGTAGGTTCTTAGAAGTCATGGCTCACGCTTTAGAGGTCCCTATTGACCAATTTGGGGCTTTAGCTTTAAGATCTAACAAATCGGCTTCAATAAGTTCCACATGTACAGTCTTTGCTGAGAGTGAAGTTATTAGTTTATTTGCGAGGGGAGCTTCGAAAGAAGAAATAGCCAGCGGTATTCATAGATCAATTGCTAGAAGAGTTGCTGGAATGTCTAAACGTATCGGAGTTGGGCCAAAATTAGTTTTTTGTGGCGGAGTTGCGTTAAACCCAGCTGTGAAAAAATACCTTGAAGACGAACTTGGCTATGAAGTCGAAATTCCCGAATTTCCACAATTAACGGGAGCTATCGGTGCTGCTTTAATCGCAGAAGCGAACAACTCGCATTAGATGAGAAATATTCTTTTGACTTAATATTTTTATCTATATTTTAAGTCACAAAACTTTTTTAAAGAATTAATCTTTTTCTGACAAATACAGTTAAACAGTTGACTTTATCACGATGGATGACTCTAATCTACTATCTGACTTTACTTTCTTCCTCAAAGAAAAAAAACAAGAAGGGATCAAAATTATCGCTTATTTAGCCCACGATAATATTCCCGAGGAGTTGATTGATGCTGCTGGTTTTTTTCCCTTAAGGTTAATCTTTGGAGGGAGCGATGAACTAATGGACGCAAGTCACGATTATTTGCCACCTTCCACATGTGCATTTGCACAATCGTGTATTGGATTATTTTCAATTAAACCAAATTACTACAAGTTTTTGGAATTGGTTGATTACATCATAGTTTCCAATCACTGCGTATCAGATATTTGCGTTTCAGAAATCATTTCCAAATACTTTAATATTCCTCGTTTGAATTTTTATGTTTCGTATACAAAGAACGAAAACAGTCTGAAATATTTTAAGCTCGAATTACAAGACTTTAGAAATCAACTTGAAGCTACTTTGGGTAAAAAGATATCTGATGAGGATATTCACAACAGCATATTAAAATTCAATAATTTCAAAAAAAAGTTATTAGAAATCAATGAACTGGAAACGACAGGCTCGGAAAAATTGAAATTAATTCATAAATCAATGCTATTTGGCCCCGATTTTCTTCACGACTTAGAAAATTTGATTCAAAAATTTAAAGACACACCTCAACCAGTCTCTACTACATCTAAAGATGTTTTACTTACGGGGTGCTCTATCTTTATTAATGACAATTTGATAGACTTGATTGAGGAGGGGGGAGGTAACATTGTTTTTTTTGATACCTGGATTGGGAACCATTACTATTCGCAAATTATCGAAGATAATCATATCGATATAGAGAAAGATCCTTTGGATTTGTTAGTTCTTAAGTTTAAAAATAATATTTATAGTGACCATAGCGTACCTGACTTTCTTAAACAGAAAGTATCATTTATACAGAAATATTCTGAAAATTATAAAAAAAATAAAGGTCGAAAGTTAGGTGTCATCAATCATATAATAAAGTTTTGTGATCATATTTCGCTAATGTCTTCTTTCTTAAAAGATTCATTACAAGAAAAAGGGATTCAAGTGTTAAATTTAGAAAGAGATTATTCCCGAGCTAACCGTGGTCAATTATCTACAAGAATAGAAGCGTATTTGGAGATGATGAAATGAGTTTAGTTGCCGATGAGATTATAACATTTAGCTCGGTCCTCAGAATTGCATTTAACATGCTAAACGGCCGAAATTATCTAAAAAGGAAAAAATTTCGAGATAAAGAAAAATTAGTGGCTGTTACTTTACCTTTTTCAGATTTAGCTTTTGCTGCAGGTACTGTGCCAGTTTTTCCAATAAGGATGCACGAATTTGATATTAGTCGATACCTTTCTTATTTAGGTTCTGCATCTAGTATTTTTGGGTGGAACGCTGTTTCGAATTTTTTAAGTTTTACTAAAAATCTGGGCTTCGAAAAAGTTAGTAAAATCGTCGATGATATTATCGAGGATGTAATCGGTACCATTAATTATAAGTATAATGAGATGTATGATGTTGGAATTGAAGCAGGAATTTCAAGTGACTTCTGTTATGGATTAAAGAGCTTAGTAGGCATGCACGTAACTAAAGGTAAAAATGTTGATGCTTGCTTAAATGTTACTATTCGATGTAGCGCGTATAATAAATATTTAGAGTCTTTGAAATCAATTAATAAAGCCCCAAAACAAATCTGGATTGATATTCCACCGAGAAATTTGGGAAACTCAATTGAATTACTCACCGATAATATTTCAAATGCTCTAAACGAGTTCGAGAAGCTGACAGGTAATAGCATAACAGATAATGACTTAAGAGCACATTTTAAAATTGGGAATCAAGTAAAAAGGTCGTATAAGAACATTATTTACGATATAAGCGCTTCTGATTTTTATCCTTGTAACCCTGCAACTTTCAGTGAAATTATGGCACTGTTAAGTATTACATTTCAAGATTATAACTCTAATGCGGTTCGATATAGAGACAATATCGTATCCCTCGAAAAAGAAATGCGGGAAAGAATTAGAAAGGGAGTTGGTATGGATGTGTCTAAAATGCCTAGGATTTTCGTTACCCCTATGTTCGGAGGGTGGGAACCAAAAACGCACGATATTATATATGAGTTAGGAGGGAGAACTTTATATGCTGATTGGGAGTTGTTAAAATTCTTGGAAGAAATACCTACCGCAGCACATACAAATCCATCAGAAGAATACGCTCGATTTCTTATGAGAGCTACTGAAACAGGAATAGGTTGCGATAATGACAAATTAACTGATTCGTATTTAAGAATGGCTACGGATTTAAATGCAGACGGTATAATCTTTTTTCAATTATTTGGGTGCCATTCCATCTCAAATTGTTATGCGATGTTAAGAGAGAAAGTAAGGCGGGAACTTGAAATACCGATTACAGCAATTACGTTCAATAAAATTGGTGACAATGTAGAGCAAGTGAAGACAAGACTCGGAGCATTTATGGAAATGTTCCCCAAAAAAAAATAGCCCTTATACTTCTGCTCATAAATTTTATTACTTTTATCTGACTATTTTTA
>SOKP01000089.1 GCA_004375715.1 Promethearchaeota archaeon | reverse complement strand
TTATAAATAATTAATTGTCTTTTAAAATTTTACTAAGTTTTAATATTCTTTTAGGAATTTTAAATTCTATGTTATTTATGAATTTTTTATTCACTTCTATAGGAGAAATATTCTAAATATTTCAATTACATCAAGTCAAAAAGTTAAATGTAAAGTTTTTAAAAAAAATTGAATCATAAAAACATATTAAGCTTGTCTATATCTTTCTTCATTACGGATCTCTTCTTTTCCTTTTCCACTTCTGGGCCAAATCCTTGTTCGTCTTCTTCTGAACTTGCTACTATTTCATCGTAGGATTTTTCTACCATCATTCCGTATTTTATGGCGTAACCTATTAATTCAGGAATAATAGTTATCATGCTTTTAAAACTAAATATTTCGCTTAACCGGCTTAAGATTTTTACCATATCCTCAAAAGGATTAACGTTAACATTAGGGTTATCCATTACATCCATAATCCTTTTGAAAAGGACCTCGTAAAATATGTTTAATTGCTCTGGATCTAATGCAAACCCATCATCTTCTTCTTCTTCTGCCAAACGATTCACCTAAAATTAATTAGTCAATATTAAATAATATGTAAAGAATGGATTTTTAAGTTTTTAGATTTATTAAAAAAGGATTTAGATTTAGTAGAGAAATCGCTTAGTTCGTAATTATTACAATTCTTTTAGTAAAATTTTTTTAAATTCCTTATCCCATTTACTAAAGGGGAGGTCATTATATTTTGATATGAATTCAGAAGAACTTGGTTTTTTAAAAACTTCTGAAAAAGGTATAACAACCTTGGATAGAGCCTGTTGAAATTCTGATTCTACTTCGTATAATTCTTCTAACCTTAGTCGAACTGCTTCTCTCACTTTTTCAATGGCCATATGGAATTCTCTTTATTATTTTCATATCGTTTAATTTTTAGGCGTCGTCATACGATAATTACGATAGATTTGTAGATTAGCATTAATTAATGTTAATATCATTCATATATCATAAAGACAATCCATATTTTAGGATATCATAGAAGATTTATCAAGATCGATCGAATTGTATTATTTTTTGCTATACTTTCGAATAATTTCCTCAAACTCTAATTTCATAAGTGTCTTAAAAATTGGATGGCGCATATTGAATTCAATCTGCTCATTTCCAGAATATATGTCCTTGAGTTTCAAATTGGTAATTTCACTTTTAGTAGTATTATTACTTATAAGATCCATTTTTAATCTCTCTTGAATATTCTCCCTTCATTTACAGTTAAATTTAAACCCTTTGACTTTATAACTTTCGCATGGGTATATAATATTTTTTTAATAGTTTTTATAGGAACTCCGAAATGATCTGCCAAATCTTGAATCCCAACTACCTCAACCATTTCAAAAAACCTTGATAACTCATCAATAAGCTTTACTTCTAAAGGCTTCAATTCTTTATCGTAAACTAAACTTGCAGTTTCTAAAAAGATTTCTTCGTTAATCTCATCAATATCTACACCATATGTTTTTTTAAGCATTTCTGCGTTTGATAATATCCATTGATGTACAATATCTCGCATAGCTCCAGAAAGAGACGTATCTCTATTTTTAGCCATCTTACTGACTACCCTATAATCAAAATCATCTTGAATCTTCACTGAAATTCTAGGATTCTCTTTTTTACGATCTTTTTCTTCTTTGTATTCAGCTTCAGATGGCATATATAAGAATGATGAATATCTACATATATAAATATTTGCATTTTTGGTACATTTATGCATCACATGTGATGCATAAGCTTAAATATGTAGATGCACATTGTAATAATATCGATATATCACCTCGATATTTCTATAAAAATTTTGAAGAGCTAAGGTGTCGTGTGAAAAATGTTAGAATTATATCCCCCTGAAATAGAAGTTATAAATACTAAAGATAGGATCACAATCGATTTAATTAAAGATGGAGAAGATTTTTTAACCCAATTTGACATAGATAAAAATTTTGTTTTAGATACTGTTTCTTTAGTATA
>SOKP01000044.1 GCA_004375715.1 Promethearchaeota archaeon | reverse complement strand
AATCTACAATTTCAAAGTCAATTGTAGACATATTTAGTATCAACTCATACACCTTACCTGAACCATCAATAAGAAATTCTGTCGAAATAATTTTGCTATCATACACGACTTCTTCTAATCCTGAATACGGTATTGTATAGTTTACAGTAACATTATAGTTCCCATAAGCTACATTGGAAAAGTGAACAGAACCATCTTCTTCAGAAGTCTCATATGGTCCTATCGATGTTGGATCTCCATACTCCTCCGTTATCGTCACTTCTGCGTTAGGAACAATCCTTCCATCAACATCCTTCGTTATAAATGTAGCACTCCCAGCAACCTCTTGTACATCCTCATTCAATGCGGTATTTATTTCATAGTTGAATGAAACATCGTCTACTTGTGTAAATGCTGTTTGAAAACCACTATCATCTTTACCATAAGTTCCAATTTCTAAAAATAAAAGTCTTCCCATATAAGTAGCATCTAAATTAATTGATATTTTGCCAGTTATTTCTCCATCATTACTATAAGGTGGGGCACCTGCATCATTTCTTGTATCATACATATTTGAGGGTGATTCAACATCATAAACAAAAGTATCACCATTATCATCTTTAGCCATATAATTTTCTTCCAAAAGAATTTCCTTATGCACATCTACATCTGAAGAGTAATCTTCGCACAACCTTATATAAAATCCCAGTGGATGTGAGTCTTTTGTGTTATAAACTCTAAAATTTCTATAAACTTCTAACTTAAGATCAACTCCAGTTCCTTCTACTGTTGGAACTATAAAAGGGTAAGTATAGAGCGTTCCTTCAAAATCATGACCCACGGCAGGGGGGTCAGGGAGATCCTGACTCTCTAACCAAGAGCCTAAATCCCCCCATTTAAAAGACCAATTACCAAAAGTTCTCTCTTGATTATCATTCGACTCAGTAAGTTCATGCATATAATTCAAATTATCCTCGTTTTCTCCATCAATATCATAGTCGATGGGTGCTGCATTAGTATAAGTCCATCCAAATACTTCAGTCGTAAGTTTTTGTCCAGTTTCACCATCTAATTCAAAATCCCCATTTCTAATCCAGCCCATTGCATCTTTTGTATTATTTGATTCGTGGTTTTCATCCAAAAAATAGTCAGGATCTACACTTTCTTGAGTACTACCATTAAAATATAAAAAGATGTTATCAGTATCAATATTATCTGGAGATTTACCAATATCTACATCAAACCAAACAGTTACAAAATCAGTATTAGGATAATCTTTTTTATAATAATATTTTCTAAGTACACCATCTTGAACAATTCTAATATCTGATAAGTCCCCATTCATTGGATAATCTGGTGTACCCTCTGTATGTTCTGTATAATTAAATACCACTGAAGTGGTATAATTAGTAAAAGCAACATCTCCATTTGGATTGGTAACATTTATTAGTCGTCTATATCTCCAAGAACCATCCCACCAGGATGCACTACTTATTTTACTGGGGCGCGGGCTTTCAATAGGTTCTGGGAGAATATTATTAACTTCATTAAAATTAGTTTCTGAATCGCTGTTATTCATTGGAAAAACCATGAACATGCTTGAAACCAAAAATATCAAAAGGAAAGTTAAGGTCTCTATTTGCGTTTTTACTCTTCGATTTCTTGTCATTTATTTAAACCTTATTTTAAAATTTATTATATTTTTTTTAAGTATTCAGGTATTTAATTTTTTTCTTAAAAAATAATAACTTTATTTAATATAATCAGTGAAAAATTATTTAAATGCTAACTTATGGATCAATAACTTTCGGTTTGAAACAATAAACGGGAATTTCAAATAACCTCTACTTCTTTAAATATAACAATTTTATAGGTAGACACAATATACCTATCATTTCGATAAGTATATAAATTGAATTTATTATTTCAATAATAGCAAAAAAATGGTTTTAATTAGTATAAAATAAATATCTATTAAAAAAAAAAAGAATTAATAATAGTTTTAATTAAAAACATGAGTGAATAAACCATGCCTAAAAACCTTCTAGATGCTATAGACGGAATCGAATCAAACGAAAAAGAGTCTGCTGTTCTCCAATCTAAGATTGACAGATTAATAGAAACGCTCGAGAAACAAAAAGGAGTTATACGTAGTCTTAATGATGTTATTGAAGAACAAAAAATAAAAATTAAAAGAATGTATGATGTTCCTGAAGATGTTTTAGAATTGAAAGAATTAGCTGTAACTCAGAGACTAACGCTTAACAAAAGAGAAACAGATTTAGAGCTTGCTAAAGGTGAACTTCTTGCTATTCAAAAAGAAATGGATTTTATGAAGAGACAAAGTATCCCGACTCAACGAAAACTTGATGAGGGTTTTGAAACAATTGGAACCCTCAAAGCTGAAATAGCAGAGAAAACTTCTGAATTGTTATTGAAAGATAAGAAATTACAGGAAATTCAAGCCTTTGCCGATAAACTTCAAAACGAACAAATAGGTCTATTATCAGACATGGATCAAAAATGGAAAAAAGAACTCGAACAATTAAGATTAGACCATCTAGAAGAAAAGAAGGAAATGGCTAGTAAAATAGTTGATCTAGATACATTTCTACTAGACAGTAAACTGACATCTACAGAGGCTACCTCAGAAGCTAAAGACTTAAAATCAAGGTTTGCCGACATTCGAACACAACAGGAAAATATGCTCACTAAATTAGAAGAGGCTCTGGATAAAAAACGCGAAGCAGAAGAAACTCTAAGAAAAAAGAATAATGAGATGGAAACTCTCTTGGAGTTTAAGAAAAAAAACCAGAAAAAGATTAATTACTACGATAAATTAACAGATTTAATGGAACACGAAGCTCAATTTAAAGCTTTTTTGATTGTAGAACAAGTAGGATCAATATCTATGGAAGATTTACGAAATGCTCTTGGTTCTCCCATTGTCCTTGTCAAAAAGATTGTTTCTAATTTACAAGATGTTGATTTGGTTGAAATCAATGAAGCAGGAAAAATTATAGTAAAAAACTAGAAGAAGCTTAATTTGAAATAAATTTGTTCTAATTCTTGAAAAATTTCTTTAAGTATTAGATTTTAGCTAACTCTTTATAGAGGTTAGGTAGAAGCTTTATGAATTTGCTATCTTGAGTTTGATCAAGTATTTCGGCGGCTATAGTTTTTAAAATTTCTCGATACTTATTGGGTTTTTCATCCCTTCGTAATAATAAGGCAACAACATAATTTTCTACGCTAATATGGTCGTCTCCTACTCCTGAGAAGAAGGAAACAACTTTATTGTTCTTTAACGAGATGCTAGCAAACCCTGGTTTTAAACTTTGATACCGATGTGACGAATACACTTGTGTGAGCAAGTTATTTGTGATTTTAAGGTTTTCTGGATAAAAACCTTCGTTTATTGGACCAATTTCGTTATCCCACCGAATTATAAGAATTCCGACCGGCAAAACATTAACCTCGAAGATGTCTATTAATTTACTTATTTTGTTTTGTTATAAATTTAATATCTTGTTATTATTTATTTATTTTTATTTTTAGAATGCAACTTGTAATTTGTTCATTCATTAATAGTTCCTTACTAATTATAAAATTAATTTAATACGTAGATACTAAGAAGTAAGTATAATATATTTAGAAGCCTTATAGCTAAGGTAAAAATTTAAATTAAAACTAAAATTTCTCAATAGTACACTTAAAATCTATTAGATTTAATAAAAAACACCTTATTATTCTAACTCAATTAATAGCAATGTATAAAAATTTGGCGGGATTACCGAGTCTGGTCAAAGGTCTTTTGGTTTAGAAGGGTCAAGACCGATTAGAGGTGCTGGACTTAAGATCCAGTGGCAAAGGCCTTCGGGAGTTCGAATCTCCCTCCCGCCACATTCTTTTCTTTTATAATTTTCCTCAAAGAAGATAAATCCATGAAAAGAATAAAATTCATATTTTCATTATTTCTTATTTATTATTAATTTAATATAATTTAATAGGGATTGAAATGAAATTAACTGAAATTATTGGTTTAGAAGAAAAACACGCCCGGCTTCTGGAAAAGGCGGGCATTAAAGAAGTAAATGATCTTCTGACTTTAAGCTACTATCAGATCAAACAACTAGCAAGAAGCATAGGGGTTGCGGTGAAAACTCTAGATACATGGCAAGAACACGCAGATTTAATGAGAATCGATGGCGTAACACCAAAAATAGCAAATGCCTTAAACCTAATAGGGATGGATTCCGTCAAGGAATTTGCATATAGAAATGCTAAAAATGCTGTCGAAAAATTAAAACAACTCAAAAAACACAATCCGAACGTTCTAACAAAAGTACCCACACTAAAAACTATAGAGAATTGGATTGAAGAAGCAAAAAAATTAGCAGATGTGCCTAAAAGAGGGGAAAAGGTTAAAAAAAAGCCCGCTCCTAAAAAACCGCAACCGCCTAGAGAAACTCCAGATTCAACTATACCAATCATACCAAACTATAAACCTTTTGAACAATTTGAAAAAGATTACGGGAAATATGGACCTGATTATTGGAATGATAAATGGGACACTGCCCCCATCATCTATACAGGACGAGCGTTAAGGGGGGAATTTTATAAAAAACAGATTGATGTAGATGTAAAAGCGTTCATTAAGAAAAACGATGCTATTCTATGGCATGTCTTAACTCAACTCAATTTAAGAAAGGACACTCCTAACGATACAGCGTTATCAATCCAAAATTTTGTCTGCAATTTTTTAAAATATAAATACGACGATATCGCATCAGAATGCCCCGAATTCTGGTTATTTCCCTTCGAATCTGTTCAATCCGAGATCGGTGATTGTGAGGACGGAGCAATTTTAATTGCAAGCTTATTAATTAATGCAGGAATACCTTCGTGGAGAGTAAAAGTATGTGCTGCCCAAGTTATGGCAGATCCTATCTTTGCACCATCAGACACAGAATTAGGAGGCCACGCGTATTGTATTTATTTAGCGGATCGCCCAGATTCAGAACGAAAATTAGAGTGGGTAATATTAGATTGGTGTTATCTACAGGACCCCGAAGTTCTAATTACAGAGAAACCATTAGCTCGAAATGGAGGTACCGAGGGTGCTTATCGAGAAATTTGGTTTACATTTAATGACTTATACTCGTGGGCTCAAAGTAGTTTTGAAGTCGGATCACGCATTAGTAAGAATCGAACAACGCAGAAAGACGAAGTTTTGGCTCCATTAGAAGATATTTTGAAGAGTTTAGCAAGCGAAACAATTAAAAAAATCTTTGAAAAACTAAATATCGACATAGAATAATAGCAATAGCCAGAATAGTATTATTCTATTCCCTTTTTTTTTTGAAATTAAAAAATAAGTATAAAAAAGTGAAATTTCAATAAGAAGGTTATTTTTTCTTCTCGTCTGATCCTTTAAGCATAGTGGCTCCGCAGAATGAACAAAACGCCGCAATGCGTTCAATTTCAGAGCCACATTGTTCACATTTCCTTTTATGTCTTAAAGTTGAAGGAATTGTTTCTATTACGGTTTCTAAGATTTTTTTTATGGATTTTTGGACTTCGATAATTATATCTTCCTTTTCCTCCTTTGGATGAGATTGAACGTAAATCGAAGAAAGTTCAATTAGAACGTTTCGAACAAAATTCAACTGGTCTTCAAAATTTCTGTTAACTTTTGTTTTTATTATATGTTCTCCGGCTTCTGTTAATGAATAAACTTTGCGAATTGGGCCTATAGGGCTTTTTACAGGTCGAGAGTCAAGAAAACCGTCTCTTTTCAGTTTAGAAAGAATTGGATAGACTGTTCCTGATTGAGCTTCCCATGTTCCTGCAAAATGTTTATTCAAATTTAAAATTAAATCATAACCAGCTAATTCCCTACAATTAAAAACAGTTTCTAGTATCGTAAACTCGAGAGGCGTTAATTTATATTTCTTAATGCCTTGGAATAGTTCTTTTTGTAATTTGGTTCCTAAATCTTTTATATCTTCAAAATCCAAAAATTTTCCTAACCACATTCTATTTTAAACCTCGAAGAACCTATTTTTTAAATTTAGATTTCATTTTTTCTAATTCTCTTTCAATCGCTTTTTCTCGTTTCGATTTTTTTATTCCTTCTTTGTCAACTTTACTTCTAAAGAAAATCACATGAACTGCGATATGTATTAATAAACCAGCGCCCCAAAACACTAACGGATATTGATACCAAGTATTTGGATTGGTAACTTCTATATGCAATATGAGTTGAGGATAGTAAACCTCATTATAAAAAAATATAATGTATAAAAGCAAATTCACAAAAATGTAAGCGATAATATGAAAGATCACGCCTCTTTTAGTATTTGGGTAAATTCCTTTTGCATAAATTATATATGCAGTTATATGTTCTGCTATACCTATTAACCAGCCAAATAACGGATAGATTATCCAATAATAATTTGGAGTCGTCAACATATTTATAAAAAATAATAAAATATTTACAATCAGAAAGATACTAACGTGTAATCTAACAGCAAATCTATACACAACTTTTTTTTTAGCAATTTCTCTTAAATTTTCTTCTGAAAATCCATCATAATTTTCCATTGGAATACTTCTCCATGTATTTACAATCTAAGTGAGTTATTCTTAGATATCTGTATAATTAATAATTACTATATTATTTAAACTTGTTGATTCTACATAGTAAATGTCAACTCTACCTACTGATGAAACATATTATTAAACATATTAAACTGGTTTTTAGTTGGAAAATCTTTTAATACTCAAAAAAACCCTATATCTCAATCCATTATCTAACAACGAAAATGTCGATATTATCTGATTATTTAGATAAACTACTGGAATGGGATAACCGAGCGTTCCTTACCTTATATTCGAGTGATTTTTCTAAAAGAATAAAACAATTTGCGAAAATTTTCAGCTTTCTGGGCTCGTTATATTTCTGGAGTATTATCATAGTGGCCTGGTTCTTCTATGGATTTGTGACAAAAGATTATGATCTTCTTGTGTTATTTGTCTCCGGATTTGAGCAGTCTTTAATCATTCACGTAATTATTCGGTATGGATTAATTAGAAGGAACCGACCTTACATCAAACTTAAAAAAGAGGGAGTTAAAAGGCATGATCTTTTCTTACGAATTCCATATTTAATGTCAGATTCAGAGGAAAAATCATTTCCTTCGGGGC
>SOKP01000216.1 GCA_004375715.1 Promethearchaeota archaeon | reverse complement strand
TTCAATTCATTTCTAACATCAAAAGCTACTTTGTAGAAATCTAATAAACTGTCGTTTAATGTGGGTTCTCCATTATAGCCCGTAAAACTTAAACTTCGTAAATGGGGGACAAATTTTAATATATCCTTAAGTTCTTTTCTAAAATCTGGTGTAGGAGGTAGATTAATTCTATGTTTTGGAGAAACTAAATTTTCTTTATGTGTTACACCAATTTCACAATAAACGCAATTGTATGAGCAAACCTTATAATTTAACAGTATATTTATTCCCAATGAGAGACCTAAACGTCTTGAATTAAAAGGTCCATAGGTATATTTTCGCAAATTATTTATCATAATCTATTTATCCTAAAAAATCTTGCTTTGTAGGCGATATGACCTTAGCAAATATTGAAACTTTTTATACCTATCAACCTTTTTTAGCCAAATATTCTTTTTCAAAATCATAATAAGTTTCAATTTCGAAATTATCTTCTAAAAATTGTCGAACTTGTGATGAGTCCATTCCAAAAAAGAGATTTCGACTAGTCCTATTATGGTTATGAGCAGTAGACTTGCTCCAACCATATTTATGATAAATTGAGCTAAAAGATTCATCACTTTTAATTTCTTTAATTATATAAGGTAAAACTAATTCTTTACGAGCTTCATCCCATGTTGGAAAACCTAATTGGTTATGTATTTGCCTTTTTAAGGTATATCGATAATAAGATCTCTCATATTCCTCTAAGTAATCCATAACTCTAAGATCTTTAAGGGCTTTATTTAACTTAGCGTACTGCAAAATTATTTGATTTAGAAGGCTTGCAGGAATTCTTAATTTTGTTATACCCTCCCAACCATCAAGTTTTCCTATAACTGGTAAATTAAGAATGTTTTCTGTATCAACAAGATATTTCAACTTTTGATATGATTTACCACCAAACAATGTTTCAATATATTTTAGAGTGAAACGATTAAAAACATTATTTATCTCATGAAGTTTCAAATGATTTTTTAAAAACAGATAAAAGACAGGTCTTAAAAATTTTATTTGAGCTTCTTCAAAGGATCCCCAAAATTGATTAATTCTTCTTCTAACTGTAGTATTACTGCATACAATACCATGATTTTTAAGTTTTCTTTGAATTTCAGTCTCCATATCGCCTAATGCTATATAATAAGCAATCGTTATCATAGGTAGGTTCATTTTACTCCTCCCTCCTCCCCCTCCAGCACTTACATTAAGACCAGAACTTGTTAAATTATGTTCTGAAATGTAGTCAATTTCTCCAGCTCTTAAAGAATTTGAGGAAAAATGGATTTCTACAGGTCTTCTTCTAAATCTAGAATTTAAAAGACCAAAAATTAACCTCCAATTGAACTTTTCATTGATTTTTAGATTTTCAAAACCAAACTGATTTAAGTAGTTATAAATTAATCGATGGAGTTTTCCTCCTTTACCTTGTCGAAGTACAGCTTTAAATACATACTTAGTCCATCGAGACCTCATGGTTTCTGTAGTAAAACCAGCAATGGTTTCACCTTTTGATTTGTCAGATAAAATTTCAGTTATCTCATATACTAAACCATACCAAAGATATTTCCCTCTTGAGTTAACAATACTTTCGAATTTGGAAATATCTTCAAAATCTGATCTTTTGAAACTAAACTCCTCTCCTATGCGTAGTTGCTTAGGATTAATTCCTAATTTTTTATACGCTTTTAAAATCTCATTTTTATAACTTTCAGAAGTTAACTTTGCATATTTTTTCAGAAAATGTTTTCCATCTTTTAATTTTCCAAATTTTTGAGATAATCTCTCTATATAATTAGATTGAATATTATTAATCTTAGTAGAATCCCAATCAGAGTGTTTTTTAGTGAAAGTATTAAACTTACTGATTTCCGCATGTAATTGTAAAGTTATTGGGTTTATTTTTTTTAGTTTTTCGATGATGTTTTTAAATTCTAGCTTTTCTTTTATCGAAATCTTTCCTTCTTCATAGATTTTGTAGAATTCCATAAATTTCTTTTCCAATTTTTCATATTCACTGTTATCTTCAATGAGTTTTTCTATAATAGTTTTTATTTCACTATTAACTTCTTTTTCAATAGATTCACTAATTCTTTGTTTTAAAGATATATCCATACCTTCTCCTTCTTTTGAAAATCTTTTTATATTATTCATCAAATTTTCATACTTTTGCGATATAAACTTAAAGAAGCTGCTACGGACTCGATTAACACGCTCTTTATCCCAGAACTCGTAGAAATACTGCTTATCTAAATAGTGTTTAATTTCCTGTATGCTTAGGAGCAGCTCAATTTTTATGGGATCGAGTTTTTTGAGTGCTTTGATTAATGATTTTAATTCGGTCTTCTCAGATTGAGATAATTTTTCGCGTTGGGCTTTATTGTATAATTGAGAGAAATTTTTTATTATTTTTTCTAATTCTTTATACCTCTCAATTAGCTTTTTTAATTCAGATTTAAGTTTAGGATTTACTTCTTGCGAGGAAGCATTTTCTAACCAATTTTTCAGAAACCATTTCCACGCTTCTTCGTTTTTCTGTTTCTTAATTTGTTCTCTTTTTTGATTAATTTTCTGTTCTTTTTTCTCCTTTTCCTTCGATATTTTATTCTGTTCTAACCACTGTTTAAATCCTTTTGTTTCATTGTTTGCATAAATTGGTCTTTTCCCTGTCTGTTGTTTATAGAGTCTTTTAATTCTCTCATATTTTTCTTCGGCGGTTTGATCTGAGTCTTCTTCTGACTCGATTTTGTTGAAAACTTCTTGTTCGATTTTTTTACTTTGTTCGGGGACATCTGGAAAAGTAGTTTCATGCTCTAGTACTTTTTCTTGTCTATTGGATTCTACTTCGACTTCTCCAGATTTTGTTTCTTGGACTATTTCGAGTTCGCGCATGATTTGAGCAACTTTTTCTTCTGGGGAGATCTCTTCATGTTCTTCTTTCCCCTCGCTTTCTTCTTTTTCTTCGTTTTGCTTATTTGCTAGTTCTTCTATTAATTCGTAAAGAAGCTCGGCATCGAGTTGCTTTTCAGGTTCAAAAGTTTTGACATATTCTAACTCTTCCTCTTTTATGGTAGGTTTAGGTTCGATTTCAAGTTCTTCTTCGATGGCGGCTTCGACCTGTTGTTGCTCAACTTCATCCTTTTCTTCATACTCCAGCTCTAACTCCTGCTCTTGTTCTTCTAATTCTTCTTGGAGATAGGTCGATTGATGTAATATTTCTTGCGTTTGATCGATCTTTTCTTTTTCTTGCTCCATTTTTTCATGTTCTTGGGTTTTTTCTTCTTCTTGCTGCTCTACTAGTTCTTCTATATATTCATTAAAATGAACCATTTGAAACTGCTCCTCGAGTTCCAGCTCTTGAAGTTGTTCTAATTTCTCTTCGTTGATATTAGACTTTGTTTCGGTTTCGAGTGCTTCTTCGATAGCGGCTTCAACTTGGTGTTGTTCGACCTCATCTATTTCTTCTTCTAGTTCATATATAATTTCTTCAGAATTATCTGTCTGCGCTTCTACTGCTTCTTCCTTTTCTTGCTCTATTTGTTCATCCTGCCATTCGATTAATTCTTCCATCTCCTCCTTTTCGTGAACTTCGTTAAACTGTTCTTCGATATCCAGCTCCTGAAGTTGTTCTATTTCTTTTTCGTTAACTACAGGCTCTGGTTCGGCTTCAAGTACTTCTTCGATCAAAGGTTCGACTTGGTGCTGTTCGATCTCGTTCATTCCTACTTCGAATTCTTCTTCTAGTTCAGATACGATTTCTTCAGAATTATCTGTCTGCGCTTCTACTGCTTCTTCCTTTTCTTGCTCTATTTGTTCATCCTGCCATTCGATTAATTCTTCCATCTCCTCCTTTTCGTGAACTTCGTTAAACTGTTCTTCGATATCCAGCTCCTGAAGTTGTTCTATTTCTTTTTCGTTAACTACAGGCTCTGGTTCGGCTTCAAGTACTTCTTCGATCAAAGGTTCGACTTGGTGCTGTTCGATCTCGTTCATTCCTACTTCGAATTCTTCTTGTAAATCACTCAATTGAGGTTCTAAGACTTCTGCGCTCTGCTCCACTTCTTTTTCAATTTCAAGTTCTTCGTTAATTTCGGAAAGTTCTTCATTATTAGCCAAAACTTCTATTTCATTCGTACTTTCGTAGAGCTGTTCAGCGATATAGGCTGCAGTTTCGACCTCTTTTTCCCATTCTTCCTCTGTTTTGAGACGTTCCTCGCCTTCGCTCTCTCGTTCTCCGTCTAGTTCCCTTGTTTCCCCCACCATTTCCTGATAGGCGTTAATGAATTCTGCCTCTTCTTCCAAATATTGGTTAATGGCTTCAACTCCTTCTTCAAATTCTTTCTCAATTTCTTTTTCTAACTCTTCTTGGTTGATTTCTTCTATTTCCTCATGGCCTTGATCATCGCTTTGTAAACTTACTCCTTCTTCTTCTTCTCTATTTTCGTATATTAAAACTGTACTTGTCGATTCAGAATTAAGATTTTCGTAAGATTCATTTTCTTGCTCAGCACTACTTGATTGATCATCGATGTTATCCGCATTAGTATCTCTATCAGGCTCTTGAGAAATATCAGACTCTCCTGTTGGTTCTAACCTATTTTCTTCATCGGATTCCATACCGTCAAAATCCATTTTTCCATCGAAATCGTATTCTTCCATACCGTCAAAATCCATTTTTCCATCAAAATCGTATTCCTTATTTCCTTCGAGTTCTTCCTCGGTATCACCACTCGAATCGTCCTTATTATCTATCTCGCTCTCAGAACCAGTTTCTGAATTGTTTTCTCCTTTATTTCCACTACCCTCGCCGTATTCGCTGAAGAATCCTCTCCTCCACTTGAAAATAATTTTTAGTTTACATATTGCTTTATTCTGTTCTACTGGTATTGAATTTAGGATACTCAAAATGAGTTTTGGAGGAACCTATGATGATAGTATAATATGTTATCTATGCTGGGCTGCTTATATGCAAGGAATTGTCCTTGTAGCCGCAGCAGGAAATTACAATGAAAGAGGTATACTTTTTCCTGCAGTGTATGATGAAGTAATAGCAGTAGGAGCGATAGATGAAAATAATTTAAGGTGGGATGAGGGTGAAGATGGTAGTAATTATGGTCCAGAATTAGATTTTGTTGCTCCTGGGGTGAATGTTTATACCACAATGAATAGTGATATTATTCCATATGATGATGGAACAGGTACTTCATTTGCTACCCCTCATATTGCAGGTATCTGTGCATTGATCCTTTCTGAACACCCAGAATTGCCAAGAGATAGCACCCGACCAAGTATAGTAAAGGATATCCTAATTTCCAGTTGTTTCGATCTTGGTCCACCAGGTAAAGATGACGAATATGGGTATGGTTTAGTTAATGCATATGCTATATTCGATACAATACCTCCAGAAGTCACTATTACATCACCTACTCATGGTAGCGTAGTTAGTCGCTACACTGTTCTTATTGAAGCGGATGCTTCTGATGACCTCGCAATAAAACGAGTTCGATGTAAGATTGACAACAGTTTATGGTTAGTAGATGATACAGAAGCTCCTTATCAATGGACTTGGGACACTACAGGTTATTCACAAGGGAGTTACCATACAATTACTTGCATTACATATGATTATGCAGGTAATTATGCTGAAGATCAAATCACTGTAAGAATACGCACTGTTATTGGTGGCGGCGGCGGCGGTTGCCCAATTCTGTCCGTATATGATGGGACAGAATATATAGAGGAAGGTTTGTTGGATATTCATAATCCAGAAGGTATAGATGTAGAAACAATTTATACATTAATCACAAAACCCGAAGCGATAAACCAACGATATCTCCTTCGGCTTATCGAACATCCTAAAACTATCTCACATATCGATAAGGTGCAGCTATTTGGGAGATTACCCAACGGACAATTGAAGACAATGCCCTTAGCTTCCGCTATTCACTCTGCTTTTGGGCAGGTACGATGGACATTATTAATTAGCGATGATGTACGAGTTGATATATTGGGCGCCGATCATAATGAAGGGAGTTCTGAGTTCATCGAATTAGAGTTCAAGGCACCTGCACATACAAATTTCATCGAATTCATATTCGTTATTGAGGGCTTCAACTATATTGTGAAATAATAAAAAAATTTCTGACCAATACTATTATTCCATCTCATAAAAGGATGGAAATTCAATTTTAAATTCCTTTTTTATTTTATTTGTTTAAAGACGACTCTTCTAATTTCTTGAAATCTTTTTCTAAGAGTATTAATATTTCCATTTTTCATGGTGCTAATCCTTCTCCACAAGATTTAAAATTCATTTTCGTAGCTTTTTTTAAGAACCCACTACACTCACTGTATCAAATTTTTTTAATTATCCTTTCACAAATAATTTTTGATAAAAATCTAAGAAAAGAAAAATCAAGTTTTAATTTATAAATTTTAAGAGAATAGGTATTTTTCAAAATATCAGTCCATAATAGAAAGAAAAAATTCTGTGTTAGCTCTTCATAATCTTCTGATTTGGGCGCAAATTTGAAATTTAATACATTAAGTCTTAACGGTTTAAGATATTAATCTTCTTGACGGTTTAAATAATTTCGCCGATTTACAAGTTTTATATCTCTTTAGCAACAACATTTCTGAGATAAAAGGACTTGAAAATTTGTCAAACCTCTTAGAATTAAATCTATTGAAAAAAAAACATAGGGGGGAATAGAATAGTCATAAGACCATGCCAAAATACCCCCATTATTATAAGAACATAAAAGATTCGCTTAATTGAGAATATTTTTTCTATTTTATTATTTAAGAATAAATTTAATCCAAGAATAAGAAAATTTATGCTTAAAAACATATATATGAAGGTAAATAATTCTAAAAAAAAAAAAATATTTCTTTGAAAGTTAAGATAATCGAAACCTACTTTTCCATGAAAAGCAGCATAAAAGTAAACTAATGGAGTGATGGCAATACACATATAAATGATCCCACTAATGAGAAATAAAATATTTTGTGTTGTTTTTTTCATAATTTGGCTCTAGAAAAAATTAAGATAATGAGATATATTAATTTTCACTTTTTCATATATTATTATCCTTTTTATTAAACGTATTAAAACTACCCCCTATTTCTTTTTGATTTTTTTATTTATAAATGGATAAAATATTGCCTTAGTGATTATGAATAAATTAATCA
>SOKP01000228.1 GCA_004375715.1 Promethearchaeota archaeon | reverse complement strand
GTAATTGAGCACTCTGGCATGGTTGGAGCAGGTCATAGACAATATGGAAAAGATGTTGGCTTAATTATTCATCTATCTGGAGCAACTAGCTTGGCGCCTGATCCTAATAAAAAAGTAATCGTATGTTCCGTAGAACGAGCTCTAAAAATGGGTGCTGATGGAGTATCGATTCATATTAATATTGGAGCAGACGAAGAGCCAGAAATGCTTCAGGATGCTCAACGAATAATTGAATCCTCAAGAGAATGGGGGGTACCATTATTGGCTATGTTATACCCTAGGGGGAAAAAAATTGCTGATGAATATGCTCCAGACGTTGTAAATATTGCAGTAAGAGCCGGTGCGGAACTAGGAGCAGATATTGTTAAAACAAACTACACAGGAGATATAGATTCCTTCAAATACATTGTAAAGAGCGTTAGTGTCCCCGTTATCATTGCTGGTGGTCCTAAAACAGACACAATTCCTGATTTACTTCAGTTAGTTCATGATTCGATACAAGCGGGAGGCGCGGGTGTAGCATTCGGAAGGAATGTATTCCAAGCAAAAGACCCAACCAAAATTGTTAGTGCCCTTTCCAAAATCGTACATCTTAATTACACCGTTGAGGAAGTCTTGAAAGAATACTGAATAGAAGTTAAAGATTTAAATTATGACTGAAGAAAAAACTATTACCTATCCTTATTTATTTAAACGGGCACTAAAACTATCAATTGAAGTTGCGATCGTAGTAATTATATTATTTTTCGTACCAGAGATTATTCGCTTTATCCAGGTATTGTATGGTTTTTAAGAGGGGTTTTAAGGATTTTTCTAATATTTCATGTAGCTATTCCACTCATCATCTTTGAACTGCCATTAATTAAAAAGAGATTCAAATTCAATAGACTTGCTCTAATAATTGGCTCCTTATTCCCGGATATTATCGATAAATCAATGCTATTCTTAAACCTTGGTTCTGGTAGAGGAATCTCACATACTATCTTATTTATTCTTTTAAGTTTTACCGTTTTACATATGGCAGCAAAGAGAAAAAGTTTCATTTCTCTCCCATTCTTAATTGGAATGGTCACTCATTTGATATTAGACTTACCGGAAGTTCCCTTGTTCTTTCCGTTTATTGAATATGATTTTCTAATGATTGAAGATCCTTTATCTTACTGGTTTTACAAGTTATTTAATGATCCATTAGTTTATTTAACTGAAATCGGCGGGATTCTTATTTTACTCTTGATTTTAGTTGGAAATAAACTGTCAAGCGTAAAAGATATCTGGGATTACATCAATCGAAATGCGGATTTAGTAGATTTTAAGGATAAATAGAAACCTTTCAACCTTTAAATATTTAGGAATTATTTTTTATTTTTATAGATTAATTATTATTACTTAACAAAGAAGATTTAATCTTATACACAACACATAATTATTACCAGCTGAGATAAAAATGAGCAAATCAAGCAATTTACATATTATTATTGATAATAGGGAAAGAAAATTAATGGCATTATTAGAAGAAAAACATCCTAATATTACATTTGAAGCAAAACAGCTTGATGTTGCTGATATTGTCATTACTGAAGATGTAGCGATCGAAAGAAAAGAAGGTTTTGATTTTGTCTCTTCAATTATGGACAATCGCCTATTTGAACAGTGTATTCGCTTAAAGGAAACGTATTCTACGGCGATTCTAATTTTAGAAGGCTTGAACGATAATGTGTTTGAGAACACGGGGATGAAAATTGCTTCTATATACGGAGCACTTGCTAAAATCGCTTATAAATCAGGAATAGCTGTTATTCCCACCCGAAATTTGAGTGATACAGCGATAGTAATAGAGAGAATTGCTTATCGAGAACAGATAAAAGATAGTGCAACGATTCTTTCTCGGAAAGCACCAAAAAGCATGAGCGTAGAGGAAAGGAGAACTTTTATTGTGGAGGGTTTTGTAGATATTGGCCCTAAAAAAGCAAAATCTCTTATTGAAAATTATGAGACGCCTTATCAAGTGTTTAA
>SOKP01000117.1 GCA_004375715.1 Promethearchaeota archaeon | reverse complement strand
CGTTTAGAATTTGGGCCTTTCCACCATACTGGGAAAGGATTGAAATTGTTTCTTTAATAGAATCTAGTTTAAGGTATTCAAATTTTCTCAATATAACTCCACCTCTCAATAAATTTTGAAATTTAAATAATCCATTTTTTTATTTTACCACTTAAACTTTATATCGCAAATAATAACATCCGTAAAACTTCAAAATAATTATCTGTCTCAAATACTAAATTGGTAGAAGAAATCTGTTTCATCCCCGGATAAAAAGATGCTTTAAAGGCACTTACATGTTGTTTATATGATATTTTTACTTTAAAGTGCTCCGGTAATTCAATTTTACATTTATCAATATCTCCTTTTAGTATTGACTCTACACTCTTTTTAATTTTTTCTACTCCAAGTTTCGGATGAATACTTATTACTGAATCACCAACACCTTTATTTACTGCCACGGTTTTGATGTTTTTATTTACTTTATTCGCTTCCTTGCAAATTCCCTCATCTCCGCTTACAAAAACTACAGGCACCCCCATAGTAGCAGCGGCATAACCATGAATTAAAAATTCACTGGCATACTCTCCATTTAATTTAATATAGTTTAAAGTGGAGGAACTTAGAGTATGGGATAGGGGATTAGAACTTGAACTACCAAAAGAATGATAACCAATCATTAATAAAGCATCAAATGATTCGTCCAATTCCTGAACCATTAAATAGGGATGTTCACTCCAACCCCGCACCAATTTAATATTTTGTGGCAATTCAGCTGCCATAATATTTCTCCCGGTATCGTGGGCATCTTTAATCCAAATTTCCTTTGCCCCCGCCTTTATTGCCCCTTCACAAGCTGCTTTAACTTCATCGGTCATCTGTTTGGCAAACTTCTGATAATCAGATTTTGTTTTTTCGGTTTCATCCCAATGAGTAATTCCGGTAACTCCCTCAATATCAGCACTAATATAAATTTTCATAACAGTTCTCCTTTAAAAATTATTTTCTTTCGATATTACTATCAATCATTATATTAGGATTATAGTATAATTCCCTCTTTTTTAAAAATAATTCTAAAGTAAATTTCATTTTAAAATAATTTTTACTTTTTATGTTATAATAAAATCAATGAAAAATAATAAAAGGAGAAATTATGACCAATAAAAAAGAGGAATTTAAAGTCTCCGGAGAAGATATTATTGAAAAAATCAAAAAAATTATAAAAGAGGGGAATGCCCGAAGAATAATTATTAAAAATGAAGACGGTGAATCAGTTGCTGAATTTCCTTTAACCGTAGGTGCCGTGGGAGCTCTCATTGCCCCAATATTGGCTGCTGTAGGTGCTATAGCTGCTTTACTTACCAAATGTACTATTGTAGTTGAAAAAAAATAAAGATAAATTTAATATTTTAAAACCTTTAAAAAGCGCCGGGTTTATAAATTTTTCGCATATGTTCTGATTTCTGCATCAAATTTTTTATATAAATAACTTCGTCTTCTTTTATTTCCATGGTTTTAACTATATCTGAAAGTTTCCAGCCTTTTTCCAGAGCTAATAAAATTAAATCCATCTTTTCGTAAGAAATGCCTATTACCTCTTCATCATCAATAATACCTGGCATAACATCCGGCGAAGGAGGTTTCTCGATAATTCTTGCAGGGATATTCAGATAGCGGGCGAGTTCCCTAACCTGAGTTTTATATAAATTCAGAAGGGGCATAATATCAGTGGCGTCATCACAACCATGTTTTACAAAAAATCCAATTTTATATTCACTCTTATTGGCTGCCCCCACTACCAATCTATTCTCTAATTCTGCATAAAGATAGAGCAGTAACATTCTTAAGCGATGTTTTACCCGATAATAGGCATTACCTTTAGCCAGATAAGAGTTAAATTCTTTATCCTTAAAACCTGAAAGACTTTCCAAAAAAGGAATCTTCCCGGTCTTTCTTTCATAAAAACGATATGCTTTTTTAACTAATGCTCCTTTTAATTTCCCTAAAGAAAGAAGTTTATCCAAAGGAAACAGTTTATATA
>SOKP01000126.1 GCA_004375715.1 Promethearchaeota archaeon | reverse complement strand
TTCCCCCCATAGCAATACGCGTCGTTTCCTCTCTAGGTGCCGCGTTACATATTGCATCAATTAGCACTTGAATTGGATTACTACCTGTGTTTAATTCCAATAAAGTAAAAGCATTTTCTAAGTTCCTTAAGAGTTTACTTTTTTTGCCAGAGCTATATGAACTTTTATGTCCTTTAATTTTACTGCCAATAAAACCGGGTGCTAGTAATCTGTTTACAAAACGCTCAATAATAGATATTTTAGTAGTTTTCCAAAAGCGCTTATGCTCGTGTCTTCCTGCTGTATGAGGAATTATAACCGGTCTCAGATTGATATAATTTTCCAATGTCCAATCTTTAACTTCAATGTTTTCAAATGACCACTTATTAAAAAGTTTAATGTCTTTTTTCGCTTTACTCATATTTTACACCTATCTCATAGGTTTTTCTTTTTTGCCTGAGATTAACGCTTGTAAGCTTACACCGTTTACCATTACTACACGCCATCGCACACCAGGAAGATCGCCCACTGCTCGACCCTTGGCTCCCCCGATCCCTTCCACAAGTACTCTATCATGTTCTTCAATGAAATTAAGAGCACCATCTCCTGGAAGAAAAGCAGTGATGGTTTTTCCATTCTTTTTTAACTGAACACGGACGCACTTTCGAATAGCAGAGTTAGGTTGTTTACTTTCTCTCCCTACTTTTTGAAGTACAATACCCAATGCTTGAGGAGATCCTTCCATAGGATCAACTTTCTGTTTTAGCTTAAGCTTCTTTCTTTTATATTTAGTTTTGCTCCATCTAAGCTTCTTTCGGTTATTTCTTAGCTTCCTACCGGCGTATAGCCCTTTTGGCTTTGACATGAAAAATCAATTTAATTTTTTTTTAAAAAATACTACTTAGTGAGATATAGCTTAATATCTTGCTTAGAACTTAAAATTTTTGAATTGAGAAAAAGAGGGAACTAATTTTTCGTATTTATTATTACATTATCAACTTCAAAATGACGTAAAACGAGTTCTTTTATCTTTCTTATCATTGAGCCCTCTTTACCGATAGCTTTTCCACGATCTTGAGGTCGTACAGAAATAATCACGGTTTTTTTCTCGTTTCTACTTTCTTTTACTTCTATGTTTTGAACTTGAATTGAATTCTTAGTCGTATTTAATATGAATTGAATGAACTGCTCAAGATTTTCTGACCAAGGAATCACATCAATCTTCTTTTGAAGCTTACTCATAAGGTCCTTCACATGTTCCCCAGCTTTACCAATTGCTTTCCCAACATCCTCTTTTTTAACTAAGAATATAATTATTTCAGAGTGATTTTCGGGAGATTCAAATATTAAACAATCTTTAATAATAGCACCGGAAATGTTATTGAAAAGCGATATTAATTCCATCGATTTTCTATCGAGTTTGATATTTCTACGTATCATCTTTAAACGTTCCATTTAGGCTTTAATTATTTTTATCCTTTAAAGTTATTAAGTCTGAATCTCCAAAATCGTTTATTCCGATAACGGAGATCATGTATGGCTTGCCCATTGCTAGCCCTAGTTCCCACGAAGAACCTTTATACTTATATATATATATGTTGTTATTTATGAGCGAATTATAGTAGCTTAATTGAGTCTCCAACTCGGCTGGACAGTTATTTGCGATAATTATCATTTTAAAAGGATCTTGTCTTAGTTGCCTTAAGACTTGCGTTTTCCCAAAAATCATTTTACCCGTCTTATAAGCAACTTTTATATTAGTATCAACATCAAATTCTTTTACTTTCTTTCGTGTTAAATCGATTGTATCGCTTATCTTTATGTTTTTCCTTGCCATCGTCATAACTTGCTGTATCAGTTTTAAATATCAAAAATAATGTACTAAAAAAAATACACAATAATTTAAATTTTTATCGCATGTTCTCCTATTTCTTTAACTTTTTTTTTTTTTGGTTGTATTTATGAAGCGTTAAATTCGTAGGTTAGGAATGTGATTCGCGCTGTATAGCTATTTTACGTATTATCGGTTTTTCCTAATTGTTCTAATATCTTGAGGTTAGCATCTAAATCGAACATTACATTTACACGACCTGTACCGATAGGACTGATTTGTCCTATGATAACATTCTCGGGAATTCCAAGTAATTTCTCTTCTTCACCATACAACCCTGCATCTAGTAATTGATTTACTGTGACTTCAAAAGCCGCTCTGGCAAATACACTCGACTTAGAACCTGAAATTCCATGTCTTCCAATTGATTGAATTGAGCCTCCTACGCACATTAAATCGGATAAAATAAGGAGGTGTCTTTTATCAACATCTAAACCTTGTTGTTCTAAAACTTTTTGAGCCTCTTTAATTATCATGTTTCGAGCTGCCTCGATTCCATAGAGTTTTTCGATTTCATGAATATGATTTGACACAGTCCTAGTAACATCTACTCCTTCGATTTGAACGACGCCATGCATATTTGTTCCTTCGGTTTTAATAACCCATTCTTTTTTATCGTCGGTTGGGGTTATTAACCCTCTTTTAATACCACGAACACCTTTCACTACTTTTTTAAGTATCTTTTCTCTTAATTTTTGCAGATTCTGAATATCTTCTATCTGAGGATCAATTATTATAGAATTACCTTCGCGTTTAATTGTTCCCTTCTTTTTGTATCGTTTTAATATTTCAGGGATACCTTCTATATCAATACCGCGTTTCTCACAAATTTCGGGTATTAAGTTGATTATGATGTTCCAGTTGACAAAATCTAAGTCGACATCATGAGTGATTTGTTCAATGCGAATTTGTTCAATTCTTTTGTGAACTTCAATAGCCTTCTCTTCGCTTTGATTATATGGTTCTTCTAAATAAATTGTTTGCTGAGGAGTACTTGGAAAACGTCGAGCATCTACTATTTCTATGAGTCTAGGAAGACCTTGGGTTACTGAGAATTCTTCTACGCCTGCGTAGTGAAATGTTCTTAAAGTCATTTGTGTTCCTGGTTCTCCAATACTTTGAGCTGCTACTGTTCCAACAGGTTCATGAGTTTCGACAATAGCGTTATTAAAATTAATGTAAATCTTATTTAAAAGGTATTCCAGCTGTTCTTCTTCAAGATCTTCATCTTTGATACGATTTCTGATTCTGTTAACGAGATCTTCAGGAATACCATCTTCTGTGAGTATTTTTAAGTTTTCCTCTAAAATTACTTTAGTTACTTTTCCCATTTCATTTGACCTTTAAAAAATTTAATAAATTATCCTAATCTTTTTTTTTTCCACTCTAAATATCCTTTTGTGAGTTTTCCTCTCCATTCTGCGTTTTTATCCGTCTCTGCGTGATACATTTCCCTCAAATCATCTTCACTGAGAGTCTGAACTTTCTTATCTGCTTTCTCTTGCTTTTTAAGCTTATCATGGGCCGTTTCTTTGGGTGTAGGTTTTTTAGCAGGAGGTTTTTTAGTTGTAGTTTTTTTAGGTATAGCTTTAGGTTTTGGACTTTTTTTAATTTCCTCACGAATTTCGGATAAATCAAGTGCTTTAGCTTTGAGTAGAAGAACATCAAGATTTACTGCATCAGAATGGTCGGTATGCATAGGATCTATACCGTCGTCACCATAGCGGAATTGGATAATGTTTTTATCACTATTCCTTACCGTCCCATCATTTTCGATGATCATGTCTTGTAAAGCGTTTACCAACCGTCTTTGCATATAACCACTAGTAGAGGTACGAACAGCAGTATCGACTAAACCTTCTCGACCGCCCATGGCATGAAAAAAGAATTCCTCAGGATTTAGTCCTTTTCGGTAAGAACTTTCGACAAAACCTCTTGCTTGAGGTGTTAAATCGTCTACTCTAAAATGTGGAAGAGTTCTTGAACCATATCCCCTATTAATTCTTTCACCTCTTATCGCTTGTTGACCCACTACAGCGGACATTTGTCCTAAATTTAATATGTTTCCTCTAGCTCCCGATTTTGTCATAATGACTGAATGAGCTTCGTCTCCAATATGGAGAGCTGCGGTTTCTTCAGCCATTTTTCTCGCTTCTGCTAACAATTGTCGAATTCTAAGTTCAAGTGTTTCGCGCATAGAACGTCCGGGGGCTCTTCTCAAAACCGTTGTGTCATTTTCGTAATACGCGTTGATTAGTTTTCCTGATTCATCATTAGCATCTTTTAAGATTGTCTGAATTTTTTCATAAGCTTCACCGGAAACATAAACTTCATCCAATCCCATTGTCATCCCATTCTGGCGAATAACATACAATAGCATTTTTGTGGCGTTGTCTAAGAATTCTCTCCCTCGAGCGTTTCCATGGTCTTTAATTACACGCTGTAGTATACTATTAGATTGCATAGCACCGAATGAGTTTTCGTCAATTGTTCCCGTTATAAGAACTCCATTTTTAATTACCACATATGCATCGTATTCACAACCTTCTTCCTTACAAACTTCACATTTCTTACAAAATTTCGATTTTACTTTTAAATTCAAATCGTCCGGAAAAAGAGTACTAAAAATTTGTTTTCCCGAATATAATTTCTCAGGATCGGTTTTGATTGGAGTAAGATCATCTAAACTAAAATCTGGTTTAGTATTAAAGACATCTCCCAAATATAGTAATTTTAACGCGTCTTTTCTGTTATAATTTGAGTTTAAACTAGTAAATTGAAAAACAGAGGAAATAAAGTCTTGAATTCCTCCCAGAATTGGGCCACCAAATCTCGGAGATAATATGTGGTTTTGCACTTTCAGAAGCAGTTCGGCTTCAGTTCGAGCCTCTTCGCTTTGTGGGACGTGCAAATTCATTTCATCACCATCAAAATCGGCGTTATAGGGTGGACAAACAGTTAAATTTAACCTGAAGGTTCGACCATCCATTATTTTAACCTCGTGAGCCATAATAGACATTCTATGAAGGGATGGTTGTCGATTAAACAATACTAAATCGCCGTCAGCTAAATGCCGTTCAACTGTATATCCTGGAGCTAGCATTTCTGAAATAATTTTACGATTTTTGACATACCGTAAATCAATCCTTCTACGATCGCTTCTAATTATGTAATTTGCTCCAGGATGATGATAAGGTCCATTAAGAACGAGTTGTTTCATTTCCTCAATGTTCCAATCGTTAATATTTGTAGGTATGGTTAAAATTTTAGCTATTTCCAATGGTACGCCTACATCATTAATACTAATAAAAGGGTTTGGAGAAATTACGGATCGTGCGGAAAAATCAACTCTTTTTCCACTTAAGTTACTTCTAAACCTTCCCTCTTTACCTTTTAATCTTTGTGTAAGAGTTCTTAACGCTCTTCCAGATCGGTGTCTCGCTGGTGGAATTCCAGAAACCTGATTATCGAAATAAGTTGTGATGTGATACTGAAGTAATTCCCATAAATCCTCAACGATGAGATGAGGTGCACCTGCATCAATATTTTCTCTAAGTCTTTGGTTAATACGAATAACATCAACTAACTTGTGGGTTAAATCATCTTCAGATCTAATTCCACTATCTAACGTAATAGATGGTCGAGCACAAACTGGTGGGATTGGTAAGACCGTAAATATAACCCATTCAAGTCTCGCATTTTCAGGGGATACTCCAAAAATCCTAAGGTCATTATCTGTCATTTTTGTAAGACGTTCTAGTATTTCAATGGGAGTAATCCTTCGGGAGCCCTTAGTTTCTTCTTCTTCATAAAAAGTTGTAGGTTTTTCAATTACAATTTTTTTCTTTTTTGCGCCACAATATGGACAAACTTTGCTTTTTCTTGCTTGTTTAAACACATTCTTTGTAGCATCTTCATCATCTTCAAAGAAAATTCTGCGGTGCTTTATTTTTTCCTGATTGATTACTTCCATTTCTTCTACTGTTAACATTAACCTTGAGCATTCAGGGCAGATGCTTCTTAGAACTTTAAGGACTTTTTTCGCATAGCCAACATGAATAACGGGCCTAGCTAATTCTATATGGCCAAAGTGCCCCATACAATTACTTACAAGGTTGCCACAAGTCTGACATCTCTGTCCAGGCTCAATAGTCCCTAACCGTTGATCCATAAGCCCACTAGGAATTGGTAAACCATCTTCATCATAAGTATCTGCCGTAATTATCCTGGCAGCAGACATTTTTCTAATTTCGTCGGGACTTAACAATCCGAATTTAATTTTTTCAACTAATTTAGTACGACTGAATGAATAACTCATAAATCTAAAATAACCTCAATTTTTGAATTAATACAATAAAACAATAAAGAATAAGTTAACAAGTTCTGCACTATAGAAGAAATAAGCAAGCAAATATTAAAAATTTTTCGGATTAGGCATTTTTTTATCTATTCTTTTATTACTTTATATCAAGTAGTTTATTTTATAGATGGATTCACTCAAGTAATAATGAAAATAAAGTCGTTATTTAAAAGTAAATTAATGATTTTCTGCATTCAAATATTGGTTTTGCTGATATCAAACTCTATATTTAGTTATCGAATTCAAATTGATTTTGATTTGAGTACTAACCCTAGAGCAGGGGAACAGCAATTTATAATCCAATTTCTTGCGAATTTAATTTTATACAACACAACTGATGGTTTTTTATATATAAACATTACATGGGTAATTGTATCATTATTACCAATTCTAATTTTTAACAATTTCAGAAAAGCCTATTCAATGAATTTAACAACATTCTTTTTTCCTAATTTCTTTTTTTATGTTTTCTATTGGAGGTATTCAATAACATCGTTTAATTCTATATTCCCAACTTTTTTAATCGAAACTATCGCACTAGCAATTATACTCGTAGTAATTTCCATAGTGTTATCATTATTCTTAAAATTAATTAGAAATGAAGAAAAGAAAGAAAATATAACAAATATCGAATTAGAAAATAGATCAGAATGCCCTCAATGTGGAGCTAAATTCGAGTCTAAACCTAAATATTGTTATAATTGTAATACTTATTTAAAAGAAGAATTAGGGGAAATAATTGGAAACGGGAAATGAAAAAATGTCATTTGAACGATTGTTTAAACCAAGAAATGTCTTAATATATGATGCAAAGCCGAAAATTTCTTTTTTTGTTGATGGATTTATTAGACAGGGATACAATTTGGAAAATCTCTACCTCGTTTCTACTAAAGTCGAAGACATTTTAGGCATCAAATGTATAAAATCTATCGAGGATGTCCCTGTTGATTCGATCGATCTCGTTATTTTATCCGTTAGAAGAGATAATTTGGTCAAGGAATTATCAAAACTATTATCTCGTAAGATTATTAAGTTTATACACATTTTTACAGCGGGAACTGGAG
>SOKP01000193.1 GCA_004375715.1 Promethearchaeota archaeon | reverse complement strand
AGATAATATAGTTTTAGAAGATGAAAGAGATTTAACGAATTCTGCTAATGAAAGAGTGATTTTTGCTGAAAACTTTATATTTCTTGATTTCAGTATAAAGGAGTTAACTAATAATTTGAAGGGTGTTGAATTTAATGAAAAAAATATTAATAAGAATTTAAATTTAACAAAAGGAGCTATATTATCAGAAAAGTTAATGTTAGAGTTTGTTAAGAAGGGCATGGGAAGACAATATGCCCATGAACTATTAAGAAAAATAAATATTAAAGCAAGAAATGAAGAATTACCAATTAGAGAAATTCTATTGGAGAATAAAGAAATTACTTCAAAATTTAACCATATAGAAATTGATGATATGTTAAATCCTGAGAATTATATTGGTACAGCTATAAGTCAAGTCGAAAATTTATTAAAATATTTAAAAGAGAAGTATAAATTGTAATAATCTATTTTCTTTAACTATCTTATCTTTAAATTCTTTTGATATATTTGACATATTTTAGAGCACAACAAGTCTTGTTTACTCTCTACGCTAAAAATTGTTCAAAAAAGGTATTTAAAAATACATTTAATTTAATGGAAAACTTCTTTATCTGCATTTTCTCGAACTTTCTCGAAAATTTATAAAAAAAATGTTTTAATTTAAACTATTTAGCCTTTTTTTGACGATTATTACAGCAGTAGTAGCAAAAATTTGGTGCTGTCGCTCCAATTACATCGCTGTTTTGTGGATTATTGATTTCATTTTTTTTTTTTATAAATAACCCATAGTATGGTATTATAATCCTCAATTATGAGTATTTGTGAATAGGATATGAAAAATGCTCCAAAAAAAAAGATTAAAAGTAATAAAGCAAATTTATCTAATGAGTCTGAACATCCCCCCTACAAGCTTTATGATATGCCCTATCGAGAAGTGATCTATGAAATAGCTAGGAATTATCCTTAGAAATATTAAAAGAACAGTTATGAACTGAATATGATAATATGCTAACTGTTCGTTATTATTTTTTTTAGAAGGAATCAAAATTTTAACTATTTTTCAATAAATTTGTGGATCTAAAATATTTAAAAATATAGTTAGATTTATAGAATTAAAAAAGACAAAAAGAAGTGAAATACTAAAATGATGAGATCGAGACTTCCTTTAGAGTTTTGGACAAGTAAATATCTTGTATTTAAAGTAGATAATGAAGAATATGTAGATATAGATGAATATTATAAAAAGAAAGATCGTGCTAAATATCTTGATAAAATAATAAAGAAAAATAAGTTCGAAGGTGGAATAGAATTTGATAAACAAGAATATTGGTATCTTTTAAAATTCTTCTTTATTAATTCAGAATTTCATGATATCGATCCTTCAGGATTAAGTGTATTAAATTTAGGTGTTCCTTCAAAACTGAAAATAGGGTGTAAATGTGGGAACATTTTAGAAGATTCTAAGTGGCTAAAAGGCTATTGTCCTCCTCCATTCGCTCAAACAATGCAAAAAAATGTTCCAGAGCATGAATACTTTTTAAGGATTAGTAAACCTTGTCCCAAATGCAATAATGTGATCTGTATCTATAGACCTAAAGGTGGAGTATCTACCCTCCTATTGACCTTTTTAAACTTTCTATTTCCTTCTGAGAAATTTCATATCTTCGATCCTTCAATTTTTACGCAATGGCTTATGGTAATTTCAAAAGTTGTGGATTTCAAAGGAGTTGCTGACTTTTTTTATGAAGATATTTCGAAAATATTAGATTTAATTGATTCAAATCCAAATCTAGATGAGGAATACAAACAAGCATCGAAATATAGATTCAAACAAATTCTTGGAACTTGAATGA
This sequence comes from Promethearchaeota archaeon, assembly GCA_004375715.1. GTDB lineage: Archaea > Asgardarchaeota > Lokiarchaeia > Sigyniarchaeales > SOKP01 > SOKP01. The sequence continues at coordinate 23,910 of SOKP01000193.1, read as the reverse complement.
ATATAAGAATAAACGGAGATTACTTGTCTTATTCGTATTCAACAATAATCCACCCTGAAATAAGATATTTATAATTATAAATCAATAAACAGATAGTCTAAATTTGTTTAATTATAAATTTATCCTACTCTTTGGCAATAGAAAAAATATTAGATTTCCAATTATGTAAAGATAAATAAAAATGATCTATGCTTTAAACGATCAGAATGAACGAATTAATGCTTCTAAAGCCGTAAAAGAAAAAAGTTATCTTTGTCCTAATTTAGAATGCAAGAATAGAGAATTAATACTAAAGAAAGGAAGTATTAGAATTCCTCATTTTGCCCATAAATCCCAAAAAGATTGTTATTCGGAACCAGAAAGCGAAGCTCATATTTCGTGTAAGATTTACTTCCAGTCTTTATTAGAACTCGACAATCGATTTGTTGAATACTACGGAATAGAAGGAGTTCGACCAGATGTCTTATATGACCAATTTGCCCTTGAAATACAATGTTCTCCCATAACCGTTAATGAAGTAAAAAGGAGAAATAGAATGTACGAAAAAAATGGTTATATAGCCGTATGGATATTTCTCGAAGATAAATTCACATCTATAAAAAAAACTAAAGTACCACAAGAAAAATCTGAGAGGGATAAAAAATTAGAAAGGCATGGAATTAGACCAGAGACTCCCATTGAATCAAAAATCTTGTATCGCATTAATTATCGTGTCAAAAAACCAGTCTTAAAAGGCTCATTTCAAGATATAGAGAGAAAAAATTTTAAATTTTTTAGTTTCAAATACGAAAATGGAGATATTCATGTTAACTTTAACGATTATGCTGGATTTAAGTATTTTGATGAATTCACTAAGGAAAATGAAGTAGCTATTAATACTAAGCAGGATTTTGATAGTATTTTAGAAGAAATTCTAATCTTGAACAAGAATAAAAAAGATCTTCGTGACCTCAAGAAAAAATTAAATAATTTGGGCAAGGAATTAAATTTCTTGCCAAAACAAATTCAAGGTAATTTATTTGAAAGCTTAGATGTTAACATTGCTCATGTATCAGGGAGAAATTTTTATGATGGTGTTAACGATTTTAATATTGGGATGTTTATACATGATGCTTTTCATGAAAGAGGTTGTACTATGGAAGTATTTAAAAAACTTATTGAAAAAATGATAATTGAGGCCTACGCTAAGGATAAAAGTATTAAAGATTGGAGAAATCAGTATACATTTGAGCGAAATGGAAAGAAATACATTCCTTTATGTAGAATTGAAAAAATCAATCACGAAACAGAAAAAGCTTATCTGGTGTTTTTTGATCAATGGATTCCTAAATCGCTTGCCTATATGGACGATAAGTATATATTTTGTGAAGAATGGAGGTATAAAAAGATTGGCAAAATTAAGAATGAATAAAATAATATTATTGACCTATTTTAACTAAATTGCATGAAATTGATGTAATTATGAAAAAAAAATTTAAAAAACTGAATGATTATAAAATAAAAGAACTTCTGAATTCTCCTGACTTGAATCAATTTTCTAACGAGCTTCCATATTTTTTAGACCGTTTGGGCCAAGGTAAGTTGTTTTTCAATCATGATAAGACAAAAGAAATTCAAGAGATGGCCCCGATGTTTTTTGGCAAATCATTAGTGATTTATAGTAATGAAATGGTTCAAAATTATGTAACCCAATATAATGAGTTTAAATCACTAGTTTCAGAAGAATATCCTGATTTATTTCAAATTGAAGAAAATTATATTGTACAAAATATCTTTACAAAGAAACATATGGCACATCCGATGGAATATGTCAACAAAAGCGTTTTATTTTACGGAGATTCAACTGGATCTGCATTAATGAGTAGAATTGGGGAGGTTGGTAAAGATTTACTTGAAATTAACTCGAGAGCTGAATTGTCTAGTAGTTGTGATCAAGAGGCTTTGAAACTTTTAAGGGAATCCTTAGAGTTTCCGAAAAAGCAAGATACCAAGATTTTAGATCATTTACAGAGTTTCATAAAAAAAGCAGAAAAGTATCCATCTAAAGAACGATTCAGTGAAAACATCGACCAAATCCGTATTTTGAATTCCCTAAAATCTTCTTCATTGGAAAGTTTTAAGAAAAATCCCGTTGAAATTGTCAGGAATTTCCTTACCGGAATACAAGATGCACAGTCTCACATTGAATACTTCTGCAAACATATCCACAGGTTAGTCCATATTAAGAAATATGGAAATCAAAAATATGAAGACGAATATTATCGCTACAATAGCAAGATGTTTGATGAAGAAAAATTCAGAGATATGTGCAAGTCTAAATTAAACGATTATCCAGACCTTAAAAATTTCTTAAGAAGATATTGTATTACATTTAAAGATTTAAGAAAAATTCGTGCTCATCAAGTAACAGGAGATACAAAAATTTTATCTGGTGGTTTTATTTGGATCCCAAATATCGAAAATGAAAAGGGAAAGTATATCGATTATAGAGAGAAGCGTGAAAAAATGATAACCTATGGTGTTTTCATCAACAAAATAAGTCTCTATTCACAAAGTCCATACGATGAATCAGAAGATGTATTTATCATATTGGAGCGATAAGATTTTTTCTTCAATATTTTAATATTTATTAAAGTAAGTTCTTTTTCTTAGTGTAGTAATAGCTTTTCTTCTGATTGTTAAATTTGTCAAAACTAAATAATTCTGATCATAAGATGTCCATATTTTTTTAAATATTAATCCAGTTTGACAAAAAGCGGATTAAATTATTGATAATGTAATTAATATATGAAAAAATGCGCTTATTTATAATATGACGCCGAAAACATTTAAATGAAAGGAGATTTTATATAAATGATTCGTATTTTCGATGATTTTAAATAGTTAGATAAATTCCTTTACTTAGAGACATATAATTTAATTAAAAAAAAACTTTCAAAAAATAATAAAGTATGAAAAAATAAAATAAATGGAGGTAGAAACTAAGATAATATCATTGTTAGATATGATCACCATTACCGCTTTAATTTTAACACTAATTGTTTCGGTTCTTAGTATTATTGCTTTTTTTATGAAAATAAAATGGGGGGTATTATTCCCAAGACTGAGGTTTAAAGCAAAACTGAAGAAATATAAAAAAATAAGATTTAATGGAGAAGAGGAAAAAAAGAAAGCAAGAGAAATAGTTTTGTTATTACTTAAAGCTCGTAAGCGGTTTGAATTTAAAGACTTTGTATTCGATGTTGACCCAACGGGACATGGAAACATTAGTATAAAAATGTTATATAAAATCCATCTTACACCACCAGGTAAGACTCTCCATCAACTATTTTTAATTAGTAAGATCAACAATCCTAATGAAGCATATTATTCAGAAGGTTATCCTGAAGCTCAAAAAGTAAAAAATAACATAAAGGTATTAGGAGACCTTATTAGCGTTATTTGAATTCCCAGTTAAAGGAAGTAATTCTGTTTGGAATAGATTTTAGGTCAGTTCTTTTAGCCTCAGAATTTAAATCATTGTTTTTACTAATTCTAAAAGTTAACGCTTCATTTCCAATAACCATTATAGAGAGTAAAGTTCCATTTTTATACTTTAATAAACCTTCCAAGGGTGAAAAAGACTGCCCTGGTTGAATTTCTGATGGTTGGACTTTAATTTGCTTTAACATACTCTCAACAAAATCGTGAAATGCTCTAAATTCGCTCTCAAACAAATCCAATGCAACAATATTTTTATTGTAAGTAATCTCGTGTAATTTTATATTTTTAGTAATTTCATCTGGTAAATAGAGGACAAATTCTTCTTTAGGTTTTAGACTATAAAACGAGTGATAGTACATCTGATATTGATGTTGATCTAAATTTCTATACTGTCGAATATTTTTTGCATGGTTATTCCAATAATCCTTTACTAATTTTTGAATTGTATTTGGAAATTTATTAAGAATCTTGAAATTGTTGTTAGCATATCCGGAAAATTTTTGTATCGAATCTCTAAAGCTCATTAACCTCCATTTGAATGATTGGTCAGTTTCTTCAGGTTTTTGAACTGGTTTTGTAAACTTAATATTCAGGTGTTGTTTAAGCAACAACATTATCCTATCTTGCAGAATAAATAATGTGTTAAGAAATGGTAAAACAAAATAAATATATTCGCGAGTCACAAATGACGAAAATAATATTTTAGTTTCGTCAGTTATATTAAGATGAGGTTTTAATCGTTCAAATTGAGGTTTTAGAACATTTTCTTTTAAAGATCTCATTCTTTTTAATATAGAATAAGCGTGATAGGATCTAAATAGAAATTCGTCATGATAAAGTTGAAATAATTTGTAATTTTGATGCGTATTTTTTGACGTTTTTGTTCCTGTAGACTTTTCTATAATCTCAAGCATTAATCCATTGAAGCGCAAAAACATTTTTTCCTTATTAAATTCGAATCCAGACGAATGCATAATAATTCACTTTCTATTTTCTGCCCATTTATTGTATAGGAATCTTATAGCTATTCAATTATTTTAATTTATTTAATATGTTTATTTAATAGATATGAATCCGTAATTTTTGACTCTCTTTGGATATAAATCTTTTCGTCATAATTCTTATGATTATGACAAGTATTATGACAAGTAACGTTCACACTAAGGAACAAGCTCGAGAGTTTTTAAAACAGGAAGCGTTAAAAGAAATTCATGAAATAACTGATTTTAATCGATTTCACACTCGCGTGTTCTGTGTTATTGCGAAATATGGGTTCCAATTAATAGCAAAAGAGGAAGGGCTACTATCTGGGGACGAATGGAGCAATCCATCTTGTAGAGAAAAGCTCGTAAAGAGAGTGGAACGTTTTTTAGATAAACACATCAAGTAAGAACTTCGAGGGATATTCATAAGACACTTTTTTTGAATCCCGTAAGAGCGGATTTTTAATCGGAAATATTAAAGAAATAAAGGAAGGCAAGTAGTAAAGCCCGCTAATAATCCCGTTACGGTGCCACTTATTAAAGAAACTATTGATTTTTTTGTAGCTTTTCCTTCTTTATTAATGATCTGCCATAAACTTATGGTAATCGTCAAGAGAGCCATAAACGAAACTATAGCTACTCCGTAGTATATTGTCTTCTCGTAAGGATATACTGCTTTACTAATATCTGAAACGCCGTTTAATGCAAAGGGATCAATTAATCCTGAAAAAGAAACAAAATTAAAAATGAACCGATCTGGTAAGGGATCTAAAACAACCAGCAAAAAGAATGTGAAAAAATCGAGTAGAATTCCGAATGCAAAAAAAATGTAAAGTGAACCTAGAATCAAACGAGGCTTCGTCATTGGATTATCCGCCAACTTTTGCTCCTTACTGTATCTGATTCGCTCTAAAAAGTACTTCCCTCTTAAACTCAACAAAGTTAAGATTCCGATAATGAGAAGTATACAAAAAAAAACATATTTCAAATACCCAAATACCAATTCAATAAAAGAGTTAATTTCGATAAACAACTCGTCGAAGTTTGGTAAAAATGGGATTATTTGATTGAAAATACGCATGATATCTATATTACCTTAAGAAATACCTATTTAAATTCTACAGATTACCTTCTTTTTTCGTCGCAAGATTTTTTCTCGAGCTCGTGTTTTCCTTAATAGTTATGTATTCGTATATTATGGAAGAAACGGCTAGAAGCAGAAGAAAAATGTTGCTCAGAATTATGTTAACTACTGGAACATCAAAAATATCTATAAATAGATACGGGATAGAATCTAAAATTAAAACAGTGATACTTACTACTAAAATAAATCTATTTACTATAAGCCATTTTGAGACTTTGCGATCTTTTTGACGAAGGGATAAGATAACAATATTTAAAATACAAAATCCGATTAACCAACCAAGAAAAACGAGATAAAAGAGCTCTGAATCTAAATAACCAATCATTACATATTATTTGTAAAAAACAATCATAAAAAGATCGATTTTTTTTTTATATACTCTTACAAATATATAGTTATTAAATTACAATTTTAAAAAAAAATGTCAAAATTAAAAAAACCCCCCCCCGATACGGACCATGTTTGTTTTAATGGTTCAGGGCGGATTGTTGAAAGTGCAGAGATACATTATTCTGAAAAACATAAATCATATAATAAATACATAGAACTGTTTATTTCATTATTTCTCTTGGGTATTTTTTTTATGTTCGTTAATACGTTTATACTTAGCTTTATTTGGACAACATTAGGTATTACCTGTTTCGTACTTAGCATATTAATATTATTCAAATATTTGAAGAAAAAATTCTGATAAATTTTTCTTGACTTTTTTTTTATCAAAAAATCCTGAAGTATTTAATCCCAGTGTCAAGCCCGCACACAGCCAAAAGTACGATGGACGCGATGATAACGCCAATCATCTTATTTCGATACCGCTGACCGCCCCCAATTAGGAAAATTATCCCAATTATGATCCATAATAAGCCCACAATCGAACCAAGTGCGATTAAATACTCGAAACCTTCTAAAACACCTTCGAAATAATCGAATACTACCATAATGAATAGATTTAAATACAGGAATATTTAAAGAAAAAAATAATAAATAGTCTTTTAGAATTTTAATAACAATCCAATATCATATGAAAGTCTTCATGGATTTATATTTACTATTTAATAAGCTTAAATCCTTAATATGACAATATAAAAAAGAATGAACTCTATGAATTATAGAAAACCAATTTTAAAAAAAGTTGAGAAGTATGATAAATACTCTGTTAGAGAATTATGAGAAGATCAAATCTAAGGATTATGAGACGGATATCTATATGTATATTGTCCAATCTTCTAGTAAAATAAGCAATAACATCATTATAAAAGATTTTTTTTGGCTTTTTCCAATAAAATGCATAAAATCAGAGAATTTAAAGGAAAGAAAGTTTAAAGAAAAATTTTTTGCAGTTACTGAAAAAATATCAATTAAGGAGTTCGCTAGCAGAGTTAAATTTCTGCAACAATATGAAATAAATCAGGAAGTTAACTACTATATCTTGTTTGCTAAAGTTGTTAATTTATTTGATAAGAAAATTAAAACTCAAACAATCGGAATAGATCCTTTTTCAATTGTTTCTGATTTTCTTCACATTCTTTCATTATATTTCTCAAAATATTTCATTACAACTCCCAAGGATTACATTACATTATCGGAGGAGTCTTATCAGAACGAATTTAGGGGAATTATTGAAAATGTAGATTTTAATGCAAAAAATACTCTTGAAATCCAAAAAAATATAGAACATAATTTAAACTTAATTTGTGATTTAAGAATGGAACAATTCCTCTTTCTCTTTAAAGGATTGAGTAATTTTAATAACAGTCTGCTTATTTCTGAGAACAATATATCAGTAGCATTCTCTTTATTGATAACTGTGATAGAAACTTTTGCATCAAAATATAGCCAAGCAAAAGAAAAATGGGACGAATACGCGGATAGTTCATTTTATGTCGGTTTAAAAAAGTTACTTCAAGAGGCTTCACTAGATGAAAATCTTTTTAATGATTTATTTAAGCAAATTGGAAATTTATACATTAATAATACGTACCAATCTTTAGCGAAATTCAAGGATTTTATCCTTAAATTCATTGGGGTTGGTTACTTTTCATTGGAAGATCCAAATAATATCCAATTTAGGAGAGATTTAACTGAATACTACAATTTAAGATCAAAATATCTCCATGCTGGAAAGGAATTTCCAACGCGCGATAAAAAAACTGATATGGTTTATAATCTTATGAAATCTAAAGGAAAATCCAAGAAGAAATTAAAAACTTATAGCGAACAGCATCATTTAGACCTAAAAAAGCTATTACCTTACAATTGGTTTATTGATATGGCAAAATCATGCATTATAACTTTTATAGGTTATATAAACATTCGATGTGCTGATGACGAAGATAAAGCACTCTATTCAGAAATTGATAAGCAACCAAGAGGGTAAATAAAAGTCACAATCTCAAAGCCGAAAAAGCCGATGGATCCAATTTATAAAGGAGATTTTTACATAAAGAATCAATATGCTGATCTATATAAGCGCAATAGGATTATTAAAAAGCTAGAAGTTGAAAGAAATTACAAAGCTTTAGTAAAAGAGTATAATAGTATTTTGAATATTATAGAAAAATCAAACGATGCTTTAAAACTAGGGATTACTTACAATTTATTAGGTGTAGCTCTTAGTTATATTGGGGATGTAGAAAATGCTATTAAAAATGCAAAAAAAAGTCTTATATTAATAGAGCCTTTAGATGATAAATTCTTAATTGCTGAAATTAATTACAATTTAGCATGTTTTTACTGTCTTAAAGGCAGTAAGCAAGAAGCTATAAACTATTTTCAAAAGGTGATCAGAAACGATAATGAATTCAGTAAGTTTTTTAAAGAATCCGCTAAAAAGGATCCACAACTTGAAGAATGCCGTAAAAATCCAGATTTTTTTAAACTTCTTTAATTGATAATAGTAGATGGATGGAGTATTTAACGAAAGAATTGATAAAAACGGGTATAAATGGCCTACTCAATAACTTCTTGATACATATTCCCTATTCTTTTATCAGAGCGTTTGATAGAAAGCATTTTAGTCGTAAGATAGTGGTAAAAATTATTTAATTGATACATCTCGAGCCAAAATTTCATGGACCACGGGCTTCTTTCGGTTGCCCACTGATCGGAGAACCTTACAATTATTGATAGGTAAGGTAAAAGTTTGTCAGGACGCATTAAATACGAGATTTGTTGTTTAGTAATTTCTGGCGGAAATTGTCGGTATATGTCGATATGACCAGCTCTTAAATTTGTTAAGACTGTTTCTGGTTTGCAAGCAAACCAGATAACTTTCTTCTAAATGATCTCATCTCGTTTCCATATAGTCTATTAACCAATCATAAATTTCATTAATATTTTTATCGATCTTATCATCTGGAACATCGAACGCACGCAACCAAGCTTTGTCTAACTCTACCCGTTCGGGTAAACGGTCGTAGGGTATAACTTGATCTGGTGGAGGGTCTTTTTTCTTTTTACTTTTTATTACGAGATTTGCTCCTAATTGTTGTGGTAAAAACGGCATATCTTCTGTTGAAATTAATGCCAGATCCTCCCATTTTAAAATAAGATCATCTATTGTGTCATCATCAAAGGTTCCATATTTAGGAAAAATGACATTCTTGAAATCTCCAATCATCATCTCCCAATAGTCTTTATGGATGATCCGTTGATTAGTAAATAATGAATGGAAAAATAGACTTGAATTCATCCAGCTAGCATAAAATTTATTATTTGGTGTTTTTATCCACATTAAAGAACCATGATTAACGCTAGCTATTTTTTTAGAGTACGGAGCAAGTGTTCTCCTAGCGGATACTTGATATTTTTTTAATAAAAAAAGATTACTCTTAGTTTCTTGACATTTATTCTTATATGCATGACTGAACCATGGACCCTGGTCAATCACCTTTAACCCTTTACGATTTTTTTTGTAGGTAGCTCTTTTCACGATTGGAACTCGCTTGTGTCCCTTCTTTCTATCTTGGCTCCATTTAGCTTCTAATCCATTTTCTGCCCAATGAATATACTTTCTATAGAATTCATCCAGGTCTCTTGGCAATTGATACGGTAGATTTAATACATAGCAATTTGGGGCTGTAACAAGTGAATTTGCATCTCTTGATCTTCGAATTGCAGATACGAGATATGATGCTGGAATGAGGCATTCCCGTTGCTCATCATCTTTAGGTAAGGTATGATGAATTAATTTATATGTCGTGGTATTGAGTTCTTCTATGTTCCATTCCTTATTTGGTAGCATCAGATAATCAGAATATGTTCCATCATATCCTCTGATAATCCTAAATTGTGATGTATTTCCGTTATATTTTTCAAGTCCTGGAGATTTAAGGAAAGTAAAGTTGGCTACGCGGGTAAATAATTCTGTCCATTTAGTTGAAGTGTATAAATTTTGAGTTTCAATAGATTTGAGATTGAGAATATCCGATTCTATCTGTTTTTCAATCAAACCATAAATCTCATCAACTCTATTTAATGAAAATTCGTTGTTTATTGACACAAGAAGTGTTTGGGAATTAGATTTCAAAGCTCCTTTGCGAAATACCACCATATATTCCTTGAAAGTAACATCTTCAGAGAAAGCAGATCGCTTGGTAAGTATTTCTATTATATAATCGATACTATATTGTTTATCTTGGAGAAATCTTAATAATTTCCCTGTATAATCTGTGTAAAATGTACTAGAAGGTAAAACCATAGCAATTCGACCATACTTTTTTATTAAATGGTCAGCATGGATGAGAAAATATCCGTGTAATCCCATTTTTTTATCAATATAATTCTTTTGTTCATTCTTGCTTGGAAACCACGCTGTAATTACTTTTATAAGGTTTTTTAACAGTGCTCCAGACATATCAGTCTGTCTGGAAAAAGGAGGATTCATGATGACATAATTAACAAAAGGATACGCAATACTGTAAGATTTTCCGTCCATGCTTACCGTTTGAAGCTCTGTGGATTTAACGAAGTCCATAATCGTGCCATAACTATGTCTTGGGCTTATTTGTAACCCATCGGTTGCTGTTATATTAATCTTCGTGATTTCTCCATCTAAATACTGCGATGCAAGATTCATTGCTGCTAAATGTGATGCAAATAATGTGATGTCATTGCCATATATCTGCGATTCAATTATTTGTCTGTGGATTTTCTCATCCGTCCAATCTGGGTTTTTTATCTTGTATAGATTGTAAAGCACATGGTAAGATTCAATAAGCAATGTTCCGCTCCCACATGCGAGGTCACATACTTTATCTGTTTCCTTTTTGATTGTCAATAGAGCGAGTAGTTTTGCGGGGGCACTCCCCGTATAGTAAGCAGCAAGAGACTTACGGATCTCTGATGGTATCATTGAATGAAAGATTTTACCTATAAAATCCGAGCTTTGTGTCTCAATTTTTAAGTCGCTTATTTTTTCTATGACGTCATTGATTGCCTTGATAACTTTTTTTGATTTGGGAAGCAATGAAAACATATCAATCCCAAATATCGGGAGATAATCGCCCGTATCAGAAATGGCACGCTCGATGTATTTCGTTGAGAACATTTTTGGATTATCCTCATTTCCATTAATTGGTTCTAATGGAGGGAGTCGATACTTTTTAGTTTTCTTTTGTAATAGGTTATAAAACATCAGTTAATCAACAATGATATATGACGCAGCTCGCTTAACATTATATTCTAATGCAGACACATCTACATCATCTTCATCGTATTTTTTCCACATAACGAGTGTTCTTGTTGCCAAATCGCTTTTATTTTCAAAGGGTAATTCTGTCATTTGAGATTGAATTCGATCCATGCAATCAGTAAGTGTAGCAATTATCCCCTTCTCTGACACTCTTTTGCGGAGTGGCTCTACATCTTTGATTTTTTTTACATCCGATGAGATATATTCGGCGATCTGGACATATTTTCTTGCTAGAGGTTTAGCTTGAGTTTTAAGACGGATTTCTGGATTATCTTTTTCCCGCTTATACAAATCATTTCCAAAATTAGTTGCGTAAGTTATTATCAAGTTAGGAAACGCTGTAAACGCATCCTCAGCTTGAGATATTCCAGTAAAAGTACTTCCAAATGGTTTAGTTTCTACAGCAAATTCTATGCGATCTGGATTAATCTCACGATCGCTAACGAAAGCTTCGTCTAAAATGACAATATCAAATTCTCGTTTTAATGCTTTTAAAACGGCAACTCGGGGGTCATTTTTATCAAATGTGATCGTTTTTGAATTGTGTGCTTTATATGGATGTGGAATGTGTGCATTTATTTCCTTTATTAACTCGGTTCTGTAATCATCTTCACTTCTTGGAACGGAAATCACGTCTTTTAATTTATGAAACTAATATGTTATTATAATTATTATTAATTTTATCTTTTTATATTTAAAAGAGGTTATTTTTAGAACTACTTTGAAAAATCTTATTTCAGAAAATTAAGAATATTTTTTTGTTTGAATATCGATTAATCCAATCTCACATAAAAACCTAGTAATTATTCATAATCATAATTTTTAAACTATCGAATCAATTAAACTCAATCCAATTAAAAATCTCTTAATAAGTTCAGCAGACTTGACTAAACTTCTATAATTTTCAAGTTTAAATACTCTAACTATTTTATCTTTAAATTTTTTTGATATGTTGGACATGCTTATATTCAATTTTTCACAAATATTACTCGCTCTCACTTTATAGCCACCAATACATAATATGGTTAAAGAGCACGCGAATCCTGCCAAAATTTGTTCCGTTGTATCACAAATATACTCCCATAACCCCAAAAGTATTTTTTCTGATTGATAATAAAAATCCATGCCTAACTTGTACTCTTCTGTTACTTTTAAAATCAGTTGTAGGACCATAGATTGTTTGTCCATGTTATATCCTGCCCATAAATGGCTATTGTGAACTAAAAAATTATTCAATTCCTTCCGGTTAATCTTAGAATAATTAATTAATTCTACAGAATTGATTGGCCTATTTTCACAATATTTGTAATAGACAAATATAATGCAAGGAACAAGTTTTTCTGGATTCTTAAACTTGTTTCCTTTTATTATCTTAGGATGAAAATCTTTAAACATAGTAAAAATAGCACTCATGTCTTTTTCAGGTAGCCTTAAAATAAATAAAAGTGTTTTAATTTTTTCCCTTGCGATCTGAATTAAGCTTTGATGTTTATTTTTATGACAATCTAATTTTATCATACTATACATTCTACTTGTGTATTGACGTCTTATTCTTTCAAGAGAGTTCCCTATCATTCTATTACTGAGATAGCTGCTAGTTTCATTTTCATGGGAATAATAGACTTGTTCTCCTAATACTACATCTTCTGATACAAATCCACATCCAGCACAAGTGTGATAGCCATTAGATATGACAATAATGTCTGATCCGCATTCTTTACAATTACTTGTGATTAATTTATACATAATCACTAATGCAATATTTTATCCATTTATAAATAAAAAATATCAAAAGGAAATGGGGGGTAGTTTTAATACGTTTAATAAAAAGGATAATAATATATGAAAAAGTGAAAATTAATATATCTCATTATCTTAATTTTTTCTAGAGCCAAATTATGAAAAAAACAACACAAAATATTTTATTTCTCATTAGTGGGATCATTTATATGTGTATTGCCATCACTCCATTAGTTTACTTTTATGCTGCTTTTCATGGAAAAGTAGGTTTCGATTATCTTAACTTTCAAAGAAATATTTTTTTTTTTTTAGAATTATTTACCTTCATATATATGTTTTTAAGCATAAATTTTCTTATTCTTGGATTAAATTTATTCTTAAATAATAAAATAGAAAAATTGTTCTCAATTAAGCGAATCTTTTATGTTCTTATAATAACGGGGGTATTTTGGTATATTCTAATGACTATTCTATTCCCCCCTATAATTATTTTCTGGGTGTAATTCTAAGAGGTTTGACAAATTTTCAAGTCCTTTTATCTCAGAATTGTTGTTGCTAAAGAGAGATAAAACTTGTAAATCGGTGAAATTATTTAAACCGTCAAGAAGATTAATATCTTAAACCGTTAAGATTTAATGTATTAAATTTCAAATTTGCGCCCAAATCAGAAGATTCTGAAGAGCTAACACAGAATTTTTTCTTTCTATAATGGACTGACATCTTGAAATATACCTATTCTCTTAAAATTTATAAATTAAAACTTGATTTTTCTTTTCTTAGATTTTTATCAAAAATTATTTGTGAAAGGATAATTAAAAAAATTTGATACAGTGAGTGTAGTGGGTTCTTAAAAAAAGCTACGAAAATGAATTTTAAATCTTGTGGAGAAGGATTAGCACCATGAAAAATGGAAATATTAATACTCTTAGAAAAAGATTTCAAGAAATTAGAAGAGTCGTCTTTAAACAAATAAAATAAAAAAGGAATTTAAAATTGAATTTCCATCCTTTTATGAGATGGAATAATAGTATTGGTCAGAAATTTTTTTATTATTTCACAATATAGTTGAAGCCCTCAATAACGAATATGAATTCGATGAAATTTGTTTGTGCAGGTGCCTTGAACTCCAATTCGATGAACTCAGAACTCCCTTCATTATGATCGGCGCCCAATATATCGACTCGCACATCATCCCTAATTAATAACGTCCATCGCACTTGTCCCAAAGCAGAGTGAATAGCGGAAGCTAAGGGCATTGGTTTCAATTGTCCGCCGGGTAATCTCCCAAATAGCTCCACCTTATCGATATGTGAGATAGTTTTAGGATGTTCGATAAGTCGAAGGAGGTATCGTTTGTTTATAGCTTCGGGTTTTGTGATTAATGTATGAATTGTTTCTACATCTACACCCTCTGGATTATGGATATCCAGCAAACCTTCCTCTATATATTCTGTCCCATCATATACGGACAGAATTGGGCAACCACCGCCCCCGCCGCCATCATCAATTACAGTGCGTATTCTTACAGTGATTTGATCTTCAGCATAATTACCTGCATAATCATATGTAATGCAAGTAATTGTATGGTAACTCCCTTGTGAATAACCTGTAGTGTCCCAAGTCCATTGATAAGGAGCTTCTGTATCATCTACTAACCATAAACTGTTGTCAATCTTACATCGAACTCGTTTTATTGCGAGGTCATCAGAAGCATCCGCTTCAATAAGAACAGTGTAGCGACTAACTACGCTACCATGAGTAGGTGATGTAATAGTGACTTCTGGAGGTATTGTATCGAATATAGCATATGCATTAACTAAACCATACCCATATTCGTCATCTTTACCTGGTGGACCAAGATCGAAACAACTGGAAATTAGGATATCCTTTACTATACTTGGTCGGGTGCTATCTCTTGGCAATTCTGGGTGTTCAGAAAGGATCAATGCACAGATACCTGCAATATGAGGGGTAGCAAATGAAGTACCTGTTCCATCATCATATGGAATAATATCACTAGCCCTCGTGGTATAAACATTCACTCCCGGAGCAACAAAATCTAATTCTGGACCATAATTACTACCATATTCACCCTCATCCCACCTTAAATTATTTTTATCTATTGCTCCTACTGCTATTACTTCATCATATGCTGCAGGTAAATATATGCGTCTTTCATTGTAATTTCCTGCTGCGGCTACAAGAACAATTCCTTGTTCATAAGCAGCCCAGCATAGATAACCTATAATACCATCATCTATCCAATTTCAAAATGAAATGTCCAACTCATAGATATCACATCCATTTCATTATTTATTGCCCAGGTAAGAGCCTCAACAATATCAGAATAAGTTTTTGAGATACGTACAGCATATAGAGAGACATTCGGAGCGACTCCAATATAACCGATTGTATTGTCTTCAGCACCAATTATTCCGGCACACATTGTTCCATGACCCTCTTCATCTAAAGGGTCATTATCACCGTCTATAAGATCTATTCCTCCTTCATAGTTATCATTTAGATCATCATGAGTATAATAAATGCCTGTATCAATTATACACACCTTCACTCCAAGACCAGATGGATTTCCTGGTATGACCTCAAGTGCACCATCAGTGCCTCCCCAAACTTTTTCTGCATCTATATGATCAACTCCCCAATCAAGACTTTCTTCTTTATGATAAACTTCAAAAGTACCTAATTCAGAATCTATCTCGATAAACCTTACTAAATCAGATTTTTCAAGCTCTTTAAATGTAGAATATGACATTCTTCCAGCAAATCCGTTTAAATTTTCCCAGCGATATTTATAATCAACTCCAGGGATATCATCTACAATAACTCCATTTTCAAATAATACAATCGCATCAACTAGTTGTTCTTTTTTTTGATAGGCGAAATTTGGGGGCACTATTGCAATTATTAATAAGAAAATAATTGTTACACTAGAAACTGATCTTAATTTATTATTTTTTTCTTGGATTTTCACATTAAAAAACCTTTTTCTTAGAAATTTTTATCGGGAAGGAAATTTTTTTTCCCCCTCATTCTTTTCTTTAATATTTAACTATTTAAATTTAATTATTTTTACTTGACTTTCAAAAATTTGAAGCATATAGTTTTATCTTATTTAAACAGGTAATTTATTTATGCCATTCAATAGAGTAAGAAATTGAGTTTCAATTCGAGAATAATATGTGTTCAACAACGCGGTATTTTTAATTGGATAGATCAACTTGATAAAAGCCCAATAATTGTCTTTACTCTGAAATTTAGGAGTAATCCCCAAAAAACAGGGAAAAGTTCTTCTATCCACCCTTTTTCTTTTGCTACTTCAAGTAGTCTACAAAAGGCATCATACATGTCCTCTTTAGGTAATTTAAATAGAGACTTCAAGATAATTGAAGAAAATTTTTTAGAAATATGTAAGGAATTTGGGGGCTACTGCGACTGCGAGATTCTTATGAACGCCGCTCCTATTTTACTTGATGAGGATTTTTAATAAAGTGCATTAAAAAATAATTTTTTTTTTTGGAATCTGAAGTTACGGTTCTATAATTCATTCAACATTAAGTTAAGCAATTTCGAAATATAGGAAAATCCTATTTAATAATTTTTTAGTTGATGAATGACTTCTTTTAATTAACTTGGAATAGGTTGTTTAATCTATCGGTTTTTTAGTATATTCTATTTCATCCCAATTAATTAAATCTTTGAATGGAGTAGGAAAATATTTCGGTTTTAGCAGTATTTTGTCTTTACCTAATTTGTTTGCATTTCGTTTTTTAGTTATTTAAATAGAACGGAGGAGTGACATGTTATGATGATCAAATATGAACGAAGAATTAAGGATAAATACAGAAGAATTAGCTGCGATAGAAAGTTATCATAAATTTAAGAATCGTGGAAATGAATGTTTCTATAAAAAAGAGTACCGTGGTGCTATTAAAAATATGGAAAGAGCACTGGACGCTCTTGAAATATATATCCCTGCCAATATAAAATTTGTTTTAGTGAATTTATCTCACCGTCTTCTATTTTTGGGTTTAAGAAATGAATTAGTATTACAACTTGGTATTTCTTATCGCAAATCGGGATATTATTATAAAGCTAAAGAGATATTTAAGGCATTAATTCACTTTACTAAAGAATTTAGCAATGAAAACTTTCTTGGATTTGAGGAAAGTAGACTCGGTTATTATCCAATCCCTAGGGATGAATTATTGAGGAGAGTATGGAGAGAGATTGGTTTAATATATAAAGATTTGAAAATGTATAATAAAGCATTAGACGCGTTCTATAAATCCACATACAAACCACTTATTTATGCTTCATTTTCATATCTTAATCCATGGTTAGAAATTGCTTATTTGCACGAACAATTAGGAGACTTTAGAACAGCAAAGTCAGCTAAAAAAAAATATAGAAAAACTGAGAAACAAATTGAAAAAGAAGATAATAAAAGGAGCTGTCAATGGTAAATGAATGCTAATAATATTAGGTCAAAAGACATGGCTTACCAAAGGGATAATTCTGAAGAAAATGAAAAAAAATCAGGTAAATTTAGTGACAATAAAGATTACTTAGATATTTGGCGAGTAAATCCCAGTTATCGAGATATTAACATAAGGGTATCCAATATTAAGGGAAGTGTAAGTGTGATTTTACTATTAACGATCTCAATATCATTATACTTTCAAACAAAGAACATTTTCTATACCGTAAGTTTGCTCTTTCCTCTTTTTTTCTTCACCTATTTTTTTGATCAATGTAAAAGAGTCCTAAATGGAGTTTTTAATCTCTTTGACAAAACATTTTACATACTCCCTTTTGGAGACGTGGAATTTTT
The DNA here is from genome assembly GCA_004375715.1 of Promethearchaeota archaeon. Lineage (GTDB taxonomy): Archaea > Asgardarchaeota > Lokiarchaeia > Sigyniarchaeales > SOKP01 > SOKP01. Next base: position 6,016 of record SOKP01000193.1, on the reverse strand, counting down.
TGTTATAAAAGACGAACCATCAACTCTCTTCCTTATCAACAAGAAAATCTCGTCCACAGTTGCCCTAAGGATTTTCAAGATCGAGGTCTTACCCGAGAACCTGCAACCCACACTTAACCAATTTTTGAAAGCCTTAAATAATTCTCATTTAAGCTTTTCTTATCAAGTTTCCCATAACCCCGTAATTGATCTAAGAACACAGAATCAGAACAGCGTTGAGGGAGTAAAAGAAAACAAATCACAACTTAAGGATGATGGACCCTCTACTATATCCATCTTTTTCAGCGTAAATTGCCATAAGAAGGGGATATTAAAAAGAGGAATGCTAAATTATCTGCTTAATGAAGTTGAAGAAAATGCAAATGCTTTGAAATCGGAATTCATAGCAAATTTCCATCACACTAAGATTCGATTACTGCAAACCAGAGAGCTATTGGAAGCCGTAAGAGTTACCACTTATAGTATTCCAACTGATTTCAGATCATCTGAGCTTAAAGAAGTTCCACAGAATTCTTACAACTTCAATCTTTTTCTCAAATCTGTGTTTTCACTTTTTTTGGTTATTATAGTCTCAATAATTTTATTTTCACTTAATTTCTCCCCCCTTTTAATATCGATAATTGATGGATTCTTTCTATATTATCTCTTCTTTGTATGGTGGCGCGATGTGCTATTCTTTTTCTCTAATAGAAAGCTCTATCGCTATGAAAGCATTAAAGTTATTGCTTTATTTCCTGACACAAAATTCTTTCAGTATAAAAGATTTCCTACTGTGATTTTTGCTAATATTCAAAACAAGATATTGATCGGTGCGAAACTATTGAATCTTAGACACGCTATCCAACCAATGCTTGCTTATCCCGATAAATTCTTTAGAGCGATCAATACTCACAACATATTTTTCAATTATTTTGTGAATGCAATTCCTGCGGACGAAAAGATGCTTTCAAAAGAATGTTTTAAACAATATAACAGAAAAACCAGAGAACAATTTACCCTTACTAATGAGGAAATAATTCAATTAGATAAGAACGATTATCCGTCAGAGGATTACAAAAATTGGCTAGAAATGAGATCTGGTATCTGGAAAACTTATCTAACTATAGCCATAAATTGTTATCAAGAAATTGATCCTAATAATGAACCTAATGTTTTTGATGTGGTTTATGAACTTGAGGAAAAAACGATAATATTGAAAAAATCGTTTGAACAAAACTTTTTAAGGCTTCGATTAGCGGAAGTTGGGACGGCTCGACTTCTAAACGGATTCGCCAGTATTGCTCTCAAAACTCACGATTTCAAGAATGATAATACGAAATTAAATTATCTCTATTTTCAAGGTAAAAATTTAATAAAATTAATCGCTATTTCAAACGAATTTAAGAAGGGCTTGGAAACGCGGGTCGCCGCTGAATTCAACACACCTCTTCATCTAAAGAATGATTTATTAATAGGAAAAACATTTAACACTGAGATGTTAGAAAACGAGGTAGAATTGGGCTTTACTTACGAACAGATAAGGCAGTTATTAATTACGAACGGTCTTCCCGAGCAGAGAGAATTAACCACAATGAGAATTGTCGCTGAGCTTATACCAAAAAAGATTCCAAGCATTATTTTTGATTTTTCAGGTAATTGGTCAAAAATTATACCTCTTTTTCAAAACACCGATTACAAGGATTCAGTCTTACTATTCCAGTTAGGCCACGCATTTTCATTGGAATTGCTGAGCTCAGAGATGGATTACGATCCAGAGAATAATGAATATTTAAACTTTTTTTATGACGTGTTTGCGCTAGCCTTTAAAGAGCAGAAGAGAACTGTGGATCTTTTAAAAATGGCTGTTAAAAACAATCAAAATATGAGCTTAACCTCCTTAGAATTAGATCATAAAATGGAGAAAGAATACATAAAAAAAAATGATTATAGTAATCTAATCTCAATTCTACAAGGATTTATTGATTGGCGAAAATTTTTCATTTCACACTCGTTAAAACCTGAGCACGAAATAAATACCATAGATTTTATTAGAAATGACAAAACAATTATAATAGATTTATCCCTTTTAGAGGAAGTTAGCCAAAAGATCTTTGTATCTTTTGTAATCGTATCAAAGTTGATACACTACACGAAGTATTTCGATGATTTTCAACCAAAAAATATAGTGATACCCAATATCGATCTCTTTTTCGACGCCTATTTTATCGATAATAACGCAAATTCTATGGACTATGGAAAGATTGATAAATATCTCGCCCCACTGCTTCAAAAAGGATTTGGGTTCATATTTTCTGCAAACCAAATACACTATCTTCATCATCATGTACTAAACTACATGCCGAATTTAATCTCTTTTAAAGCTGCTGATAAGCGGGATATAGCTATGTTGAAAAATCAAATGAATTTACAAGAATTACATGGAACTGGTTATTATAGTTCTAAACGTAATACTACGTATCAGATTGATTACTTAATGAATCTTCAAGATCAAGAGGTTATTATTAAAAGATCTGACATAAATCAACCATTTCCAGGAATAATTGGATTTAAGGAAATTTCGGAGTTAGATTCTCTCTCTCCAGCGGAAATCATCGCTTATATGAAAAGACAAGGGTATGACCTTGAAAATCATGAGCAGAGAATAATCGCAAGAGCAAAACAAACGCTTTTTGAAAAAGACCTTGGGATATATGTAGAATTTGTAGACGATATCATTTCCTTTTTAGGGGCAATTAGAAGATTTGACAAGGTCGCGGGTTTGACTGAAGCGAGACTTAAGGAAGAATTATTTAAGTATATCCGTAACACAGCGTTAAAAAGAGTCCAAGGGAAAAAGAAAATAACCGAATTAAGAGATTCTATTTTTCAAATCCTGAAAACTCAGGGTTATTTGGTCGAGGATCATCCCCAACGAGCAAGCGGAGGTGAAAGTGTACGAACATGTTATAAAATAGGTGATAAGTTTCGAAAAGCCGTAGATGACCTTTATCAAGTAAAAGGAGAGGACAAATCAATTATCGTTCCAAATGTTATAAAGAACGAAGGAAGAACGAATTCCAGTGAAATTCTTGCTACAGAGTCATCTTCAGATTCCCGAGATAGTTCGATCATTACTTACGAACCAGTTGAACTGGAGTCCGAACAATCGTCTTACTCCGAAAAAACGCATGATTCAGAAGTTCTAGACCCGATTAAGATAAGAAGTGCCTTGACCAAACATTTTGCTCCTATATTGTATTACGAATACTTCATCATGCACAAAAACTTAAGCTACAAAAAATATGAGAATGTGCTTAAAACTGCTCGGGAATTGCTCCCAAAGTTTCTACGCAGCGTTTACCGAGAATATTATAGCGTGGACTACGCAATATCTTCCGAAAATATCGACAAATTCATAGGTAAATTCGGCAACATTGAATGGTTTCCGTTTACGGGAAAAAATCTTCGACATTTTTTAACTTCAATCGAGAACATTAAAGTAAATGACCATACAAAAATAACCGAAACTTGTAAAAGGAGCTTCGATACCTATTCCACGATATTTGACGGTTTTAAACAGTATGTTGAGAGAGATTGGGGGGAGATGTAATGAAAAAGAGTCAGGCGATGGAATGTGATTTATGGCAAGGAATAGTTAGTATAACTCAAGTACCTGGTAATGAGGCAACAGAAGAAAATGAAATTTCCTGGTTGTGTAATCCATTTGGGGACGATACCGTCTACACGACTCAGTTCGTTTTAGATTTAGAAAAAAACAATGATCAGTTTTCATGGAACTTTTTCTTGACGGCTAATAAAAAAGATAGTGCAGAAGCTAAAGCACTCTACTTTCTGAATTATTTGAGAGACCTTTTTCCCGGATTAACAGGTAAAGTTAGTACTAAAAGGACTAATAATTATAGATTTGCTAATCACATTAAATTTTATGAAATTGTGTTCCCAGAACCTCCTTATGGAATAAAATTCAAGTTTTTCAAGAGGATTATAGATATTTTTTACTTTTTGAATAAGGTTGAAAATCACGTTGCCAAGTTCTATATAATTTGGCAAAAGGACGATTCAGTTTCTTCGTCCACTATTATTGATGAATTATATAAAATTAAAATCTTCTTCAGTATAGAAACCAAATCTTACGATGAAAAAGTTCGATCAAAAATGATTAAATCTTACGTGCAAAATCTAATTTCCGATTTTAAAAATTCTAATGAAGAAAAGGCAATATTGAAAGAAGTTCCGCCTGATACTATGAATGATATTCTAAAAGAAATGACATTTTTCAAGAACACAGCCGGAGATTATACTGGTAGGTATTATAATGAATTAAAAAAGCTAAGATGGATGCCTCATTGGATGCCTGGATTTATAAAACCAGAGGAAATTGATCTAGTTATCCCATCAAATATCCCAATTAAAAAATCAGTTAGATTAAAATATGAAAGAAGGGGATTTAATACTGATCCAGACGAGAGCAAAATAACAATTCTTCTTGGAAATTATATCAATAAAAATGGCGTTAAAACGGAACAGAAGCAATATCTTTACTTAAATGATTTGAATAGACACCTAAATATACTCGGTTTAACAGGTAATGGAAAAACCTATTTCTTATATCACCTCGTGAATGAAATTAGTAAAAAAGCTCCGAATGTCGGTACTCTTGTTATTCTCTTAAGAAAAGGCGAAGAAAAAGCACATTTTAATTGCGATCAGTTTTATGAGTATCCTAACGTAAGAATACCGTATTGTTTTGATTATGAAGATATTTTATCGTTTTTAAAAATCCTTGCAAAAATATTAAGTTCAATTATTGGATTAAAAGACATCTTTGAATGGAATATGGGTAACGCACTAAAAGCTTATTATAAAAAATATAAACACTTACCATATAATTTAAAGGATCTTTTTCAATTGTATTGGACTTGGTTTAAAAAAAATAAATATCCGGGCGATTTTGGAGGTACTTCATTGCTAGCAATCGAGAATCGAATGTATAACCTTATAGATTCTGAACTAGATTCAGTTACGAAATTAGCTCACGAGCCCCCAATTTGGTTTCAAGAGTTTATCAATGGAAAGAACGTTTTACTCGATTTATCGTCAATCAGTAACAATCACAATCAGCTTAAATTACTTATTCATTTTATCATCCAAATGATAAGGGTTTTTATTCCGGAGAGTGGCGAGGATAAGTTAAAATACGCAGTAATCATTGATGAAATAGAACATATAGCTAAGAAAAGTAACTTTAACGATAGTGGTGATAACTTATCGGTGACCCAAAGCTATCTGGCAGAAGCCTTTGAAGAGTTTTTAGAAGCTTTTAGATCCCGCGGTGTTGGATTGATTACTGTGGGGAAAGATGCTTCTGTACTCCCAAAAGGGATATATTCTCTTCCTAATATAAATATGCTCTTCAATATCAAAATTAAAGAGGCTAGATTTTTTACTAACTCTCTTGAGGATCAGATGTCTCTTTCATGCTTAGGGTATAGACAAGCTTGCATTATAAACGCAGTTCAAAAGGAACGCTTTTTGTTTTATACACCCGATTTGGTATTATCTGAGCGAGATGGTAGAGCTTAATGGATGAGATATGTGAATCAGAAGTGTGGTGATCGTTCTCCTTGTCCGAAGTCTCTGACTCAGATACTGATACTAAAGAAGTATCTGAAAAAGATGAAATTAAAGCAGAAAAAAAAGGTCGCCTTCAAGTTGAAGATTACCTCGATGAATTAGAGCCTTCTCAGTCAGAAACGAGCGAAAAAGGTGAAAACGAAGGTGAACTAGCTCAGAATGAACAAAGAAGCGAATTAGAGCCTAATCAAGCCGAACTTAACGAATCTAACACTGAAGAGAGTTCGGAACAGGTCGATCCAAATGAAGACGGAGAAGAAATTCTCCCTGAGATATTTGGTGAGGCAGGTGAGATTGACGATGATTTTCCCGAGGTTTTTACTGAGACAGGTGAGATTGACGACGATCTTCCCGAGATTTTTGGTGAGACAGGTGAGATTGA
>SOKP01000317.1 GCA_004375715.1 Promethearchaeota archaeon | reverse complement strand
CTTCAAACACCCATGTTATCATGAAAGCATGGGAAAAATAAAACTTTTGCTTATCCCAACCGCCTGACCATCTTTTCTTGACGTACAATATTTATTAGAAAGTAAACTCTGAATAAAGGCTAATAATTCTAAGAGTAATTTAAAAAAATTATATATTTTAATTTGGGATATCCTTTTTATTAAAAACAAATAAACTTCCTGCGATGAGAACTCCGTTGATAAATCCTAAGACAATAATGTCTCGTGTAAATAAGGCTGAGTCTGCATATACCAAATAATCAACAGGATTATAGTAATAGAAGATTGATATGTATTTGATACCTTGGATAGCTTCATCCATATATATGTAAAATTCCCCGAGAAAAAACATAATGAATAAAACCATCACTCCCACTGCCACCGACTTTTTCGTGCTTAAGAATATCGTCGAACTGAATTTAGCCACCATTGCTAATGCTCCGAGGAAGAGAACAACAGAAAAAGAAATTGCAAATAATCTTTCAGTGAAAATTCCTTCGGTTCTAAATGTTGGTGAACCTGCCATGCTTCCAAGAGTTATTAGAAAGAAAATACCGACAACTGTCATTATAAATACATATAGGAATGTAATTTTACTTCCAAGGAAATTATACCGAGAAATTGGTTTAGAGAGGGAAAGATCAATCGTCTTGTTTTCTACTTCGTTGGAGAGAAGAGAACTAGCCATAAAAATAAGATAAATTCCGGCATATAACCAAATGAAGCTTAAAATTTCCAAAGACCAAAATCCATAAGGGTTAGACATTACCGCTATCCCTCCGAAAAAATCCAGTAATTCTTCCATTCCACCCATCATACTAAGAAGATCATCTAATGATTGTAAATCCAGATTTTCTAACATACCTATTATAAAAAAGCTTAACAAACCAATTACACCACCAAATATTAGAATCATGAATTTTTTTTCTAAAATTAACTCCTTAACTGAGCTAAAAAATCGTTTCATTTAGGATACCACCTCATAATATTTCAAAAATAGATCCTCTAGTGCAGGACTTGTAACATCTATGTCTAATATCTCAAATTTTGAAAGTAAGTTGAATAGATTAGATATTTGTTCTCGAGTAATCATGAATGAAGCATGGGTTTCATTTAATATAACAGATTCTACAGTTTGTGTAGATAGTTGATCAGAGAATTTCTGAAGTGCTTCTTTAGTAGCAAATTCAACTTTAATCTCTTTCATTGCCATGCTCTTTAGTTGTTGAAGAGTAGCTACCTCAACTAATGTTCCTTCTCTTAAGATACCCACACGATGAGCTACTTTTTCAACTTCTCCAAGCAAGTGGGAGCTAAGAAGCACGGTTGAACCTGTTTCTTTTTGTTGTTGAAGAAGAATCTTGTAGAATTCAGCGGTTATTAAAGGATCCAGTCCAGATGTAGGTTCGTCTAAGATTAAAAGATCCACCTCTGGGGCTAAAGCAAGTACTATTCCGACTTTTTGTTTATTCCCCTTGCTGAGTTCCTTAACTTTTCTGTCAAGGTCTAACCCGAATATCACTGCCAATTCCTCAATTCTTCTGATAGGGATATGATTTTCGTAAAGCCCAAGAAGATATTGTAGGTTTCGCCTTGCAGTTTTTTCTTGAAATAAACCTAGATCCCCCGGTAGGTAAGCAGTGCGTTGACGAATTTCAGTCGAATGATGGTGAACATCTAGATCAAAAATCAGTGCTTCACCTGAAGTTTTTCGGATTAAATCGAGAAAAATTCTAACTGTAGTCGTTTTCCCCGCTCCATTAGGTCCAAGTAAGCCAAATATTTCTCCTTGATATATTTCAAGTTCGAGGTTTTCAATACCTCTTGATTTACCGTAATATTTAGTTAAATTTTTTGTTTGAACAATTATATTTTTAGACATTTCTTTTACCTAAAGAAAAATTATATTTCTAGAATTTATTTATTTATTTATGAATACCTGGATCTATATAGGGTTTTTCAGAATAAAGAATCTTAGTTTCTTTCTTTCTTAATTCTTCTAATAACGCTTCTTCGGTAAATTCTTTAAG
>SOKP01000132.1 GCA_004375715.1 Promethearchaeota archaeon | reverse complement strand
GATTTCAATATCTTAAATGTTCAAATTATTCCAATTTTTAAAAATATGGAATTTTAGAATAGGACAAGAGTCAGAACTTCGAGTAAGGTATTTACTTGATTGGAATAGGTTCTAATGATTCGCCCGATATCGATTCCGTTAAACTAATCAGGGTAAGTTTCATTGAGAGCATTTCCATTATTTCCCTTAAAAGTTTATTGTAAATCTCAGAACCTTTAATAATTTTAAAATTAATCACTAAATCATCATATTTTTTTCCCAATTCTGTTTTAATCTCGTCTTGATTGTTTAATGTAATAACTTGGACCTTTAACCATTCATCAATAATGGTCTTAATTTTAATTTCAATCTCAGTAAGAAGGGAATAGGAGATTTTAGCTTCCTTAATTTTAGTTGCTCTATCAAGATAAGCATTATCTTGATACATAGGTTTAAGAAGTAACCCTAAATTAATAATTATGGGCTGAATCTGAAGTTTCTCAAATGAATCTGATAAAAATTTCATTACCTGTCTTTTTTGTGTTAATTGAGAGTAATCAATAAATTCTTGAACAAATCTCATTAATGCATTTTTTACAAGAAGCTCTTTAAAATCGCTTACGGATTCAACTCTAATATCTAATGTAGTTTCAATGCAGTTATATACGGAATTCATAAAAGGTTTTACATCTTTAAAAATCGAAAAATAATAGATAAATTGGGTAATATTACTTAAAATTTCCATCTTAAGACTATCTGAACCAAATAATTCGTCAATCTTCTTATCCAAGTTAAATTCTAGCTCAGAAATCGATAAGAATTGTCTTATTTCAAAATATTTTGATTCAAAATCCATTATTAAATTTATTGAACCATCTTATTAATAAAACATTATTTTTCTTTTACAAAAAAGTAAATAAATTAAGAAGAAGTAAAAAAAACCTATTAAATGTATTACAATGGAGTTAAAGCGGTACTACCATGCTCCTTAGCACTCTCAATAAGAGACATCACTTCTTCGTTGGAAAGTGATACTAAATCAAAAACCGTCATTTTTGATAATTTAAGTATAGCTTTAACTGTTTCAGCTAAATTATTGCAATCACCAGAAAAAAAAACTTTGCGTTTCCCGAATTCTTTCCTAAGTTTTTCGCCAACTTCATCAATCGCACAATATCCTGCTACGAGTCCCTTAGTATAGCCTTCATTCTTCAATTGTTCCACAATATCTTCGTCGTGACCTTTGCCCATTACTAAGAACCAGCCTCCTTTGAATTTTTCTTCGTGGTCGTAAGCAAATACTTGTAAAGTAGCCAATGGGTTGTTTTCACAACCTTCCTTACACAATAATTCCTTACCTTTAATAATTTTCACATCTTCAGGGAACTCCTGGAGTAAATCCCAATCATATCTCTCTTTGTAATCGTTCAAATCTTTCCCGATTACATCAATTTTACTTAAATCACCCTCCCCTAAACCTCGTTCATAAGCTATTTTCAAATGAGGGACATCGTCTATAGTTAAACCAAAAATTCTTGCTCCAACGACATCGACGGCTAATGTGTCTCTTCCACCTATTAAAATATTAAATGGTATGACAAGGCGATCTTCCCATGCGGTAGGAGGATAATGTCCATGAATAGTGCCTCCCCCCCAACCATCGATTATGCAAATATCTGGTTTAATATATTCATAAACGTCAACTAATTTTGAATGTAGGTTATAGTTATGATCTTTTCCTCGATCAGCATGCTGAGGAAATCCCCATTGATTTTTTATTCCGAGCGTCACTCCTGCCATTGAATGAGTTTTAAGTTTAGGAAGATTAATATAAGTAATTGATTCCCTATTTTTCATGATTTTAACGATAGTTTTAGGCAATCTAAAAGTTTTTAAGTTATATCCCTTAGATTTATCTTTAGCAGAAGGTTTCCCCTTAAATTCAAAAGTTTCCGTATCCTCTTCGTCTAAGTATACTATACTTGCGCCAGTTTCATCGCATACATCTTTAAAACCAGTGATTGCGAATACAATTCGAGTCATGTTTGCTTGAGTAGAATTCTCCATTACATAAATCTTGGCTCCTTTGCCCTTTAAATATATTATCACCTCTTTAAGTACTTCTGGAGATGTATAGGCATGCTTTTTGAAATCTATTCCATTTACTTTAATATACACTTCTTTTGAGCTTTTTAAAATTGGCTCGGTTTTCATTAAGTTTGAAAAGATTTCATTTACGGCTTTACTAACACCCTTTTTTGTGTCTGTTATAAATACGTCTGTCATTTTAATCGTTTAATAATAATTTTAATATAGATAATCGCGATTAATTATAAAAAGATTTCATAAAAATATTAATATTTCAAAATGAAAAAAATTATAAATTAATGAATATTTCGCCTTTCATAATATTTCATTTTGAAAAAAATTTTCTTATTTATATCTCTTATACAAAAATGTGGCCTAAAGGGTTTAAATTCTTCATAGATTTCTCTGAGGATTTAAAAACTATATTTCTATTCAACACAGTCAAAGATTTTCCAGAAGGCTTGACTTACTACGATTTAAAGAAGTTTGGAAATATACCACACTCAAAAATTTATCGGATGATGAAAGAATTAGCAGAAGAAGGCTATTTATCAATAAAAGACGATGTAAGTAAGGATACTGGTAGACCTAAACACCTCTATTTTCTAACCAAAAAAGGAGAAGATAAATTGATTGACCTCCGTCAAAAAACAGGGAAAATTTTTGAGTTTATCAAACATCGATTTCCAGAAAGTGAGTTAGAATTTGATCAGGAGAAATTTTTGAAAGGAGCCACTTTTTGCGTGTGGTCTAGCCCAGTTGAATACATAATGCAGAGGGATATCTCTCTTGAAGAAAAAATGAACGCATTGACATATATGGAAGATGATGTAAATGAAATATTGCGAAAAATAAAAAAAGAAAAATTAAAACTGCAAAAAATAAATAATTTTAAATCAGAGGAGTAGGGTATTCATGAATTCAATGCGAATGATATTTAAATATTGGGCAAAATCAAGAAAAAATTTCATTATTCAATTTATTTTTCTTGTATTATCGACGATTTTTTACACTTTTACACCCATATTTATAGGGAGAATGATTGGAGCTGAAGTTGGTACTATTGACAATTTATTAGTTAATTTCTTATTAATAATAGTTTCCGCATTTTTAGTATATTTTACCAGCCGGATCGCTAGACTTAAAGGCGCAGAAGTATCATCAAGAGCTATATATCATTTGCGAACTGATATTAGTAATGCAATCTACCGCCAATCATTTTCGTTTTTTGATAAGACTGAAACGGGTCAATTAATTTCAAGAGCCACCAGCGATATTGAGGAGACTCAAATGATTTTTGGAATGGGATTAACTTTAGGGTTGCAATCAATTCTTCAAATGGGGGGTGTTTTTATAGGCTTTCTACTTTTTAGCTTTGAACTATCGATTTTTTTAATATCAGCATTGGGAATTTCTCTATTAATATCTTACTCCATCGCAAAAAAGTTAAAACCGATCTTCTTAGAAACTCGCCAAAGTTTTGGCGAATTAACTAATACAATTAGAGAAAATATCGTTGGAGCTGAAGTTGTTAGGATGTTTAATACTCAAGATAAAGAACGCCAAAAGTTTCAAATCAATAATAAAAGATTTTATAAAGCCAGCGTTGACTCTGTTAAATTTAATTCCTTATACATGCCCCTTGTTTTTGTAGTAATTGGTTCCACGACAATTATCACTTTTTTCTTAGGAGGGATGTGGTATATTGAGGGAAAAATGCCATTAGGTACAATTGTTACATTGATATCCTATATAGCTTCACTTGGATTCCCTATAGTAATGTTGGGGCAAATTATGTTGCTTTATGTCCAAGCTGATGCTGCACTTACACGCGTGAGAGAGATCATCGATTCTGCTCCTGAAATTGAAGATTCTCCAGACGCTATCCCTCTAAAATCTGTTAAAGGCGAAATTGCTTTTGAAAATGTATCTTTTGGCTACACTTCCGAACACAGAATCTTGAAAGATGTATCTTTTAAAATCCCGGAGGGGAAGAAGCTCGCTATATTGGGTACGACAGGCTCAGGAAAATCAACGATAATAAGTTTAATTCCGAGATTTTATGAAATTAAGGAAGGTACTATCAAGATTGACAATATTGATATACGAAATTATGTATTGAAAGACTTACGAAGAAATATTGGATTAGTATCACAAGAGACTTATCTGTTTAATAAAAGTATCGCAGAAAATATAGCTTATGGTAAGGAAGATGCTAAAGAAGAAGAAATCGTAGAGGCTGCTAAAATTGCAGAATTACATGATTTCATTATAACCTTACCAAAAGGTTACAATTCAATAGTAGGGGAAAGAGGAACTAGATTATCAGGGGGACAGAAACAACGTTTATCTATTGCCCGGGCTTTAATTGTAAAACCTAAAATTTTAATTTTTGATGATTCTACTAGCTCTGTTGATGTAGAAACGGAATTTAAAATACAAGAAGCTCTAAAGAAAATAATGAAAGATACAACGACCATTATTATCACACAACGCATATCCACGATTCGAAATGCGGATTTAATATTAATCTTAGATAGAGGTCGCGTAGTTGGGTTAGGTAATCACGAAGAATTAATCAAATCAAATGTTTTATATAAGCAAATATTTGAAACTTTATTTCAAAAACAAAAACCTAAAGGAGAAAGCTATGATGAGTAATAATCATAAAGATGAGGAAAAGGAAGAAAAGGAAATAATTCAACCTAGTGTCGGTATGCAGCATAGGTTTATGATGGATAGTGGTAAATCTAAATTAGATCACCCTCGACGTGAATTATGGAAATGGCTTTTTTCATATTTGGGTCGTTATAAGTGGAAATTCCTAGGCTTTTTAATGTTGTTATTAATGGGGACGCTCGTAATTTCAGTAACCCCCATTATTTCACGAAGTATAATAGATTATGGTATTATAGCTAAAAATAGTTCTTATATTATTGTTATAAGTACCCTCTACTTCTCGTTGCTTTTATTCATGGCGATTACTACTTACTTTGCTCAGTACGGAATGGGGAAAATATCACAAAAAATAACTTTTGAAGTTAGAAATGACCTTTTTTATAAACTGCAAGATATGTCTTTAAGTTATTTTGATAAACGATCATCAGGAGATATAATGTCTATAACAACCAACGATGTGAATCAGCTAAATCAATTAGTAGGAGGTCAATTTGTATCAATTATTACGAGTATTGTTGGTTTAGTTCTTACAATCTTCATAATGTTTTTTCTCAGTCCATATCTAGCTCTGCTCTCTTTAGTCATCTTTCCGATATTCTTTTTCTTCACATATTTATTTAGAAAAGTAGCAATGGGTCTCTTCAAGGAATCAAGAAAAACAATTGGTAATGTTACCTCCTCAATCCAAGAAAATATTGCAGGAGCAAGGGTTGTTCAAGCATATGGACAAGAAAAAAAAGCTGCTACGGAATTTGATGAAGCAAACACAGCTAATTATAATGCAATGTTAAAAATAAGAAAATTTATGGCTACAATCTTTCCTCTAATTTCGCTTGTTACAACACTGCTCACTGCGGGTATATTATTGGCTGGAGGTTTCGCGGAATTAGGAAAGGTTTCTGTTTTTGGTATACCAGTGACCGTCGGAGTTTTAACTGCATTTATTAGTATTTTAGGGCAATTTTTTAGACCTTTTATGACATTAATGCAAGTTCAAGAGATGATCGCAGCGGCATTAGCAGCGAGTGATAGAATATATTCATTACTTGAAGAAAAAGTCGAAATTCCTGATAGCGAAAACCCAAAACTACTTGAAAATGTCATTGGGAAGATAGGATTTGATTCTGTAAATTTTGGTTACACTTTAGAAAATGGTGAAGTTACTAATTTTAAATCAGAATCGCCTCAAATCGGATCCCAAGCTATGAGTCCGCCAGGAATGTCAGGACCTCCAGATTTATCAAATAATCCAATGATGCAACGAGCGATGGATTTTATGAAAGCACTTCCAGAACCATATTCTTCTTATATGATGAAGAATGTCATGCTCATGCCTCAAAATATTAGACAGAAATTATTTATGAGCCTAATGGGGCAAAATCCTTCTGAATCTCCAAAACTAATTGATACTATATTAGCTGAATTTAATTATGCTGTACCAGGCACGGATAATGCTGTTAATCATCCGGAGTTAAAAACATCCTTTAAAGAAGCAGGTACAATAGGTGATCAAGAAGAAATATCCGCAATTCCAGCTCTACCTCCTGAAGCAATCTTACAAATGAGTAAATTTCTAGAGAAAAGTTTGAAAAGTAAAGCTACAATTCAATCTTCAAGTAGTGGAATGGGCGAAGGCGGAGGAATGATGGGAGGAGGTATGCCACGTATGTCGCCTCAATCCATGCTTAGAATGTTAGCTTCTATCACAATTGAAAAAGATGTTTACGATAAAATTCCCAAAGTAGTTAGAGACGCATTAGATGAAGAAAAGAAAATCATTCAGCACGAACAGTCAAAGGGTTATGTGTTAAAAAATGTAGATATAGATATTCCTCCGGGTAAAACTATGGCTATTGTTGGAGAAACGGGAGCAGGTAAAACAACTATAACCAAACTAATATCTCGATTTTACGATGTAAATGATGGAAAAGTAACGCTTGACGATATTGATATTAGAGAAATCAGCAAAAGTGATCTTCGCAAGCTAATTGGTATGGTGCCACAGGATGCGTTTCTGTTTACAGGGACGATAAAAGAAAATTTACTTTATGCGTTCGATAATCCTACACCAGAAATAGTAGAGAAAATGATTGAAGTATCGAAATTCCTTGGATTACATAATTTCATTGAAGCTTTGCACAAAAAATATGAAACGAAACTTAAAGAAAATGCGTCTAATATATCGATTGGGCAACGTCAATTGATAGCTTTTGCCCGTGCATTAATAACTGATCCAAAGATCTTAATTCTCGATGAAGCAACCTCTTCCGTTGATCCTTATACTGAAACATTGATCCAAGATGCTTTAAATAAAGCTAGAAAGGGTAGAACAACAATAATCATCGCACATAGGCTATCTACCATAAAAAATGCGGATAATATAATTGTATTAGGCGCAGATAAAAAGGGTATAATAGAACAAGGAACACATGAATCTTTACTTGCATTAGACGGGAAATATAAACGGTTAATAGAGATGCAGCATCGAGATATTGAGTTCCAAAAATAATTCATTTTATATTTTTTCATCTTGGTTTTTTATTTACTATCATCGATTTGTAATTTGATAAATCTAAATTGGTTCCTTCTTTCTCATTAATAAATTTATATTACAAACGATTGGTAAAGATGTATTTAAAAATTGAAGATAAGAGGATTTACTATAATATT